>DAIOGX010000203.1:0-1554 GCA_036744995.1 Solirubrobacteraceae bacterium | reverse complement strand
GAAGTCCAGCTCAGTCGCCTTCCAGTTGCCACGCTCCCAGCGCGCATAGAGATCCGCGTAGGTGATCGCGTCGACGGGCAAGCTGGCCGGGTTGGAGGAGTCTGTCGGTGCGGAGGTCGTCGCTGTCGCCATGTGGCTGCTCCTATGTCTGTCTGACCGAGATGGATAATGAACGTTATCGAAATAGTGATTGCTCTGTCAAGTATGATGGACAGATGGAGACAGCGCAGAGGACGCACACGGCCGGCAGGCTGACCCGCGAGCAGAGCAGGGCCAACACGCGCGAACGATTGCTGAGTGCGGCGCGGAGCGTGTTCGCGCGCAGCGGGTTCCACGGCGCCTCGGTCGAGGAGATCGCCTCGGAGGCGGGGTTTTCCACGGGCGCGCTGTACTCGAACTTCGACGGCAAGGAGGACCTGTTCCTGGTGTTGATGGAGCGGGAGATCGACAAGCACGCGCGCGAGATCGCCGACGCGGTGGGCGCGCGCGCGACGGTGGCCGAGCGGGCCACGGGCGGCGCGCGTCAGTGGATGACGATGATCGAGCGCGAGCCAGAGGCGCTGCTGCTGTTCATGGAGTTCTGGGCGTATGGAGTGCGTGACGCGCGGGTGCGCCCGAAGGTGGCGGCGCGGTTTGCGCAGATGCGCGAGCTGCTGACGAAGTTGATCGCCGACGGGGTGCGCGAGTTCGACCTCGAGCTGCAGATCCCGGCTGAGCAGCTGGCGGTCACGATCGATGCGCTCGCCGACGGGATCGCCCGGCAGAAGCTCGCCGACCCCGACGCGGTGCCGGATGACTTGATGGGCAGGGTGCTGTCGCTGCTGTTCGCGGCGGTTACGCGGCCGGTAGGCAGAGAAACGCATAGTGCACCGTGAACAGGCGCCGGGCGAGGGATGGCGCGAGACGGTGAAGGCCCACGCGGAGCGCCCACTTGACGCTCGCCGTGGCGCGCGAGGCCGCACCGGCGGCAAAGAACTGATGTACCTCCAGCGGCAGGGGATCCTCCAACTCGCAGGCGATCCGCAAGCCGGCACGCGCGACGATCAGGCGCGCCTGATCGCGAGAGAGCCGCTGCAGGTGGCCGACCTCGGCGGCATGCTCGCGCTTTGAGGCGCGTCGCGCGGAGAGATTGGCCTCCAGAGGGACCTCGACGATGACGGCTCGGCACGCGCGGGCGACCTCGGCGAGGAGCGCGGAAGGGTCGGGGACGTGCTCGAGTACGTGTGAGAGCACGCCCAGCTCGAAGGTGCCGTCGCCGTCCGGCAGATGCAGGCCGTCGTAGAGCGAGACGGAGTCGATCTCCACACGATCGCGCGCGATCGCGACGGCGGCCTCGGTGATCTCGACGCCTGAGAGGCGACCGCCGAAGCCGCGCCGATGCAACTCGCACAGCAGCGCGCCGTCGCCGCAGCCGACCTCGAGCGTATTGATTGGATGCCCGTCCGCCCACAGGCCGGCGTCAGCGCAGAGCGCGAGCACGTGGTCGGCCTTGCCGACGGCGGAGAGCGCGCGCCAGCGCGCGTACACAGCCCCCTGAGTGGGGTCCCGCGAGTA
>DAIOGX010000202.1:0-1591 GCA_036744995.1 Solirubrobacteraceae bacterium | reverse complement strand
GCGCGGTTCGCCCGACGCCAGGCTCCGCATAGGCACATTCTTCCCTCGACGAGCCTGGGACCCACGTACGCGGGTTTGCGCAACCCGTTGTTCCGGCGATCCCGAGCCCCACCACTGACGGCGCCAGATCGCTCCTGCAACGTCGCCGCCGGGGAACTCAGCTGCTCGCTGCCGCTTCCGTCGGCTGGGGATCCAGCGCCGCAGTGCGCATGGGGCAGATCCGGCGACGCCAGACGGCTCAGCCTTCGTGAATCCAGCAGTGAGCTCATGATCGACCGCTCGCTCGCTTCTCGCTGCAGTGCGCATGCAGCTCACGGGGCCTGGGTGCCTAGGTTAACCCCTGTTCGCAGCGATTGCCCGGTGGCCCTGGTCCTGGCGACAATCGTGCCCTGTTGGCCTGGGCTGATCGAGACTGTGCTGGCGGGTGCGCACGGCGGGGGGACTTGTGTGGCCCTGTCTGTCCGCTTGGGCAGACCTCGTTCCCCCCATGATCGGCGGCGACCGTGTGTGTGCCTGCTCCGCACCAACAGCAGCCACAGGCGAGTCGGTCAGCGTGGCTGCTCCGAGGTCAAAGCGGCTGATAGCGTCCGTTCTTCCTACCGGTTGTGAGCGT
Organism: Solirubrobacteraceae bacterium; assembly: GCA_036744995.1. Classification (GTDB taxonomy): domain Bacteria; phylum Actinomycetota; class Thermoleophilia; order Solirubrobacterales; family Solirubrobacteraceae; genus Palsa-744. Next base: position 978 of record DAIOGX010000202.1, on the reverse strand, counting down.
GTAGAGATCCGGTTCGAGGGAGCCCGGTTGGGCTGTGGGCAAGGGTGCGGCTGAGCCGGATCTTGGCTGGGCATGGTGTCCTGTTGGTGGAGGCTGGCGCGCTGGTTGCGACGTCGAAACGGGTTGTCGATCGAGCTGGCGCGGTTAGGCGCAGCGTCGGCGCTTGCCGATTGTGTCGTCTAACACGGCCGCGGAGCGGAGCTCGTCACGCGGAAGACGTAGTCGTTCGTGCTGGGGTGGAGGGCGAGCGCGAGGCTTGGGTCGCCGGTGGTCCAGGTGATGGGCAGGGCGGCGGTCGGGGCTGCGGTGAGGATCAGGTAGCGGTAGCCGCCGGAGGCGATAGCCGCTCGCCAGCGCGAGCAGGAGTCGATCGGGATGTAGCCACCGTCGCCGGTATGCATACCGAGGTAGGTGACGCGATTGGTGTCGAACGCGCCGTAGAACGGGTATTGCTCGACGGTGCCGTAGAGCGCGATTCGGGTGTCCGCGACGTCTTGGGACCAGCGGTAGATCGCGCTGAGGCCGGGGTCGGATTGCACGCCGAGGCGGTAGCGCTGATCGAAGTAGTGCCGCTGGACGATGAACAGCCCGCCACCCGCGCCCAGCACGGCCACGGTGACGAGCGCCCATCGAACTGATCGACCCGGGCTCCGGGCGCGGCGAGCGAGCGCGAGCACGGCCAGGATCGCGACCAGTCCCACCGTGAAGGCGAGGTGGCGGGCGGTTTGGGTCAGCCACAGCGAATGCTGGATCTGGGTGAGGACGACGACGAGCGCGAGCAACGGTCCGAGTAGTTGGAGCCTCGCCGCCGCGTGTTGCGCGAGCAGAATCGGGGCGAGGACCGCGCCGAGCAGGAGCGCCGGCATCGCGTAGCGCAGGTTCTCGGAGAACAGTGCGGAGGATCCGGCGAGATTGGTCGCGCCGGTCGGCGCGAACAGATACGAGATGCCGCTGAGGATGGCGGTCACGGCGATCACG
>DAIOGX010000201.1:0-1596 GCA_036744995.1 Solirubrobacteraceae bacterium | reverse complement strand
CACCCCGATCGAGGAGATCGTGCCCGAGGACGAGAACAAGCCGTTCGACATGAAGGCGCTGATCGAGGCGGTGGTGGACGCCGGCTCGCTGCTGGAGGTGCATCCGCGTTGGGCGAAGGAGATCGTCGTGGGGTATGCGCGCCTGGACGGAAGCGCGATCGGGATCGTCGCCAACCAGCCCAAGCACAAGGGTGGCGTGCTGTTCTCAGACTCAGCCGACAAGGCCGCGCGGTTTATCCAGACGTGCAACGCCTTCAACATGCCGCTGCTGTTTCTCGCCGACGTCCCGGGGTTCATGATCGGCACGAAGGTCGAGCGCGAGGGGATCATCAGGCACGGCGCGAAGATGATCAGCGCGGTCTCAGAGGCGACGGTCCCGAAGATCTCCGTGATCGTGCGCAAGGCCTACGGCGCCGGGCTGTACGCGATGGCCGGGCCGGCGTTCGACCCGGACGCGTGCATCGCGCTGCCGAGCGCGTCGATCGCGGTGATGGGCCCGCAGGCGGCGATCAACGCCGTCTACTACAACCAGCTGCAGGCGATCGAGGACGAGTCAGAGCGCGCCGCGAAGACCGAGCAGCTGCGTGAGGAGTACGCCGAGGACATCGACATCCTCCATCTCGCCTCAGAGCTCGTGATCGACGCCGTCATCGAGCCTGAGGATCTCCGCTCAGAGCTCGTCCGCCGCTTCGCCCACGCGCGGGATAAGCAGCGTCACTGGCCCGCCAAGCGCAACCCCGTGACACCGGTCTAGGAGACCGACGGGTACTCCGAGGCTGGAGGAGTAGGCGGCGGTGGAGGAGCTGAGGTGCCCGCGGCACGCGTCTGCTCGTCCTGGAACGGCGGGTAGGTCTCGGTCAGCAGGGCCAGGTAGGCGTCGGAGCGCACCGTGTAAGAGGTGGCGAGCACCATCAGGTCGAACAGCCCGCGCGGCAGCTTGCCGGTGACGACGATCACGATCCAGGCGCCGATCGCGCCGATCTCGAGCAGGATGCCCATCACGTAGCGCAGGATCATGATCGGGATCGCGAGGATGATGCGCAAGAGCGTCTTCAGGCGGCTGTAGTGCTCGAGCGGCTCGAAGCGCATTCGCACGGGATAGGCGGGGTCGTCGCTCCCGCCGAATGGCGGGTAGGGGTCGCACAGCAGAACGGTGTAGGCGGTGAAGCGCGCAACGAAGCGCACGAAGCCCGCGACGAAGTCGTACAGGCCCCGCGGGTAGCGCCCGGTGATAACGATCGCGAACCAGGCGATCACGATCGCGACGTACGCGACGAGCGCATAGAGGTACAGCCAGATTGCGAGTGGAATGGCCAGGATCAGCCTGAAGAAGGCTGTCAGCCGGCTGTGTCCCTCGACGTAGTCGGCTTCGAAGGTGACGGGATAGGACACGAGGTGCTCCCTCCTTGTGTGAGCAGCGGTTGCCTCTCCACGATCATCCTAATCCGCCCGGCGGCGGGCGTGTTGTGTTTTTTCAAGTAGATAGATTGTCGTCGCGATGGACGCCACCGAGCTCGCCTACGCAGGGATCGCCAAGCAGGCTGAGCTGATCGCTGCCGGCGAGGTGAGCTCACGCGAGCTGGTCGATCTCTACCT
>DAIOGX010000200.1:0-1610 GCA_036744995.1 Solirubrobacteraceae bacterium | reverse complement strand
CACGCTGTGCCCGGCGCAGTGCAACGTCACGCTGACCGTCCGCGACGAGCGCGTGATGCGGGTGCTCGCCCGCGAGCACCCCGAGGTCGACGACGGCTGGCTGTGCGACCGAGGGCGCTTCGCCTACCCAGGGGCACACGGCCCGAAGGGCTGGGCCGGCGACGCGATCTCCCAGAACGGCAAGCGCGCTGAGCATGGCGAGCGCGTGACCGAGCCGCTTCTCCGCGATGGCGGCGAGCTGCGCCCCGTCTCCTGGGAGCGCGCGTTGGAGGAGGCCGTCACTGGCCTTGAACGCGCCGGCGAGCGCATGGGCGCGATTGCCGGCGGACAGGCCACGAACGAGGAGGGTTTCCTGCTTGCGCGCCTCATGCGCGAGGGCTTGAGCTCCCCGCACATCGACTCACGCGCCGCAGGCGCGCTGTCACTGGAGCTACACCGCGCGCTGAACGATCCGCGCGTGCAGGCGAAGGTCTCAGACCTCGAGTTCGCGCATGCGGTCCTACTGCTCGAGACAGACCCGATCACCGACGCGCCGATCCTCGACCTGCGCTTGCGCAAGGGCGTCCGTCGCCACGGCATGAAGCTGCTGCGAGCAAGCGCCGCGGACCTGCTGAGCGAGGAGTCGAGCCGCGCACTTACGGAGTCGCTGTCGCAGGCCGGCGAGGAGATCGTCGTGCTGTGGAGCGAGCGCCTCACCGCCGGCCCCGATGGCGGGCGCGCCGCTCGGGCGCTGCTCGACCTCGCGGAGACGCTCTCCCTGTCTGACACCGAGGGCGCTGGACTGCTGGAAATCCCCGCCGGAGCGAATGGCCGCGGTCTACGCGAGGCCGGGGTGTTGCCCAACGTGGGCCCGGGACTGTGCGAGGCAGGATCGTCGAGCGGTCGCGATGCTCGCGGGATCGCCCGCGGACTGGCGGAGGGTGATCTCTCGGGGCTTTACCTGTTGCAATCCGACCCGCTGCTCGACTTGCCCGATCGTGAGCTGTGGGAGCGAGCGCTCGAGCGGTCCGCGACGATCGTCGCGCACGCGACGTTCCTCACGGAGGCCTTGAGCGCACACGCGGACGTCGTCTTCCCGGCCGAGACGTACGCCGAAAAGGAGGGGACGATCGTCCATCCGGACGGTCGCATCCAGCGCTTGCGGCCCACCGTCGCACACATCGGCTCGACGCGCGCGGGATGGCAGCTGCTCCTCGATCTGGCCACACGTCTCGGGCTCGACCTGGACGTGAGCGCCGGCGCCGCCGGCGTGTTCCCCGAGGGGATCGTCTCCCAACAGCTGATCGACGCCGTGCCTTTCTACGCGAGTCTCACCCTCGAGGAAATCGGCGGCAAAGGCATCCGCTGGCAGGAGCGTGACGCCGCGCGGTCCTACCCAACTCGAGAGCAGCTCGTATGACCGCGCCATCTCCGCTGGCCACGGTTGGCTTCTACGAAGCATGGTGGATCCAGATCCTCAAGGCGATCGTGATCTTCGCCGTCGGCCTGCAACTCGTGCCGGTCGTGCTGCTCGCCGAGCGCAAGCTGCTCGGGCGGTTTCAGAGCCGCTACGGCCCCAACCGCGTCGGACCATACGGCGCGCTGCAGCCGCTCGCGGACATCCTCAAGCT
>DAIOGX010000199.1:0-1654 GCA_036744995.1 Solirubrobacteraceae bacterium | reverse complement strand
CGTCGCGTCGCCGCGCATCGCGTCGGTGATCAGCCGCTCGTACGCCTCCGGGGACTGCGACAGGAAAGCGGTGCCGTATTGGAACTCCATGTTCACCGGGCGGATGATCATGCGCGTACCGGGGATCTTCGCCCCGAGTCTGAGCGAAACGCCCTCATTGGGCTGCAGCGTGAGCACGAGCTGGTTGGGCTGCACGCCCAGCGAGCCGTCCTGGCTGAAGGCCAGGTGTGGGACCGGCTTCAGCGTGACGGCGATCTCCGTGGTCTTCCGCGCCAGCCGCTTGCCGGTGCGCAGGTAGAAGGGGACACCGGCCCAGCGCCAGTTGTCGACCTCCAATCGCAGTGCCGCGTACGTCTCGGTCCTCGAGTCCGCGGGGACGCCCTCCTCTTCCAGATAGCCCGGCACGTCCTCGCCGCCCGCGTGCCCGGCGGCGTACTGCGCGTGCACAGACATCTCGGGGATCTCAACCGCCGTGGGCTCGGGAATCGCCTGGAGGACCTTGACCTTCTCGTTGCGTACCTCTTCGGCGGTGAAGCTCACCGGCGGCTCCATCGCCACATGGCAGAGCAGCTGCAGCATGTGGTTCTGGATCAAATCCCGCAGCGCGCCTGCGTGGTCGTAGTAGCCGGCGCGGGTGCCGATGCCCAGATCCTCGGCGGCCGTGATCTGTACGGAGTCGATGTAGTTGCGATTCCACAATGGCTCGAACATGCCGTTGGCGAACCGGAACGCCATCATGTTCTGCACGGTCTCCTTGCCGAGGTAGTGGTCGATGCGGAAGACCTGGGTCTCGTCGAAGATCGCGAGTACCTCGCGGTTCAGCTCGCGCGCCTCTTCGAGCGTCGTGCCGAATGGCTTCTCGATGATCACCCGCACCTCGGCGCCCTCGTGGTGGTCCAGATCGCTCTTGCCCAGCTCCTCGACGATCACGGGAAAGAACGCTGGCGCGGTCGACAGGTAGAAGGCGCGGTTCAGCTTTACCCCCGCCTGTTCCTCAAAGCCGTCCAGCACCTGCTCCAGCTCGGCGTAGACAGAGTCCTCATCGAACACGCCGGGCACGTACTTGACGTTCTCCAGCAGCCCCTTCATCACGTCGTCGTCGGGCTTGCGCCGGGAGAACTGACGGATCGCCTGCTCGCACTCTGCGCGGTAGTCCTCGTGCTCTTTTTCTTTGCGCGACACCCCGACGAGGTGGAAGCGCTCGGGCAGCGCGCCGTCGTGGGCGAGGTTGTACAGCGCGGGCAGCAGTTTGCGCCTGGCGAGGTCGCCGGTCGCGCCGAAGATGACGAGCGTCGTGGGCGCCACCGGCAGGCGCTCGAGGCCCGCGACGAGCGGATTCTCGGACTCCTCCTGACCGGTCGGCCTGCCGGCGACGACCGTCACGGTCAGCGCCCCCCGCGTTGTGTTGCGGCCTTCTTTGCGCTCTTCTTTGCGGGCTTCGTGCCGGTGCCGGGGGCGGGGGCGCTCTTGACCGCGTGGCCACCGAACTGGTTGCGCAGTGCCGCCAGCACGCGATCGGCGAAGTCGCCGTTGCCGCGCGAGCGCAGCCGCGCGTACAGCGATGCGGTGATCACGGGGGTCGGGACGTCGCGAGCGGTTGCGTCGGCGATCGTCCAGCGGCCCTCGCCGGAGTCCTCGGTGTAGCCCTCGATCG
>DAIOGX010000198.1:0-1657 GCA_036744995.1 Solirubrobacteraceae bacterium | reverse complement strand
GAGGGCGTCAGATTAACTGTGTAGGCTGGTTTCTGGGTTAATTGTAACAGTGGCTCCGTGGGTGTCAACCAGTGACGGTCAGTTTGCGGTGTCGGGGACGCGGTCGCCGAAGTGGATCTTGAACGCGAGTAGCGCTGTCGTCCAGTTCCGGGTTCGTGTCCATTGCGGGACGGCGTTCTGCAGGGCGAGGTAGACGAGCTTGCGGGCGGCGTCCTCGTTGGGGAAGCTGCCCTTCGTCTTGATCGCCTTGCGTAGCTGGCGGTTGAGCGCCTCGATCGCGTTCGTGGTGTAGATGACGCGGCGCACGTCGGGTGGGAACGCGAGGAACGGGATGACGTGCTCCCATGCGTCAAGCCACGCCTGGGTGATGACGGGGAACCGCTTGCCCCACTTCTCGTCGAAGGCCTCGAGCTCGGCGTGCGCCTGGTCGGCGTCCACAGCGGTGTAGATCGGCTTGAGGTCCCGGGCGACCTGCTCGCGCTCACGCCGCGGCACGTAGCGCAGACTCGACCTGATGAGGTGCACGATGCATGTTTGGACGGTCGTCTTGGGGAAGATCGCCTCGATCGCCTCCGGGAAGCCGCTGAGCCCGTCGACGCACGTGATCAGGATGTCCTGCACCCCGCGGGTCTTCAGGTCGGTGAGGACCTGCATCCAGAACTTCGCGCCCTCGGTCTCCTGAAACCACATGCCGAGCACGTCGCGGTCGCCGTCGAGCGTCACGCCCAAAGCGAGGTAGAGCGCGCGGCGCTGCACCGTGCCGCCCTCGCGGATCTTCAGCACCATGCAGTCGAGGAACACGATCGGGTAGATGTCCTCCAGTGGCCGCTTGGCCCACTCACGCACGTCGTCCATGACCGCGTCGGTGACGCGGGAGATGAGGTCGCGGCTGACCTTCACACCGTAGATCTCCTGAAGGTGCGCTTCGATGTCGCGGGTCGAGAGCCCGCGGCTGTAGAGCGCGAGGATCTTCTCGTCAAACCCGACGAACCGGCGCTGGCGCTTGCGGACGATCTGCGGCTTGAAGCTGCCGTCCCGGTCGCGGGGAGCGTCGACCTGGACCTTCCCGTGCTCGGTGACGAGCGTCTTCGACGAAGTGCCGTTGCGCTGGTTCCCGGCGCCGCCGGGCGGCTCCCGGTGCGGCTCGTACCCGAGATGGTCAGTCAGCTCGACCTCCATCGCCCGCTCTATGAGCCGCTTGGTCAGATCGGCGAGCAGCCCGCCGGGCCCGGCGATCTCCTCCTCCGTGCTCGCGCCGGCGAGCAGCTCGTCGATCAGCTCATCGCTGATCCGCTCAGACGGCATCCCCAGAGCTTGCCGCACACCGCGGCGGCCAGCCCCGCGATCGACGACCTCATCGACCAGCCCCGCCGAAAGCGACGGAGGGCCAGCGACGGGCGCGCCGCCGCCGGTCCGCTCCACTCGCCCTACGGGCTCCCTACGCTCCCCGGCGGCGGGAAACACCAGCTCCTGCGACTCCATGTGATCCTGCGTTGATATAGGCATAGCGATCTCTTTCGCTCAATGCCTACACAGTTCCTATGACACTCCCTGGCGAAGCGAATATCAGTGGCCGGGCTCTGCCAGCGGATCGACGACTGCCACGCCTGCGGCATCGAAATCGCGTCGGTTGAGGGTCACAACCGCCAGATCGTGC
>DAIOGX010000197.1:0-1657 GCA_036744995.1 Solirubrobacteraceae bacterium | reverse complement strand
ATCTCGACCAACCAGCGCGGCGAGCAGGTGTGCCGCGGCACCTGGACCAACATCGTGCGAGGAGTGTGAGCGGAATGGCCGATCTAGCTGTAGGAGCGCAGATTCCCGAGGTGAGAGTCACGCCGGACAAGTACCTCACCGCCCGCTATGCCGGCGCTTCGGGCGACTTCAACCCGATCCACATCGACGAGGAGTTCGCCCGCGCGGTGGGCCTGCCCGGGCGGATCCTGCACGGGCTGTGGACGATGGCCCAAGTGGCGCGCGCGCAGACCGAGGCGGCGGGAGGCCCCGAGCACCTCAAGCGCCTGTCCGTGCAGTTCCGCGGCATGGGCGTCCCCGAGCAGGAGGTGATCGTGAGCGGAACCGTGCGCGAGGCGAGCGACGGGCACATCGTGGTCGACACCGTCGCCGAGCAGGGGGGCAAGCAGATCATCCGCAACGCCGAGGCCGAGCTCGAGCTCTGAAGCTCTGCCTTGGCGTCAGCCGGGCGCCTACAATCAAACCCATGCTCACCCCCAGACAGGAGCAGATCCTGTGCAAGGTGGTGGACGATTACCTGCAGACCGGGCAACCGGTCGCATCGAGATCGATCGCCGCCGACTCGGAGCTCGACTGCGCGCCGTCCACGGTGCGTAACGAGTTGGCGCTGCTCGAGGAGCACGGTCTGCTCGCCCATCCCCACGTCTCCGCCGGCCGTGTCCCCACCGATGCCGGTCACCGTTATGTGGTCGATCGCATGCTCGTCTCCGGGCGGGGCCTCGAGCCGGAGCGGCGACTGGAGCTGTCGCTGATCCGCCAGGAGGTGGAGGAGGCGATGCGCGCGACGACTGAGACCCTCTCGCAGATGACCAACCTGCTGGCCGTCGTGTCGGCGCCGTCTGTGCACAACGCCACGATCCGGCACGTCGAGGTGCTGGCGCTGCAGCCGCAGGTGGTGATGGTGGTGATCATCACCTCCACCGGAGGCGTCTCCAAGCTGCTCGCCACGTTCGAGGATCCGGTCGATCCCGGGCTCGTGGCGTGGGCGGGGGAGTATCTGAACGAGCGGCTCGTCGGCTTGGAGCTGGGCGCGCGCATGCTCCACCAGCGCCTAGCCGACCCGAGCCTGTCCACGCGCGAGCTGGCTTTTCTGCAGCGTCTTGCCCTGGCCTTCGGCGACGCCGGATCGGAGGCGGGCGATGCGCTCTATGTAGATGGGACCGCGCGGCTGTTCTCCGCCCTTCAGATCGAGGACACGGCTCAGGTCAATGAGCTGATGAGCCTGCTCGAGCGTCGCGTGGCGCTGCTCGGAGTGCTGCGCGCCGCGTTCGGCGAACCCGGCGTGTACGTGAGGATCGGTGAAGAGAACGAGATCCCCGCGATGCGCTCTTTCGCCCTCGTCGCCACCGGCTACGGGGTGGCGCGGCGCAAGCTGGGCGCCGTCTCGGTGATCGGACCGGTGCGCATGGACTATGCGGGCGCGATCGCCACGGTCCGCGAGGTCGCGCACGAGCTGTCGCGTTTCGTCGAAGACGCCTATGCCGAGAGCTAACACAGCCGCGATGCCACGCGATCCCTACGAGGTGCTCGGCGTCGCGCGCGACGCATCCGAGCAGGAGATCAAGAAAGCGTTCCGCGCGCTTGCCCGCGAGCTGCACCCGGACGTCAACGCGCACGA
>DAIOGX010000196.1:0-1747 GCA_036744995.1 Solirubrobacteraceae bacterium | reverse complement strand
GAAATGGAAGACGCGGAGATCCTGCGCAAGCTCGAACTGCGCAAGTGAAGCTGCCCGACATCAATCTGCTCGTTTACGCTGCCGACGAGACCGCCGTACATCACGAGCGCGCGCTCGAGTGGGTGGAGAGCACGCTCTCGGGCACGGAGACAGTGGCGTTACGCTGATCGGCTTTGTCAGGCTGAGCACCAACCCGCGCAGCTTCAGTCGGCCTTGGCGCGCCGATCAGGCGCTTGACGTCGTGGACCGCTGGCTGGCTCGCTCAGCCGTGCGTCGTGTTCGCGTCCTGGCCGGGCCGGCGCGTCGCCGGCGGCGCCTCGATCTTGCGTTAGCCGAGCTCGACGCCGTATTCCGCCAGCCACTTTACATAGGAGGCGGTGAAGCCGAGCTGGCCGCGGCGGGGTGTCCAGATGTGCCCGACGGTGCGTCAGCTGAGCTCGATGCCGTGGTGGCGCAGCCAGGTGTGAGCGCTTTCGATCAGACCCGGGAGTGCTTGGCGGAGTCGTTCGATCCCGTCGCGGACTTCCTCGGCGTCCACGTCGGGGGAGGCGTGCTCCAGCCGTCCCTCGAGGACGTAGAGCTCGTTCAGCAGCGTTCCCTGGGCCTCGGTCAGTCCTTCATCGGCGGCGAGCGCCTTGAAGACCTGCTCGGCGTGTGGGCGACGGTGGGGGAGCAGGCCGATCAGGCGTGATCCCGCGCTGGCTCTGAGGATCTCGACATAGGCGTTGAGCACGGCCGAGTGGCCGCCGGTGACGACCATCGTGCGGTTCGCGTCGTGGGGCTCGGTTGATTCGAAGGCGCTTCTCCACTGGACTGGGTCGAGTGTGCCGCCGAAGTCATCCGCGATCGCCAGGTCGAGGGCCTTGCGGTGCTTGTTGATGCTCTGAAGGAAGCGTGCAAGCCGGGCCTGCTCGACCATGAGTGCGCTGCGGTCGATGCGCGAGGACGGCCGATCGTTCACCGGGTGAGCTCTTCGATCGCGCGGGCCGCGCCGGCCATCTGGCGACGGTGGTCACGGCGAGCGCGAGCGCGGATCGCGGAGCGACGCTCGCGCAGCCCGCCCCACTGCCCGTCACGGTCGATCAGGACGCGGCCCTCGTCGAGGACCCGATCCAGCAGAAGCGGCGCGTCGGCCTCTACCCGCTTCAGGGGGGCGATGTCGACCGAACGGCCGGCGACGCGTTCCAGGCGCACGGCCAGGTGGGAGAGGTACGCCGGCCGGTTCTCGGCGAGAGAGACCAGCACATCCACGTCTGAGTCCGCTTCCGCGTGGCCGCGGGCGATCGACCCGAAGAGCACCGCTAGGCGGACGTTGCGCTCGGTCCGAAGCGCCTCCGTGACCGCCGAGATGATCTCCCAGTTCTCACGTAGGTAGGTCCGCTCGTTTGCGGCGAGCTCGACCTGTCGCGGACCGGGACGGTGGCAGCGCACGGTCCCCCGCTGCACGGCTCTCCTCAGAGTTCGCTCGGGTACACCAATCTCCTGAGCCACCGCTGGAAGGTCTGAACGCATGGCCCCCAGTATAGGGCCGGTGTGGCCGTTAGCCTACCTTTGCGACCTGGGCGGACTGCTCCGCGTTGCCCGGACGCCCGCTCTTCGGTTCGGAGCTTCGCGCTGCTGGGTGGACACTTCGGCCCCTGTCACGCGTACGAAGCGGTTGCGCGGGCTCTGGAGGAGGCATGCGGCAAACTAATCGATTCCGAATCGAACGCGATCGAGGACATCACCGCGCCTTGAGGTGTTAGAC
>DAIOGX010000195.1:0-1756 GCA_036744995.1 Solirubrobacteraceae bacterium | reverse complement strand
CACACGTTTCAGATCCTGACCAAGCGTCACGATGCCGGCTCGCATCTGCATCTTGCTGAGAAGCGACCGTGGCTGCTTGAGCCACAGCCAGTCGGAAAGAGCTTATTGGGAGATAACTAAGTTCCTGATACTATCTGTCCATGCATGGCGATAGGCCGTTCTACAACCGGGAGCACGAGCTCGAGCGGCTGCAGCGCCGCTGGGACAGCGGCGAGGCTCAGATCTTCACGTTGTGGGGGCGCCGGCGTGTCGGCAAGAGCCTGCTGCTGTTGCGCTTCGCCGAGGGTAAGCGTCATCTGTACTTCGAGGCGACAAGTGGGACCGCCGCCGATCAGCTCGCCGACTTCTCGGCGCGGTTGTCCGACGCCACCGCTCGCGCGGCGCTCTCGGCCTCGACCTGGCGGGACGCCTTGGACGCGGTCGCCGATTGGGCGGGGGAGGGGCCTGTCCTGGTGGTGTTGGATGAGTTTCAGCACATCGCGAGGGAGAGCCCTGACATCGGCTCGATCGTCAATGTGTGGTGGCGCGAGCGGGGCGCGGATCTGCCGATCTTCCTGGTGCTGTGCGGCAGCGAGGTGGGCTTCTTCGAGCGGGAGGTGGTGGGCTATTCGGCCAGCACCTACGGTCGCCGCGCGGGTCAGCTGCGCCTGCGCCCGTTTGCACCCAAAGACGTCGCACTGTTCCTCGAGGATTGGACGGCGCAGGAGAAGATCGCGGCGTACGCGGTGTTCGGCAACATGCCCTACTACCTGGCGCAGATCCGCCCGCGGGAGAGCCTGGCCGAGAACATCCTGAACCTGATCTTGATGAGTGACGGTCTGCTGCACGAGGAGGCGCGGCTGTTGCTCGAGCAGGAGCTGACCGACGCCGCCGGCTATTTCTCGGTGCTGCGCGCGATCGCCGCCGGGCAGACACGGGTCTCGCAGATCGCTGCGCGCACCGGCGTGCGCGGGGGCGCGGCGCGGGTCAGCCAGATGCTCGACACGCTGCGGAGCCTGTGGCTCGTGGAGCGCGTGGTTCCCGTCACGGTCGTCAATCCCGAGCGCTCCAGGCAGAGTCTCTACCGCATCGTCGACCCCTACCTGCGCTTCTGGTTTCGCTTCGTGCTGCCCTACCAGGACCGGCTGATCGACGCCGGCGGGGCCGAGCGCCATCTCACCGCTCGCGTGCTGCCCCAGCTCGACGAGTTCGTCTCCTCGCCGGCGTTCGAGGAGGTCGCTCAGCAGTGGCTGTTGCACGAGCTCGACGACGCCTCCCGCGCCGGACGCTGGTGGGGCAAGGTGCGCGAGATGCGCGGCCTGGACCTGCGCGACATCGACCGGGAGCTCGACGTGGTGGCAGTCGACGATCACGACCGGGTCATCGCGCTGGGCTCCTGCAAGTGGACGGCCGGCAAGATGCCCCACTCCGAGAAGACCAAGCTCGACGCGCTCGCCACATACCTCCTGCCCGGTGCGGATCCACCGCCCCTCTACTTCTTCGCACGCTCAGGCTTCGACCGGCGACTCGCCGCGGCAGCCGAGCAAGACCCCCGCATCCATCTCATCACCCCCGACGAGCTGTTCTGATGTCACAGGTGAAGTACATTCAACAACCCCATCTGCTCAGGACTTTTACACCGAATATTCAACAGCTCCGGATTACAAACCAGCACCGCCAAAGACCGCGCCCGGAGATAGGTTTGCAAATCCGAACGAGTAACCACCTTGGCCGACAACAGCCCTATCGAGTGGACTGAGGCGACCTGGAACCCGGT
>DAIOGX010000194.1:0-1765 GCA_036744995.1 Solirubrobacteraceae bacterium | reverse complement strand
ACCTTCGCTGGCGCGGGCACAGCCTCGATCAGCGCACGGCCGGCACGCTCGATGGTGGGCCCGTCCTCCCCGGCACTCTGCTCATTCATAGCCGCCCGATTGTAAGCCGGGTCTGTCGGGTTGCCGGTCGGCGTGCTCAGACGAGCGTGCACGGACGGTGGGGCCCGGGCAGTTCGAGGCCGAGCGTGTCGAGGATGTCGATGATCGGGACGACGATTCCGGGCGTGTTCTCGTCAATGGCGTTCCGGTCTGTGCAGGCGAGTCCCACGAGCATGCCTACGACACAGTCGTCATCGTCGATCACTACGGCGCCAGAGTCACCGGGCTTGGCGAACGGTCCTTGATCGCCATACACGCGGAAGACGCGCAGGTATCTACGGAACGTGCTGGCGCCGTCGGGTAGCTGCGACTCGAGAAGCGCTGAAATCGCGAATGGCTCCAGCAAGCCACTGGTGAGCTTTGGCTCGGTGATGCCGCGCTTGTGCACGATCACCGGGTTGTCATTGACGGCGGTCGCTTCGACATCGCGGGCGATCCCAGAAGGACCATGCTCGCGGACGATGTCCTTGAGCGTCACGCCATCGACTGTGGCGATCAGCGACGCATCGAGCTCGACCTCCTGGCGTGGTTCGGGGGGATGGCTCGAGTGGACGTGGCCCACGATCGGGTCTCCCGAACCGGGAACCCCGCTGTTCTCGGCAAGCAGCACGTCGGTCCTCTCAGACCCATGCGCCCACGAAAGGCTGCCGATCACGTGAGCGGCGGTCAGTAAGAACGTCCTGCCGGTCTCGACCTGCCGTACAGGAAGGCCGTACGCACCGGTTTGCATTGTTCGCCCGCGTACATCCACGCCTCCGCGGTACAGGGCGTCCCCCGGCCCAAGCTTCAGGCGGCGCAAGAGCTAGATAGTGTGATATGCGACCGCGTGAACCGCGACACCGGTGCGGTAGGAGACGACAGGCAGACCTTCGAATGTGCTGGGAAGGTCCATGTCGTCCGTCACGCCGACCGAGACGCACCACGCTGTCTTATCGGCGTTAGGGCGCACCGACACGGACGAGAACCCTGGTTGCTCGCAATGCTCGCGGAAGAACCGCAAACGGATGCGCTCACGCTCTCCTCGATCAAGCTGCTGGATGGTGTCCACGAGTCGATGATACCCTTCAATTCGGCGTCTGTGAAGGAATCGACCGGTGCGGCAGCTCGCTTGAGCAACAGCTCGCCCCGTCAGAGCTGATGCCCTGGCTACGAGCCTCGCAAGACGTCGCGCCGTCCACCTACGCGTGCTGTGGCGCTTGCGCGAGGGCGGGAGTGGTGTTCTGCGCCCAGTCCTTGAGGAACTCCTCGGTGGCGGCCACGTCGAGGGGGCGGGCGAACAGGAAGCCCTGTCCGTTGTCGCAGTCCTCGTCTTGTAGAAGGGAGAGCTCTTGCTGCTGCTCGATGCCCTCGGCGAAGGTCTCGAGCGAGAGCGCCTTGCCGAGCTGCACGAGGCTGCGAATCAGCGTCTCGCCCTCCTGGTTGTGCTCGAGCTGTGAGACGAAGGAGCGGTCGATCTTCAGCGCGTCGACGGGGAACCGCTGGAGGTGGGCGAGCGAGGAGTATCCGGTGCCGAAGTCGTCGATCGCGATCCGCACCCCGAGCGTCTTGATCTGCTTGAGGCGGCGGGCTGTCTCCTCGGCGTTGCGCATCAGCGTCGTCTCGGTGATCTCGATCGTCAGCGCGGCGGGCTCCAGGCCGCTCTCTGAGAGCGCGCCTTCGATGTCGG
>DAIOGX010000193.1:0-1790 GCA_036744995.1 Solirubrobacteraceae bacterium | reverse complement strand
GCGGGCTGCGGCTGCGACGCAGACGCAGCCGACATTCGCGAGACCGTGCGCGAGCGCTACGCCGCCGCCGCCGTCCAGGTCACAACGACGGGCCCCGGAGTCGGCTGCTGCGCGCCGAGCGAGACCTTCGATGGCGGCAGCGAGGTCTTCGGCGCAGCGCTCTACGCGCTCGGCGACCGCGAGCAGCTACCCGACACCGCGACGCTCGCCTCCCTCGGCTGCGGCAACCCCACCGCCGTCGCCGAACTCCACGAAGGCGAGACGGTCCTCGACCTCGGCTCCGGCGGCGGGATCGACGTTCTGCTCTCGGCCAAGCGCGTTGGCCCGACGGGCAAGGCGCACGGCCTCGACATGACCGATGAGATGCTTGCTCTCGCCCGTGAGAACGCCAGGAAGGCCGGTGTCGAGAACGTCGAGTTCCACAAGGGCTACATCGAGGAGATTCCGCTGCCCGACGCGAGCGTCGACGTGGTGATCTCAAACTGCGTGATCAACCTGTCCGGCGACAAGCCCAAGGTGCTGCGCGAGGTCGCAAGAGTCCTACGTCCGGGCGGACGCTTCGCCGTGTCCGATGTGATCGCCGACGAGGACATGGACGACGCGACCCGCGCAGACATGCAGGCATACACGGGCTGCATCGCCGGGGCGCTCACCCACGCAGAGTTCACCCAGGCGCTCGCAGACGCGGGCCTGGTGGACGTCGAGATACGCGAGACCCACCGCGTACACCCACAGGCAGCCTCCGCGATCGTGCGCGCACGCAAGCCGGGCGCGGCGCCCGCGGCATGAGCGACACGACGCACGAGGTTCATCTGCACGATCCGCAGACGCTCTCGGCACGACCAAGTTCTCCGGCGCGCTAGCCCCGTAGCACGAACCTACTCGGTCCTCATACACCAACGCGGGGCATGGATGCCCGCGCCTCATCATCTTGGAGGTGTCATTCACGCGCGCGGATGCTGGCCGATCTTTGATCGGTCAAAAAAACACATGCTCAGCGACACGTCCACGACACGTGCTTTCACGGGAACAGCGCACGCGCCTGAGTCGTATGAGCGAGTCGTCCTAACGGCCGTTTACGCTGCTAGCAACTATTATAGCTCAATGCCTAGTATTCTTGCCAGGATCGGTTATAATGGGCGCATGCACTTTGGCAGGCCACTCGAGGCGCTGACCCCAACACTCGACGGCGACGTGCTCTCCGTCCTCGCGCGCACAGACACGGAGATGACCGGCCGTGAGATACAGCGCCTTGCAGGCCACGGCTCTCACCAGGGAATCCGCAACGCCGCCGATCGCCTCGCCGAGCAAGGCGTCGTGCTACGCCGCCCCGCAGGGAGCGCCAACCTCTACAAGCTCAACCGAGACCACGTCGCGGCGCCCTGGATCGAGGGACTGGCCGCCCTGCCCGAACAAGTCCTCGAGCGACTGCGAAGCGCCATCGGCGCATGGACGCAACCCCCGACCCTGGCCGTCTTGTTCGGGTCGGTGGCCACCGGACTCTCCACGCCAGCAAGCGACCTGGACCTGCTGATCGTAAGGCCCGCCGGATGCGATCCCGACGAGCCAACCTGGAGAGAGCAGATCTCCTCACTCGAAGAACAAGCCACCGCATGGACCGGCAACGACGCCCGGATCATCGAATACGACGAGGAGGACCTCGCTGGAGACGAGACCGAGCCACTACTGAGAGACGCGCTGCGAGACGGCATCGAGCTCCACGGCTCGCTCCGCACACTGCGCCGCCTCACACGAGTGGGAAGCGCACAGTGACACCAAAGCTCCACAAG
>DAIOGX010000192.1:0-1825 GCA_036744995.1 Solirubrobacteraceae bacterium | reverse complement strand
AATTGATTGGTGCTGACCACGACATCGCAGGGTAGCGGGCGCCGGGCACTGTCCGACGCTCGCGCGAGCATCGAGCACCGTGAAGCTCTCATCCCGCCCAGCGGCCGGCCCGGCCAAGCACCCACTCATCAGTCGCCATCCCGCCCAGGTCTCGACCCTGTGGAGGGTGTTCACCGTCAACACGCTCGTCTTCGGGACGGCGGTGTTCGTCCTGATCGTCAGCCCGGCGACGATCTCCGACCCCACGACATTCACCGAGGTGGCGGTTGTGGCCGTCGGGTTGCTTGTGACGCTGGCCGTCGATCTGGTGCTGCTCGCTGTCGTGCTGGCTCCGCTGCGCAAGCTGGCCGCGCTGATGGCCGACATCGACCCCATGCGCCCGGGCCAGCGCGCCCTCGCGGGCAACTGGGCGAGCAGCGAGACGATCGCGGTGGCCCAGGCGCTGAACACGATGCTCGACCGCATCGAGACCGAGCGGCGCGAGAGCGCCCACCGCGCGCTCGCGGCACAGGAGTCCGAGCGGCTGCGCATCGCCCGCGAGCTGCACGACGAGGTGGGCCAGACGCTGACCGCCGTCGCCCTGCGCGCCGAGCGCGCCGTCGGCGAGCTGCCAGCACAGGCGCCGGCGTTACGAGAGATCGTCGACACGGTCCACCGCAGCCTCGACGACGTTCGCCGCATCGCTCGCGAGCTGCGCCCGGAGGCGCTCGACGACCTGGGGCTCGTCGACGCGCTGATCTCGCTGTGCCTGCGAATGGAGCGTCAGGGCGCCGTGCTGGTGCTGCGTGAGCTCGCAGGAGGACTGCCACCGCTCAGCTCAGAGGTCGAGCTGGTGATCTATCGCGTGGCCCAGGAGGCGCTCACCAACGCCCTGCGCCACTCCGGAGCCTCACAGGTGCGTGTGGCGCTCGGGCCCGCCGCGGAGGGTATCGCGCTCACCATCGCGGACAACGGCCGCGGCCTGCCCCGGCCGATGCCGGCCGAGACCAGCGGGCTGGCCGGCATGCGCGAGCGGGCGATCCTGATCGGGGCGGCCCTCGAGATCGTCTCCTCCCCGGACGGGGGCGTGGAGGTCCACCTGAGGGTCGCGTCGAAGGACGCGGGGGCATCCGCAGAGGACGCCCCTGAAATGCGGCAGACAACGCCCTGAGACTCCAAGACAACGTCTTGAGAACGTGACGACTCCACTGAAGATCCGCGTGCTGCTCGCGGACGACCACGCGGTCGTCCGCAGCGGGCTGCGGATGGTGCTCGAAGCTGAGTCCGACATCGAGGTCGTGGCCGAGGCGGGGGATGGAGCCGAGGCGTTGGAGTCGGGCCTCTCGAGCGGCGTCGATCTGGCGATCCTCGATGTCTCCATGCCGCGGATGACGGGCCTGCAGGCCGCCGGCGAGCTGCATCGCCGCCGTCCCGACCTGCGCATCTTGATGCTGTCCATGCACGAGAACGAGCAGTACTTCTTCGAGGCCCTGAAGGCCGGCGCCTCGGGCTACGTGCTCAAGACGGCCGCCAATCGTGACCTGGTGGAGGCGTGCCGGGCGAGCATGCGCGGCGAGCCGTTCCTTTACCCCCCGGCGGTGGCCGCCCTGATCCGCGACTACCTGGAGGGGGCCCGTCGCGGCGAGGCTCCGCCAAAGGACCCCCTCACCGTACGCGAGCTCGAGATCGTGAAGCTGATCGCCGAAGGCCACACCAGCGATGAGATCGCCGAGCAGCTCGTGCTCAGCAGGAAGACCGTCGAGCGTCACCGTGAAAACGTCCTCGGCAAGCTCGGCATGCGCAACCGGGTGGAGTTGACCCGCTATGCGATCCGGCGCGGGCTCGT
>DAIOGX010000191.1:0-1857 GCA_036744995.1 Solirubrobacteraceae bacterium | reverse complement strand
TCTTGCCGATGTTCTGGAGGACAGGCAGCGAAGGGGCTCGAGAGCTCACGCTCACTCCCGAGCTAAGGGTTGACCCAAAGTGGCTAGGTCCCTCGGGACCACTACGCCGTGCCCGGTCGGACGGCGCATCGACCGCCAGCCAATCGATGAGGACACCGAGGTCGAGACGACCTACCGCTTCCGTGCGACCACCCGCGACGCCAACGAGGCACACGTAAGAGCACTGTTGCTGCAGAGCATCTCCGGCCACGGCTACCAGCTACGTGACGGGTTCCTCAGTGCAGCTGGTCGATGAACGTGTAGATGACCATGATGCTGACGAGGACGACGAATACTCGTAGTGCCCATAGGCCGGCTTTGGCGCGTGTGCTGAGCGGGGCTCGCGGTACGGGCCGGGAGGTTTCGGCTACGAACTGGTCGCGCTCGAGGTGCATGATCAGCTCGTCCTCGAAGCGCTCTTGGGGCTGCAGGTCTTGCTCTTGGATGTCGAGGCTGTGGTGTGCGCCGTTGGTGACTGGTGCTTCTGTCTTCATGAGCCGATGAGGTGGACGGTTTGTAGGAAGGAGTCGATGCCGTATGCGGCTCCGCAGAGTCCGACGAACGCGATGACGGTGATCCCGATCGCGTTGGTCGAGCGCTTGTTCGCCCATTTGCCCATCAGTCCCTTGTCGTTGGCGAGCATGACCATGAAGACGAGGCTGACGGGGAGCAGCACGGTTGCGAGCACGTTGGCGTTGAGCGCGATCGAGAGCAGCGGAGCGCCCGGGATCAGGATGACGACCGCGGCGAGCAGTGCGATGCCGGCGTTCGCGGCATAGAAGACAACGGCGTTGCGGGGTGAGCTGTTGAAGCTGTGGGCGACCCCGATGCATTCCCCGGCGGCGTAGGCGGTGCTGGCGGAGATCGTAAGGATCGCGACCGCTCCGGCCTCGATCAGTCCGAGCGCGAACACCGTGCCTACGGCGCCGCCCGCTACGTGCTTGAGCGCCTCGGGAAACCCGGCGCCGGCGAAGCCCTGGATGCCCGATATGACCTGATGCCCACCCACCAGCAGTGCGGCTCCGGCGATCAGGGCCCCGACCCCGAAGATCGCGGCGAGAGCCGCGCCTACCGCGGTGTCATAGCGGCCGTGCTTGACGTCGCGCGGGGTCATGCCCTTGTCGGCGGAGGCGCTCTGCTGGAAGAAGATCATCCACGGCGTCACCGTGGCGCCGATCGTCGACGCGAGCAGGAGGAGGAGCGTGTTGAAGCTGCCGCCGGGAAACGGCGTGAAGTCCAATGAGCTGACGATCACTCCGACGTGGGGTTTGACGAGGATCGCCGCGACGAGGAAAAGGCCGTTGAAGAGGGCCATGCCGAGCACGATCCGCTCCCAGCGCCAGTAGCGCCCGCCGCTGAGGGTGAACGCGACCAGCGCGAGCCCGAGCGCGACGGCGACACCGGCGCTGAGGTGGAAGTAGGCCAGCCCGACGCGGATGGAGATGAACTCGGCGACGAGCGTGACGAGGTTGGTGAGGGTGAGATCGGTGGCGCCGAACCAGCCCCACACGCGGCCGTAGCGCTGCAGGACGAGCTCGCCGTAGCCGCGGTGGGTGACCGCGCCGACGCGCATGCACATCTCCTGGCAGACGAACGCCATCGCGAACAGCACCGGGATGAACGGCACGAAGAACCCGAGCCCGTACTGCGCGCCGTCGGCGGCGTAGGCGATCATGCTCGGCCCGTCGTTCTCCCCGAGCATCGCGAGGATCCCCGGCCCGACGAGCAGCCACATCAGATACCAGCGCTTACTGTGCCTGCGAGCGTGATGAACGCGCGAGCGGTCCTGAGAGCGTGCGGTGTCCTCCTCGGTCAGCG
>DAIOGX010000190.1:0-1906 GCA_036744995.1 Solirubrobacteraceae bacterium | reverse complement strand
GGTTCCCGGTCTGGCGCTGGGCCTCTCCCAGGCCGATCAACAGCTCGCAGCGCTCTGATCGATCACCGCCGGGCGTTTGGTCGTAGAGCTCGAGCGCCTGGCGATACCAGCGCGCCGCCTCATCGGGAGCGAGCGCCGCAAGCGCGCGCTCCGCAGCCTGCCGGGCGTAGCGCAGCGCCTTGCCGGGGTTGGCGCTGACGGTCGCGGCCCCCCAGTGGGTCGCCAGCTCGCCCAAGCGCTCGCCGGGCTCCTCCCCGCACTGCTCCTCCAGGACTTCGGCCACGCGCTGATGTAGTCGCGCACGGCGAGCACGGCTCAGATCCTCGTACAGGGTGTGCTCGACCAGCGCATGGGTGAAGGTGAAGCGCCCAGCGCGCTCGGAGGCCTCTTGCAACAACGAAGCTCTTACAGCCTCCTCGAGCAGATCCAGGAGCCGCGTCTCCCCAAGATCCACGACAGCGACGAGCAGGTCGAGGTCGAAGTCGCGGCCGATCACCGCGGCGGCGCTCAAAGCGGTACGCGCCTCCGGACCCAGGCGCTCCACGCGCCGGCCGACGACCTCGCGCACACTCTGGGGCAGGCCCAGCTCAGCCACCTCGCCGACCACACGCCAGCGCCCGCCGTCCGCTTGCACGATCGCCCCGGACTCCATCAGATGACGCAGCACCTCACCCGCGAAGAACGGGTTGCCCGCCGTCTCGCGCGTGATCTCGGCGGCCAGCGCACGCCCGTCCTCGTCGAGCTCGTGCCCGGCCGCCGCTTCCATCAGCACGAGCACCTCCTCGGAGCCGAGGCCGGTGAGCTTGATGCGCTCCACCCCCTGCTCGCGGTGCAGGTCGGCCAGCAACGCCGTCAGCGGGTGATCGCGCGAGAGATCGGAGTCACGGTAGGTACCCACCACCATCGCGCTGATCAAGGAGCTTGAGGCCACCACGTGGCGAAGCAGCGAAAGTGTCGGCCCGTCAGCCCAGTGCAGGTCATCGAGGATCAACTGCAGCGGCTCCTGCCTGCCCGCCTCCTCGAGCAGGCCCACGACGGCGGCATAGAGCAGGTAGCGCTCTGTCTCAGGGTCGCTTTCGCGCGGAGGAGGCAAATCAGGCAGACGATCGCGCAGGACGGGGATGAGACGCGCGAGGTCGCCGCCGAAGCGCTCGACATGGGCGTTGAGGATCGACTGTGGTGCCTCCTTGACGAGGTATCCGAGCGCCTGCACCCACGGCTGGTAGGGCACACCGAGATCCTCGTCACAGCGCCCATACAGCACCGTCGCGCCCTCCCCGTGCGCCTGCAGCGCCAGATGTGTGGACAGCCGCGTCTTGCCCACGCCCGCCTCCCCGCTGATCAGCGCCAGACGCAACGAACCTTCCCGCGCCTTAGCCCACAACTCCTGCAATCGCGCGCGCTCAGCCACCCGCCCGACATAACCGGTCGGCGGCAGCTCATGCAGCCGCTCCGGCAGCGCGATCCTGCCCTCCGTAATCGGCTCCCACTGCAGCGCGAACGCCTCGACGGGCTCGGATATGCCCTTCAGCTCCAGGCCGCCGAGCGAACGGAAGCGATGACCGTCGCGTGAGCCGGCGAGCTGGCGCACCAGGGTGTTGACGATGATCTGTCCACCAGCAGCATGGGCGCATAGTCGCGAGGACTCGACCACCGGCTCACCGAAGTAGTCGCCGTTCTCGACCGTGGCCTCACCGAGGCTCACACCGATCCGCACGCCGAGCTGCTCCTTGGCGCGGCGGTTGCGCGCCTCGACGGCCTGCTGCATCTGGGCCGCGCACAACAACGCCTGGGAAGCGCTCGAGAACACCACCATCAGCCCATCGCCGAGATTCTTGACCTCCCGGCCGGCGGTGCGCTCAAGCGCCCCGCGCAGCAATCCAAAGTGCTCTGTCCGCAGCTCCTC
>DAIOGX010000189.1:0-1929 GCA_036744995.1 Solirubrobacteraceae bacterium | reverse complement strand
CGTACATCGCCTGCACAAATGGCGCGCAGAGGCGCGTTGGCCTTCCGGTGATACTGCTCGACCCCGCGGTCGCACCTTGTGATGCAGTTCTGGCCACCAGCCTCCTCGAAATGGCGCACCGCGTCCGCTCATCTCGGCCAGAGGTGAGCGACCCGAACGTCGATTCGCTGAACAACCGATGCGGGACGAAACCCTCTGCGGACTGGAAGCATCCTCGCGGCAAGCAGTGATCGTCGCAGTGTCATGAGTCAAGTCGGATGTAGTGGTGTAACGCGTAGAGCTCGTCGGTGAAGGGTTGGCGCCTCAAAGGGCTGGAGAGAGGGTTTCACCTCCTCGTTGTCTGCCTGATGGGTGGTGGGGGATCAAGCGGCATGGATGCCGTGCCGTGGAATCCGAATGATCGATGCGGGGACTCGCCCGTAGGGCGCCGTAAGCCGGCTCGCCGAGCGGCCAGACGTTTGGCGCACTGAAGCCTCCTTGCAGGGTCGGACTCGCTTCGTCCCACCCTTCGATGGCCGGTCGTTTGCCGGGGTGTGCGCCGAGCCGAGCGTTCGCACATTGCCGGCGGGGGTGGCTCAGGCGGCGGTGAGACTGGGCACCTCCTGGTCGGCCTGCTCGGGAGGGTCGGCGAGGGTCAGCGCCATCGACTCGACCGACAGGTAGCGGCGCTGGACCAGCCATTCGTCGTTCTGCTCGGAGAGCAGCGCGCCGGCGAGGCGAATCACCGCGGCGTCGTTGGGGAAGATCCCGACGACGTCGGCGCGGCGGCCGATCTCCTTGTTGACACGCTCCAGCGGGTTCGTTGAGCGCAGCTTGGTCCAGTGCTCGGCCGGGAAGTTGTAGAACGCGATCAGGTCTTCCTCGGCCGTCTCGAGCAGCTCGCACACCTTCGGCGCGATCCCCTGCAGCCGTTCGAGCACGTGCCCGACGCGCTCGCGGGCCTGCTCGAGGCCCTCGGCGTTGAACACCTCGCGCAGCGCGGCGGCGACAAGCCCGCGCTGGTCGCGGCGGCAGTGCATCACCATGTCTCTGAGGAAATGGACCGTGCAGCGCTGCCACGGGCAGCCCAGCACCCGGGCGATCGCTGCTTTGAGTCCCTCGTGCTGGTCTGAGATCGCCAGGCGCACCCCGTCCAGGCCGCGCTTCTTCAAGGAGCGCAGGAACTCGACCCAGAACGCGCCCGACTCGACCTCGCCGACATCAAGGCCGATCACCTCCCTGACTCCGGACTCGTGCACCGCATAGGCGACCACCAGCGCCTTGGACACCACCCGGCCCTGGTCACGAACCTTGACCTGCTTCGCGTCGAGCCAGAGATAGGGGTAGGCACCCTCCAGCGGTCGCTGCCGAAACAGCTCCACCTGCTCATCCAACGCTCGGCACAACGCCGAGACGCGGTCCTTGGTCATCCCGTCAATCCCCAACTGCTCCACGAGGCGGTCGACCTTCCGGGTCGAGACGCCGTTGACATACGCCTCCAGCACAACGGCGACGATCGCCTGCTCCGAGCGGCGGCGCGGTTCCAGGAAGCTCGGGAAGTACGACCCGCCCTGACGCTTCTTAGGGATCAACAGCTCGAGCTCGCCGACCCTCGTCTCCCACGCCCGGGGGCGATACCCATTGCGATGCGTTACACGTGCTTCGGGCGCGACCTCGCCGAGCTCGGCGCCGATCTCGGACGAGATCTCCGCCTCCATCAACTCGCGGGCGACCAGCGCGACCGCCTCGCGAACGAAATCCTCAAGCCGTCCGTCGCGCACCTGCGCGACGACATCGGCAACCGTCATGCTCTGACCATCGGCCATCGTGGTGTCTCCATTCGTCTGACTGCTTGAACAGCCGACGAGTTCGGCGCCGCGGTGGCCGACCCCTCTCCGGGCGGTCGACCTACCTGACGCTCGTTACACCACTTCTACCGACATGACCGCG
>DAIOGX010000188.1:0-1944 GCA_036744995.1 Solirubrobacteraceae bacterium | reverse complement strand
CCGCATGTGGCTGGAGCGCCAGGCGCTGCACGACCCGCTGACGAAGCTGCCGAACAGACTGCTGTTGATGGATCGTGCGCACCAGGCGATCGCGCGTCTGCACCGCAGCGATAGCCTGGTCGCCCTGCTGTTCATCGACCTCGACCGCTTCAAGGCCGTCAACGACAGCCTCGGGCACGCGGTCGGGGACCACCTGTTGATCTCCGTGTCCGAGCGTCTGGCGGAGATGATGCGCGACTCAGACACCGTCGCGCGCCTGGGAGGCGATGAGTTCGTGATCCTGGCCGAGGACCTGGAGGGCGACCACGAAGCGCTGGCCCTGGCCGAGCGCGTGCTGCACGCGCTGGAAGAGCCGTTTCCGGTGGGCTCGGCCGAGGTCTCGATGCTCGCGAGCGTGGGCGTGTCGGTCTCGCGCAGCCCCGACGCCGACCCGGAGGACATGTTGCGCGAGGCGGACGTGGCGATGTACCGGGCCAAGCGCGCGGGTGGCCACGGCCTAGAGCTGTTCGACGAGAGCTTGCGCCAGGAGGTCAGCGCGCGGATGGAGGTCGAGGACCGTCTGCGTCACGCCCTGCCGCGACACGAGCTGCTGCTCGCCTATCAACCGCTGCTGCCGCTCTCAGGCGGACGCGCGGTGGGATGTGAGGCGCTGGTGCGCTGGCACCCCCACGACAACGGCAAAGCTCAGGTCGGCGAACTGCTCCCCGCGGCGTTCTTGGCGCGGGCCGAGGAGAGCGAGCTGATCGTCCAGATCGGGGATTGGGTGCTGCACGCGGCCTGCGCGCAGGCCGCCGTGTGGCAACGCGAGGGGATCGCAATCCCGATCTCCGTGAACGTCTCCGCGCGCGAGCTGACCGAGCTCGATCTCGCTGAGCGGGTGCGCGAGGAGCTCGCCTACTCCCGGCTGCCGGGACGCGCGCTGTGCCTGGAGGTGAGCGAGGAGGCCGTCCGACGCGACCCCGAGCGCGCGCGGACAGCGCTGAAGGACGTCAAGCGCCTCGGCGTGACGATCGCACTGGATAATTTTGGCGCTGGCCAGTCCTCACTCAACCTGCCGCGGGATCTGCCGCTGGACATGCTCAAGCTCGACCGCACGCTGATCCAGGGCTTCGAGCGCGACAAGCACCGACGCGCGATGGTCGTGGCGATGATCGCGCTCGCCCACGAGGCATCTTTGCAGCCGGTGGCGGTGGGAATCGAGACTAACCGCCAGCTGGCGCTGGCCCGCGAGTTGGGCTGCGCGATTGGACAGGGCTTTCTGCTGCACCGGCCCGACCCGCCGGAGCGGCTGCGTCTCAGAGAGACGGCCGGGGCGATAACGTCCGTGCCATGGCGTCCCCTCGTGCGACTGCGCGGCTCAAACCGTCGCCACTGAGCGGCGTCGAGCTCCAAACCGAGAGCGTCGTCGTCGAGCAACAGAAGCTGGCAGCCGCGGAGACCGCTGCCCGGCTCGTGCAGGACGGGATGAAGGTCGGCCTGGGGACGGGCACGACGGTCGCCTTTCTCCTCCCAGCGATCGCCGCCCGCGGATGCCAGGGATTGCGCTGCGTGGCGACCTCGCCCGCGACGGAGCGGGCGGCGCGTGATCTGGGATTGACGGTGGAGGATTTAGACGAGCTGGGTGAGCTCGACATCGCGATCGACGGCGCCGACCAGGTCGATCCGCGCGGATGGCTCGTGAAGGGCGGCGGCGGGGCGCACACGCGCGAGAAGATCGTGGCGGGCGCCGCGCGGCGCTTCGTGGTGATCGTCTCGGCCGAGAAGGTAGTGAACGCGCTGGGGCCGCCGGTGCCTCTGGAGGTGATGCGCTTCGGCGCGCGGAGCACGCTCCAAGCGCTCGGGTCGGCGAGCTTGCGCGACGGCGAGGAGAGTCCGGACGGCAACCTGCTCGCCGACTATTTCGGCCCGGTCGGGGACCCCCGCGAGCTGTCGGCGAGGCTCAGC
>DAIOGX010000187.1:0-1945 GCA_036744995.1 Solirubrobacteraceae bacterium | reverse complement strand
TCTGCGCGGATAGCCTCGACACGCCCGCTTTCGGATGCCAGGAGGCGCGGTGCCTCCCTGCCGCGCCTTCCGCAAACCTGAACGATGCCTTGCTCCCGCGGGCCCTTACACGACGCCTCGTGCTGCCCAAGCCTGGGCGCGGAGCACAAACGGCGCCGCCGGCAGCGCGTCGCGGCAGCGTTCGCGCAGCTGCGCTTGTCGCCTCGCGTCGAGGGCAGCCGTGTAGCTGCCGGCCGGCCCCACGCCAAGGGTGAACGGCTCCCACCAATCGTCAAAGCTCGGATGCTCGACGCTGACTATCAAGGCTGACTCCTCGATCTCGCGCAGCCCGGCGCCGTCAAACAGCCGCGGAAGCTCGCCCTCGCGAGCACCGGCAAGCTGCGACTCATCCTCGACCTCGGGGTCGAGTTCGCGCGCCGCATCCCAGAACAGACTGAGCGGGCCCTGACCGCCAGCGTGGTCCCACACGCATGCCGCCACGACACCGCCCGGGCGAGTGACGCGCACCATTTCACTGAGCCCCTCCGTGGGATCTTTCATGAAGTGAACGACGAGTTGCGCGAGAACTCCGTCGAATGCCTGGTCCGCAAAAGGCAACTGCTCCGCCGAGCCAAGTCGCACGTCGACGCCGGGGTGACGATCTCGGGCCGCCGAGACGAACGACTCGGAAGGATCAACAGCCGAAACGAAGTCCGCTCGCAACCGCCTTACCAGCTCGGTAGTGAGAGCGCCTGGACCGCAGCCGACGTCGAGCGCTCGCTGACCAGCCGCGATCGTCGCGAAATCGGCAAGCTGTGGGGCCAGCAGCACCGAGTAACGGCCCATGAAGCGGTCGTACGCATCAGCCGCAGCGAGGAAGCTCACTGAGCGAATCTAGCGCTTTCCGTCGAGGCAGTGACGCGACTGTCGTGCCGCTCGTGCAACTTGCCGGCTTGGGTCGCGGCCTCCCCTCCGCCGACAAAGCGGGCACGGGGATCACGCCCGCGCCCGCGCTCGCCTTGGACGACTCTCGATAGCGCCGACCGAGGATCGGCGGGCACCCGCTTGCGCAGGGCAAAGCGAAGCTGTCGCTCGCGTCGCCGCGTCTCAGGCTCGGTGCTTGGCCTAACGGAGAGTGCGCGGCGTGACCGTGGTCGAGCCCCGCACCGACGAACGGGAGAAGCTGACGCAGCTCATGGATCTGCGCTTACGCAGCGCATCGAACGGGCGCTGGTCTCGCCGACTGAACCGATGCCGTCCTTCATGCGTCTCCCGCATGAGCGCTTCAGGGCACTCGTTGCGTGTCTCACGCTGCTTGTCGGTGAGGAGCTCGGGTGTCCTGGTCAGGCTGTGCCGACGGCGACGTTTGTGCTCATCGGCATCCGCAGCGAGCCGTCGGCGGTTGCATGCGGCGCAAGTCGCTCGGCGACCTCATCGGAGACGGCCTGCTGGGAGTGATTAGGCGCGGCGGTGAACACCGGCGCGATTGGGCTGGCGGCGATATAGCGGGGGGCGAACTCAGGGTGCGATGCCCACGTGCACTCGATCGTTTCGTCGATGACCGTAACCTCGCGGAAGCCTGCGTCAGACATCAGTTGGGCCAGGGTGGCGCTGTCGCCGAGGGTGAACGGTGAGTGCATCATCTGTGCAGCCTCGGTGCTGACGTGCCGCCCGAGCGCGTCGGCGATCGTGCTGAACGGCGGCTCGATGTCCTTCCAGGTCGCAATCGCAACGCGTCCGCCGGGCTTCAGCACGCGTCGCATCTCGGCGAGCGCCCCTGCGCGGTCAGGGAAGAACTGCAAGCCCTGCTGACACAGAACGACGTCGAAATCCTCAGCGTCGAAGGGCAGGACCGTGGCGTCCGCCTGGGCGTAGTCGATCGGCGCGGCGTTCTCCTCCGCCGGATGTGAGCGCGCGATCGCGACCGTCGGCTCTCCGAGATCCACACCCGCCACCGATCCGCCCG
>DAIOGX010000186.1:0-1954 GCA_036744995.1 Solirubrobacteraceae bacterium | reverse complement strand
ATCGATGGCGGCTGATGTGGCTTCTGTGCAGTTTTCAAGGACCGTGGAGAGGCGTATAACGCCGGCCTTTGCTCGTCTTTGATGATGGAGGCGATCTTCGATCGCTTCACACGAGCTCCGAACGGACGCCGGTCTCTCAAAACTCAACAGGGACGTAGACCACGGTCGATCGCGAGATCGATCGCGGGTGCGTGTGCTGTTGAGTTTTCAAAGACCGTCAAGCCCCGCCCACCCGAGAGGACTTCTCTGCTCTTGAGAGGAGGCCGATCCGACCCAGCGCCCAAAGGCGCCCGAGGGCCGACCGGGGAGTATAGCGCGAAGCGGTCGGGCCGCGCAAGGCCTTCGCAGGTCTTGGTCATTCGGGCCAGCAGGCGCGACTTCGCGCGCTGATTCTGCCGGCGAACATCCAAGCCTGCTCTAACTAATTTTTAGGACCGACCCAAGACAAGCCCCCGGCTACGAGGAGGCGGAGGAGATCTACCGGATGGGAGCGAACAGGCGCCACCCGGCACGATCGGCATTGGGCTGGGCTTCGCGCACGGCGATGGCGGCCCGGTGCAGCCGCTCCGCGGCCACGTGGGATTTGATCTTTAGGCGAATGCGCTCGGGCTCTCGGGCATCGTACTGCTCAAGCCGAGCGCGAATGTCGTCCAGTATGGCCTGTATGCGGGCATCTTCAGCTGGAGTCATGGCCGTATCCTAGCTCATCTTCCGGGCGGGAAAGTCTCCGTGAGCCGCCCAACGGTGTGCCTCAGGTCGGCAAAGTCTGCGCCCTGCTTGTCGAGACGTTTTACGAGATCTGCCACGGCCATGTCGGACGAGGTGGTCGCATCCGCGGCGGTCTTCGCATACGTAAGCGAGCCTGTCGGCGTAGAGAACCCGATCGGCAGCTCGCGGTTCAGCGTACGGCCCAGGAGTGCTGTGACGATGATCAGCGCGGCAACGACCGCCCCGCCGCGCTCGACGAGGAACAGCGGCGTGGAGTCCAGAGCAATCCCCGGCAGCCGGACAGGAACGCCAGAGAGGGCGGTGATCAACACAGCGGCCAAGGCGGAAGCCCCGGCGAGGAAAGGCAGGATTCGATCGACACGGCCGGCGAGGCCGTGACGCGCTTCTCGGTGAGCTGGAGATGCCATCCCCCAAAACGTACGCATCGCTTGGGACGGGACTCTCGGCCGAGACCCAAACTCTGTGTCCCCGAGGGGCTTTAGAGGTGCTGTTCGTGGGTGCTACACTGGGCTGGTGCCGACCCGTCATCCCCGTCATTCGGTCACCGAGACGCCGCCCGTGCGTGAGGCGCTCGACGCGCTGCGCCTGCGGGGCGAGCGCGTGCGAATGGGCGAGCTGGTGATCCGCGGCGCGCGCGAGCGGCTGCGAGAGCTGGAAGCCGAGCGCGACGACGAGGCCGAGCGGGCAGAGCTTCGCCGCCAGCTGGTCGAGCGACTGCGCACGGGAGAGGGAATCGACGTGGACGCGGCGTACGAGGTCCGCGAGCACGGCTGGATCCATCGTTGAGCGGCTACGGCCAGCCGCTGCTGATCGACCACTCGGTATGGGCCCGAGCGACAGACGGGCGCTTGACCGGCCGTCCACGCGAGAGGTTCGAGACGGCGCTCGCCGCCGGTGAGCTGTGGACGTGCCCGCCGGGGCTGCTGGAGATGCGCTACAGCGCCCGCGATGGCGGCCAGTTTGCCGCGATCGCTCGCGAACTCGACGCGCTGGAGCACGCCCCGCTCACCACCGAGGCCGCGGCGTCCGCCGTCGCGGCACAGGCCGAGCTTGCAGCGGCGCCCGGCATCTCACACCGCGTCAAGCCAGTGGACCTGCTGATCGCCGCGATCGCCGCCACCGCGAATATCGGGGTGTTGCACCACGACCACGACTACGACACGATCGCCCAGCACACCTCGTTGTCGTTCGCGAGCACATGGGTCGCGCCGCGCGGAAGCATGGA
>DAIOGX010000185.1:0-1972 GCA_036744995.1 Solirubrobacteraceae bacterium | reverse complement strand
GGGCTCGGCGGGCGTCTCATGGGTCGTCTCGGCTTCGCTCCGTCGCGCAAGAACCCACGCCTGTGCAGCGAGTGCTTCGAGAAGGCGCCGATGGGCGGCCTAGAGATGGAGGTCGGCATCCTGTTCGCGGACGTCCGCGGCTTCACCGCGCTTGCCGAGCGCCAGACGCCGGACGCTGTCGCGACGCTGCTGAACCGCTTCTACGCCACCGCCGTCGACATCCTCTGCGAGCACGCGATCATCGACAAGCTGGTCGGCGATCAGGTGATGGCCCTCTACCTCCCACAAATCTTCCCCGGCGAGCCCGCACGCCACATGATCGCCGACGCGCAGTCTCTGCTGGCCGCCGCGGGTTACGGCGAGGAACGGCCATGGGTAGAGCTCGGCATCGGTCTCGACTTCGGGACCGCCTACGTGGGCAACGTCGGCTCGGGCGAGGTCAAGGACTTCACGGCGATCGGCGATGTCGTCAACACCGCCGCACGCCTCCAGGCGGCCGCGGCGAGCGGGGAGACCGTCATGTCCAGCCGCGTGCACGACCGCGCCGGCGAGCATGCGGTGGGCGCCGAGCCGCGTGAGCTCGCCCTGAAGGGCAAGAGCGAGCCTGAGATCGCGCTGGTTCGTCGTATCGATTTCGCGGCGCCTCGTCCCAACAAACAGGTGCGCTCGTAGAGTCGCCGCAGGAGATGCCCGGAGCTGTGACAGGGCACGCGCCGAGGAGTACGTACAGCCACTGGTTGACGCCGGCGAGCGCCGTCAGCAGCAGAAACCACGGCGAGATGAGTCGTTTTTTAGAGATCTTGCGGGTTCGAGGCTCTCGACCCGCGACCTCAAAGCTTTCGCGACGGTTTCACGCTGGCTACACGCCCGCGCCCGATAGTAAGCGGCGATGAGTCCCGACGCGATCATCCTCTCGCCCCACTTCGACGACGCGATCCTGTCGTGCTGGCATCTGCTGGCCAGCTCCGGCGAGGTGCTCGTCGTCAACGTCTTTGCGGGCGAGCCTCCCGCAGGAACGCTCGGCTGGTGGGATGAGCTCGCCGGCGCGACCGATTCGGCCGCGGCGGTCCGCACGCGTGTCAAGGAGGACCGCCAGGCGCTCGCGCTCGCCGGCCGGGCGAGCGTCAACCTGCCGTTCTTGGACAGCCAGTACCGCCAGGGCGATCAGGCGCCGGGAGAGATCGTGCAGGCGCTGCGCGGAGTGCTCGTCACTGATGCCCGGATATACGCGCCGGCGAGTCTGGGCGACCACCATCCCGATCACACCGCCGTGCGGGCGGCGGCACTGGCACTCCACGCAGAGGGCGCCGACGTGACGCTGTATGCCGACCTGCCTCACGCCACCGTGTTCGGATGGCCGCGGTGGGTGCTCGACGGGTCCTCCTCGGAGGCCGATCCGGCAGGCGAGGGATGGGCGACCCAGCTCCAAGAGACCGGCGTCCCAGTCGAGCGGATGGTGGCCGCGACGCACCGGCTCTCACCGAAGGAGCACGCCGCCAAGCTCGAGGCGGTGCTCAGCTACGCCAGTCAGATAGCGACGCTGCAAGAGGTCTTCGGATCCTCGCTGGAGGATCCTCAGATGCTCGGCTTCGAGGTCGATTGGCGGCTGACGCTAGTCGCGTAGCGTCGATGCCGGGCGGCCGATCTCTGCCAGCGCGCGCTCGCGGAACCGCGCCCCGATCTCCTCGTCCTCGACCGATGCGGCC
Source organism: Solirubrobacteraceae bacterium (assembly GCA_036744995.1). Classification (GTDB taxonomy): domain Bacteria; phylum Actinomycetota; class Thermoleophilia; order Solirubrobacterales; family Solirubrobacteraceae; genus Palsa-744. The sequence continues at coordinate 266 of DAIOGX010000185.1, read as the reverse complement.
ATCGTGTCGATCAGCTCGTGTGCGCGCCGCCCGTGCTCTTCGGCGTCCGTGAGACTGTCCGCCGCGGCCGCTACGCGGGCAAGCCCGGCTTCGATCTGCCAGCGCTCGCAGAGCAGCCCCTCCTCGCCGGCCGCCTCAGCGCTGCGGGCGAGCATCCGCCCTGCCGCGGCCCAGTCTCCGCGAGCCTCTGCGCAGCGGGCCAGGAAACGGGCGGTCCGTGCAATCGACCTCTGCGCTCCGCTGCGCTCCCACGCTTGCAGCCGGCC
>DAIOGX010000184.1:0-1995 GCA_036744995.1 Solirubrobacteraceae bacterium | reverse complement strand
TTCACGCGCTCGCCCGTGCGCGGGTTGACGCCCTGGCGCGCGGCGCGTTTGACCACCGAGAACTTGCCGAAGCCGGTAATGATCACCTCGTCGCCTTTTTTGAGCGTCTTCGTCACGGTCCCCAACAGCGATTCGATCGCGCGCGAGGAGTCCGCCTTGGAGAGACCGCTGTCGGCGGCGACCGCCTCGACCAGCTGGGACTTGTTCATCGTTGTGCTTCCTTTCGATTGGCTATGACCGCGAGCGCGCAGAGTACAGTGCGTGACGGAAAGAGCGCTTGCCTGTGCGGGACGGACGGGGTCTGCCAGTACGATCTGAGCAGACCATGGCGATTGATCTGGCAGCGGCCTCGCCCCCTGAGACAGGCCGGGACGGCAAGACCAACGTACGGACCCTGTCCGGCGAGCCGGTCAAGGAGCTCTATACAGAGGCGGACCTGCCCGCGGGAATTGGCGCCCGCCCGCCCGCCGAGGACCCAATTGGCCGGCCCGGCGCCTACCCATACACGCGCGGGATACACCCGTCGATGTACCGCGGGCGGCTGTGGACGATGCGCCAGTTCGCCGGGTTCGGCACGAGCGAGGAGACGAACGAGCGCTTCCGCTATCTACTCGACCACGGCCAAACCGGCCTGTCCACCGCGTTTGACATGCCCTCGCTGATGGGCCACGACTCCGACCATGCCCGCGCGCTGGGAGAGGTTGGCCGGGAGGGCGTGGCGATCGACACGCTCGACGACATGCAGACGTTGTTCTCGGGCATCGACCTCGGCGAGGTGTCCGTCTCGATGACGATCAACGCCCCCGCCGCGATCATGCTCGCGTTCTTCGTTGCCGCCGCCGAGTCCGAGGGAGAGGAGGGATCGATTTCAGGCATTGGGCCGGTCGCGCGCGAGCGCCTTTCAGGCACGATCCAGGCCGACATCCTGAAGGAGTACATAGCCCAGAAGGAGTGGTGCTTCCCGATCGACCCGGCGATGCGCCTGTGCGGGGACATGATCGAATGGTGCACCCGCCAGATGCCGCGCTGGCATCCGATCTCGATCTCCGGCTACCACATCCGCGAGGCCGGCTCGACCGCCCAACAAGAGCTCGCGTTCACGCTCAAGGACGGCCTCACCTACGTCGAGCAGGCGATCACGCGCGGCCTCGATGTCGACGACTTCGCCCCACGCCTGTCGTTCTTCTTCAACGCCCAGATCGACTTTTTCGAGGAGATCGCCAAGTACCGCGCCGCCCGGCGCATCTGGGCGCGCGAGCTGCGCGACACCTTCGGGGCGAAGAACCCGCGCTCGTGGCAGATGCGCTTTCACGCTCAGACAGCCGGGGTCTCGCTGACCGCGCAGCAGCCGCTGAACAACATCGTGCGCACCACGATCGAGGCGCTGGCGGGCGTGCTCGGCGGCACCCAGTCGCTGCACACCAACTCCTACGACGAGGCGCTCGCGCTGCCCACCGAGGAGGCCGTTCGCATCGCGCTGCGCACCCAGCAGATGATCGCGCACGAGTCGGGCGTCACCGCCACCGTCGACCCGCTCGGGGGCTCCTACTTCGTCGAGTCTCTGACCGACGCGATGCAGGAGCGCTGTTATGAGTACTTCGCGAAGATCGACGCCCTCGGGGGCATGGTGGCGGCGGTCAAGCGCAACTACCCGCAGCGCGAGATCGCCGACGCCGCCTTCGAGCTCCAGCAGGAGATCGACGCGGGCGAACGCATCGTCGTCGGGGTCAACCGCTACACCCAGGACGACGAGCAGCCGATCCCGACGCTGCGCGTCGACCCGGCGCTCGAACGCAAGCAGACCGACCGCCTGCAGTCCGTGCGCGCGCGACGCGACGGCACCGCCGTCGAGCGGGCCCTCGCCGCGCTGCGAGAGGACGCAGCGCATGGGGATCGCAACCTGATGGACCCTTTACTTGCCTGCGCTCGCGCGCATGCCTCAGAGGGCGAGATCGTCGAGTCCCTGCAGCAGGTCTTCGGCGATTACACCGAGAC
>DAIOGX010000183.1:0-2059 GCA_036744995.1 Solirubrobacteraceae bacterium | reverse complement strand
TCCACCCCGCCAGCGCTCACCTGGCGAACGAGTCCACGCACATCGAGTCGGAGTCGGCCGAGCACGACCTGCACTGCTTCCACGCGCTGCGGCGGATGGACGAGATCCTCGCCGCGAACTTCATGCTCTTTCACGACGTCGTGCGCGAGGATCGCTACGACCTGTGGATCGGGGACGAGGCGTGGGAGCTCGACTACTACCTGCATGAGAACCCCAGGGAGAAGCGCGTCCCGTTCGCGTGGCTGACCGACTTCGTCGGTTTCCTGCCGATGGACGACGGGGGCAAGCGGGAGAGCTTCCTGACGGCCGACTACAACGCGGACATGGTCGACCACATCTCCCAGCACCCCGAGGTCCGCGATCTGGCCCTGTTCGTAGGCAACCCTGAGGACATCGTTCCAGAGCGCCTCGGACCAGAGCTGCCGATGATCCGCGACTGGACCGAACGCAACTTCGACTTCACCGGCTACGTGACCGGCTTCGATCCGGCCGACCTCGGTGATCGCACTAAGCTGCGCGACGAGCTCGGCTACGCCGACGACGAGCAGGTGTGCATCGTCACGGTCGGCGGGTCAGGCGTTGGCGCAGATCTGCTGCGGCGGGTCATCGCTGCGTTCCCGCAGGCCAAGGAGCGCGTCCCGGAGCTGCGCATGATCGTCGTCGCCGGCCCGCGCATCGACCCCAAGTCGCTACCTTCCCATGCCGGCCTGGAGGTCGTTCCCTATGTGCACAACCTCTACCGCCACCTCGCCGCCTGCGACCTCGCGGTCGTGCAGGGCGGTCTGACCACCTCGATGGAGCTGACCGCGAACAAGCGGCCGTTCCTCTACTTCCCGCTACGCCACCACTTCGAGCAGAACTTCCACGTCCGCCACCGCCTCGAACGCTACGGCGCCGGGCGGCGCATGGACTACGACGACTCCCCACCCGAGCAAATCGCCCAAGCGATCGCGCAGGAAATCGGGCGCGACGTGCACTGCCGCGACGTAGAGGCCGGCGGCGCTCGCCTGGCCGCCCAACACATTGCCGAGCTACTCAACTAACCAGAAGGAGGACACACCATGCGATCCATCCCACGTGAGGACGTGCCAGTCGTGATCGAGGACAACGGCGTCGAGGTCCGCTTACGCGACGAGGACGGTCTCTCTGTCGGGTTCGTGCGGCTGCCTGCCGGAGCCGACCTGCGCCCCGCCACCAAGGGCCTGCCGAACGATCTGTGCCCCTGCCCCCACTGGGGGTACATGATCAAGGGCCGCGTGCGGATGCACACACTGGACGGGCACCAGGACTTCGCCGCCGGCGAGGCGTTCTACTGGGCTCCTGGCCACGCCCCGGAGGCGCTTGAGGACTCTGAGTACGTCGACTTCTCACCGACAGAGCAGTTCCGTCCGGTGATCGAGCACATCACCTCCGGGGCCGGAGCATCCGCGTGATCAGGACGCCGGCGGCGCTTCGGAGTGGTTTTCTTATGCGGTGGCGAGTCGCGGTACGAAAGGCGCATCGATGGGCGATGAGGTGTTGTGCATCAGCCTCCTCGGAGAGTTCTCGGTCGCTCTGGGGGAGGACACAGTTGCCGACCACGTCTGGCGGCTGCGCAAGGCGAAGACGCTGATCAAGCTGCTGGCGCTGGCGCCGGAGCGACGCCTGCACGCTGAGCAGGCCGCCGAGCTGCTCTGGCCCGGTCGAGACCCGGACTCCGCCCGCAACAACCTGCACCAGGCGATCTTCGCGGCTCGGCGCGCGCTGGACTCGATCGGCCTCGAGGGCAGCCGCTACCTGGAGCTGCGCGAAGAACTGATCCTGCTCGGTCCTGAGGACCCGGTCCAGATCGACGCGATCACGTTTGAACAACTGGCTGCGGCGGCGCGCGAGCGGGGCGAGCCCGGCGCCTACCGGGCGGCGCTTGAGGGCTTCGACGCCGAGCTGCTGCCGGCCGATCGCTACGAGGACTGGAGCCGGGAGCGGCGGGACTCCCTCGAAGAGCTTCGCCTTGGCCTGGAGGCCGAGCTGACCGGGCTGGAGGCGCGCCCCGCGGCGGACGGGGCGAGCAGCCAGGGCC
>DAIOGX010000182.1:0-2101 GCA_036744995.1 Solirubrobacteraceae bacterium | reverse complement strand
ATGTCCACGAAAGCGATCACGCCGCGGCTCGCCGACAGGCACCTTCGACGCGAGCCGGTCCCACCCGGCCGGGATGGCCCGGCGCCCACGGTGGAGGGCATCTCAGTTACATCCGATCGACACGGTACAAGCAGCCCATGAGCGATGAGAATCTGGCTTCGATGAGCAAGGCTCAACTCGAGGCGATGGTCGAGGAGGCCACCGTCGACTGCTACAACGAGAGCGAGCAGATCACTGGCCTGTTTACCGTGATCGAAGACGAACTGACCGTTCCCTTCGATACTCAGGTGTTGGGTGTGAACGTCACCGTCGAGCACGTAACGCTGAACGACAACGACCAGATCGTGGCGATCTGCTCGCGCGAGGAGCGGCGACAGTCGATCCCGCTCGTCGATCTGCCTCTGCCAACCCCGCCGCCCAAGGGCGCGGAGTGGATCGAGGCGTACCGCCACTGGAATCGCTGAGCGATCGGAGACTTGGCGACGGCGGCGGAGTCGATGCGCTGCGTCAGATGGTGAACTGACCGTCATCACCGTTGACTTACCCTATTGTGATGTATAACATCCCGAATCGAGATGTTTGACGACCGGATCGATAGTGCCCTGGCGGCCGAGGATCTCCTCCGCGCGCTTGGCGATCAGCTCGCAGCGCATGGCGAGCGCTACACGCTTGCCATAGTCGGCGGTTCGGCACTGCTGGCGCTTGGGCTCGTGTCCCGCGGTACGAGGGATGTCGATGTCCTCGCGATCGTCGAGGATCGGGAGCTCGTATCGGCGCAACCGCTCCCCGCGGCCCTGCTCGACGCCGCTCACATCGTGGCCCGCGACTTCGGGCTGTCCGATGACTGGCTGAACCCAGGACCCACCTCGCTGCTCGACCTCGGACTGCCCGACGGCTTCTATGAGCGTGCGCAGCACCGAGTCTACGGCCCCGGCCTGGAGATCCTGTTCGCCTCCCGTGTCGACCAGATCCACCTAAAGCTCTACGCGACCGTCGATCAGGGCGCTGGCAAGCACCTCGACGACTTGGAAGCACTGCAGCCCACCGAGCAGGAGCTGATCGACGCCGCTCACTGGAGTAGGACTCACGATCCCTCAGAGGGCTACCGCAGCGTGCTGGCACGCGTCCTCGCCCACTTCGGAGTTGACGATGAACGTCTCGACCCTTAGCCGCCGGTTCAGCGACCGGCTCGTTGCGTTCGCTTGGGATGAGTGGGCGCAGATGGGACTCTTCGCCACGCCGCAGCGGCGCAGCCCGTGGGCACAGGACCCCGAGGCGCTGATCGTCTTCACCCTCGAGGTCGCGCGCGCCGAGCCACGCCTGTTCGACGAGCTCATGGACTGGGCGCTCGTCAACGAGTCGCTTCTCAGCGTCCGGCGCCTGCGCGCGATGTGCATCGACGAGACCGACCGCGCGCTCACGGCAGCCGCGCTGGGATGGCTCGCCCGCCAGCGCCCCCGAGCACGACTGAGCAATCACGGGATGACAGCAGCCCTTGCAACGCTGCAGCCGCTGTTCCGCTCCGAGGGACCCGTGAACGAGACCGACGAAGACTTCGCCGCCGCCGGCTTCCTGCGTCCGCCTCTCTTCCCGTCACACAAGTCCCGCCAGCCTGACCCTCTGGCACCCATCAACCTCGCCTTCCGGCTGCGCCAGATCCTCGGCGTGGGCATCCGCGCCGAGGCTGTTCGCATCCTCCTGACCACCGAGGCTCCGTGGGTCAATGCCCAGACACTGGCCCGCTCCACGGGCTACGCCAAGCGCAACGTCCACGACACCCTCGCAGGCCTGAGCACAGCCAGGGTGTTATCCACATTCACCGTCGGTGCCGAACAGCGCTACACCGCGGACCGCCCAGCATGGGCAGCCCTGCTCGGCTGCCAACCCAACGAGCTCCCAATCCACCGCGACTGGCCCCAACTGCTCGCCGCCCTCAGACGCATCCTGCGCTGGTCAGAACAACCCGAGCTCGAAACCATGTCGGACTACCTGCGCGCGAGCAGCGCCCGCGACCTACTCGAAACCATCCGCTCCGACCTGGCATTCGCCGGAATCCCCACAGACCTCAGCCCGTCACCCGAGAGCACGTTGAGCGAGCTCG
>DAIOGX010000181.1:0-2115 GCA_036744995.1 Solirubrobacteraceae bacterium | reverse complement strand
CGTCGTCGTTGCGCTCTCGGATATCCAGGACCCGGACAAATGGCGCGCTGACCTTCGTCGTCAGGCTCGTGCCGACCGGATCAAGATCCGTACCGGCGTCAACGAGGGGCTCGCCTACGCCCTGCTCGCCGGCGGTGAGACCAGCGCCCGGAGACAGGAGGGCGATCGGTACAGGGCAGCGATGCGAGAGGCGATCCCCCGTGCGGCGGCTCTCCGCCACCAGCCTGCCTTCCTATTGCATGATGGCGACGAGACCGTCTGTGGATGTGAGCGCTGCTCGGCGGTGGGGCTGGTGGACGCCGGGACGAATCGGCTGATCGGGGGTGCCCTATTCGAGGAGGACTGCCCACAGGAGGATCCGCCGGCGCTGACCGCGGCAACAATGGTCTTCGGTGACGCTTCGCACGGGGCTTGACTTGGGTTAGACGCGGGGCGTGGGCAGTGCCCCCTCGCTTCGTAAGCGGTCTGCGGTGGCGAGCCATCCCAAGCTCGGCGTAGCGTGCTCGGTCATGAATACGAGCTCTCATGAGGCGTCCGGGGCCGGCTATTCGCTTGCCTATCGGGAGGCCAGGCGAAGATTGGACGATCAAGAGCGATCCGTGGTCGAGCTGCGAGCTCGGGCCGGATCGCTGTTCGCCGCCGCGGCCATCACCACGTCCTTCTTCGGTGCTCAGACGCTCGCCAGACACGACCTCGACGCGGCTGTATGGGTGGCTGTCGGCTGCTTCGTATTGCTCAGTTTTGCGGTCCTCGTGATGTTGTGGCCGCGTCGGGATTGGGGGTTCTCGCTGGCGCCGGCTCAGTTCATCGCCACGTATCTGGAGCCGGTTGACGGCGAGCCCCTGGAGCTTCATTTGGTCGAGCGCGATCTGGCGCTGCATATGGGTCGTAGCACCAAGTTCAACCGTGAGCAGTTGAATACGCTGGTGACGGTCTTCCGCTTCGGTGCGTTGCTGCTGGTGGTCGAGGTGCTGGCATGGGTTGTGGCTCTCGTGGCTGCGAGGTAGACTGATGAGCATGCTCAAAAAGCTGATCAGGATGTTCAAAAAGCCGACGCCTGAGCCGCCGTCGGAAGGGCTCACAGGCCCTCAGCCGCTGCGTCCCACCCCGATGGTCGGAGAACTGACCGGCCGTCGCGATACTTCTTATCGCTAGCCTCGGGGCTTTAGTTCGTCGGGGCTGACCCCGGCCCTCTCGCTCGGGTTACTCGTTCAGGTATGCCTGTGCGATCACAGGTCGGGCTCCACTGTGGTGTTCATGCGTACGCCCCATGCGGGGTCGGCTCGTCCTCGCCGTGGCCCTGAGGCACTGAGCAGGGCGGGCTCGCCCAAGTCGAGCCTCGCGGCCAGCCGCAGCGGCCCGAGATCCTCACACGAGCCGTAGTTCTCGACCATCCATCCGGTGCGGCGTGCGAGTGTCCGGCCGTGGCGCGCCGCGAGGGTGGCCAGCGCCGAGCCGTCGAGCTCTCCGATCTCGGTCAGGATCGTCGCGACGTTGCTGATGCCGCCGCTTGCGCGTGGCTCGCGCACGAGGTCGACGACGGTGGCCTCTCGCGATGAGACGCGCATATAGCCGGTGTGCACGACGACCTTCTCGATCGGCGTGTCCGCAGTGTGCTCGCTTGAATAGAAGCGCAGGCGCACCCGCTCGATCGCCCGGTTGAGCACGCGCCCGTCGGCCATCACCTGGAAGACCTGCGGTGCCTGGTGGGAGGCCCCGTGATACGCGGCGGCTGAGAGCAGCGCGACGTAGTAGCGGCGTCCGAGATGGCCCATCAAGTCGTCGATGAACCAGTCTGCAGGAACCACGCCCCAAGAGCGAAACTCCGGCGGGATCACGATATACAGCCCGCGCGTCGGGGAGAAGACCCGCCGCCGCCTGCGCAAACGCTGCAAGCCGCTGACGATCGCGGCATCGCTCAGGCCGGTAAGCGACCGAATCTCCCCCAGGGAGGCGCTGTAGCGCCCCCGAGAGATCAGCAGGTCCGGTAGATCTTGGATCGAGACAGCTTGGGTGGTCTGCATATGCATCAAGATAGCGGAAAATAGGCGATTATGTCCATCTATATACCTATTACATGGTGTTGAAGCGCATCAAAACATCGTTAGACACGAT
>DAIOGX010000180.1:0-2118 GCA_036744995.1 Solirubrobacteraceae bacterium | reverse complement strand
GAGCGGTGGAAGTCGAGCGAGTTGCGCACCTCGCCGGCGATCTCGCGGATGCCGTTCTCGAGCACCACGCGCACGTCCGCATCGGACGCCGCCGGCTCTGCTGAGACGGGCGCCACAGATGCGGAGGACAGCTCTGAGTAGCTCATGGCGATCTCGTGCTCGTCTTGATCCTCAGAGCTTGCGGGCTCATCTGGAACCACCTCGGATGGGTTCTCCTCACCAGCCGCGAATGTGGTCTCCTCGGGCAAGGTCTCCATAGGCGCGGTCGCGCTCTCCGCGACGACCGCGGGCGCCGTGAGGTCGACGGCGTTGAGCAATGCGCGGGCCTCCGTCAGCGCGATGCCGCGACGCTCGGCTAGCTCGCCGGCCATACCCTCGAGGCCGCTGCCCACTACGCGGGTGAAGCGGCAGGTCGTCCCCTCGGCGATCGCGAGGTTCGTCAGCCCGTCGACGTTCAGGTAGAGCACGCGTCCGGCGTGCTCCTCATCAGAACGGTAGAGCGAACGGATCAGCGCGAAGGCGGACAGGTCGATGCCCTCCGGGCGCAGGCCGGCGCCGCGGACGGCGGCGAGCAGTCGCTCGACCATGTCGCGCTGGGCGGCGACGAGCACCACCCGCTGGCGGGGACCCGCCGGCGTATCGACCACGCCGAGTGGGTGAAAGTCGAGCACGGCGTTGTTCAGCGGCATCGGCACCTGGTCCTGCGCCTGGAACATCACCGCGGCGGCCAGCTCCTTGCGATCGGTCACCGGGGGCAGCTCGAGCGTGCGCAGCACCGTGCGCTGGTTGGCGACGCCGACGCGGACGCGCTTGCCCAGCTTGCTGTCGCCGAACAGCTCGCGCAAGGCGTCGCTGAGCGCGCCCTCGTCGACCACCTCGCCCTCACGGACGGTGTCGGAGGCGAGCGGCAGGGCCGCCGCTCGCTCGGCCAGGACCGAGCCGTTCACGCGCGCCTGCACGGCCGCGATGAGCCCGGGCTGGATGTCCAGGCCGACGACGTCGGGACCGGAGCGGCGGCCGAGGTTGAGGCCGAGGTTGAGTTTCAGGGAGGGGGTTTGCATCTCGATGGGAGCGCTTCAAGAGCGGAGTGGATCGCCCGCAGGAGGGGTATCGGCGGGAAGGCGACGACGCTTTAGTGCAGGAAGTGATTGACGTAGACCTCAACGATGCCTTGCCCGGCAAAGACGGCGACGAGCGCCCCCAGCGCGAGGAAGGGGCCGAAGGGAATCGCGGTCTTGCGCCCAACATGCGCCCCCTTGCGCGCCATGATCACGGCGCCGACGAGCACGCCCGCGAGCAGCGCGATCAGGATCGCCGGGGCTACTACCCTTCCGAGGAACAGCCCCATCATCGCGGCGAGCTTGACGTCGCCCATGCCCATGCCGCCCGGGTAGGCCAGCGCCGCGAGCAGCAGGAATCCACCCGCGGCGGCGCCCGCGATCAACCGTTCGGGCTCGCCGGCGGGGTCGAGCGCGAGGCCGATGACAAGCGCGAGCACGACGCCAAGCGCGGTGATGCGGTTGGGGATGATGCGGTGCTCGAGGTCGATCAGCGCCGCGGGCACAATGAGCAGGATCAGCACGACGCTCAGGGCGATCCCGGCGGCGGTGTGGTGGGCCAGCACGGCGCCGACGCAGAGCACAGCGGTACCCGCCTCGACAAGCGGGTAGCGAACCGATATGGAGGCGCCGCAACCACGGCAGTGGCCGCGCAACAACAACCAGGAGAGGACTGGGATGTTGTCATATGGCTTGACCGGCGTCCCGCACTTGGGACAGTGCGAGGCCGGGGTGATGAGCGACTCGTGGCGCGGCAGACGGTAGGCGACGACGTTTAGAAACGAGCCGAGGATCGCTCCTAACACTCCCGCGAATGTGATGGCCTCCATGGGGATTGATCGGCCGCAGCAGGGCTACTCTTGAGCGTGCATGCAAGAGGGGCGGCCCGTGGGCCGCCCCTCTTTGCGATGCATCCTTCGTCCGGAGCACAACGCTCCGGAGGCAAACCAGCTACCAACTGCCGGAGGCGGCACCCGAGCAACCGGTTTTTTCGCTCGTGCAGGTGCGGCTAATCAGTCCACCCGCAGCCCTGGTAATCGAGAATTTGTCTTTGGTGTTC
>DAIOGX010000179.1:0-2235 GCA_036744995.1 Solirubrobacteraceae bacterium | reverse complement strand
CCGAAGTGCCCGCCGATCTCGCCGACCGTGTCGATGATGTGCTCGCGCACCTCCTGCGCGAGCACCTGAAGCTCCTGCTCTGACAGGTTCTTGAGGTCCTCCGGACCGTCTATGTGCTCGAGCAGGCTCATGACGTGCGGGTGTAGATGAAGTCGGTTATCTGCTCCAGCTCTCCGGTCGCGTGCGCTGGTCCAGAGCCGGCGCCGGCCTCGGCGAGCGCGTCCCGCGCCATCCGATGGGACTCCGCCGCCAGCTCTCTGGCTCGATCTATTCCGAACTCACTCACGTATGTGCGCTTGCCGTGACGCTCATCGCTGCCTCGCGGCTTGCCAAGCGCATCGTCGGTGCCCGTAACGTCGAGAATGTCGTCGACGATCTGAAACAGCACGCCCAGCTCAGCGGCGAAACGGCGAAAGGGGATTGTCGCAGGTCCATCTACGCTCCCGCTCAACAGTAGTACGCACAGCACCGAGGCCCCGATCAGACGGCCCGTCTTCAGCTCGTGCAGGCGCCTGAGCGCGGCCGCCCCGCCCGGCGTCCGCGGGCTGACGTCGGCGTACTGCCCGCCCACCATCCCGTTCACCCCCGTCGCCGCCGCCAGCTCCGCGGCCGCTCTCAGCACCCGCTCGGGCGCCGAGCGCTGGTTGCGCAGCAGATGCGCGAACGCCTCCGCATACAGCCCGTCGCCGGCGAGGATCGCCACGTCCTCGCCGAACTTCACGTGGCAGGTCGGCTGCCCGCGGCGCAGCTCGTCGTCGTCCATCGCCGGCAGGTCGTCGTGGATCAGCGAGTACGTATGGATCAACTCGATCGCGCACGCGAACGGCAGCACGGCGCGCTGCTCCAATCCGACCGCGCGCGCCGTCGCCAGGGCGAGCACCGGGCGGATGCGCTTGCCGCCGGCGAGCAGCGAGTAGCGCATCGCCTCCTCCAGTCCCGCCGTGAGCGCCTCGTCGGAGAAGCGCATCTTCTCCAGGTAGCGCTCGACCTCCTCGCGCAGGTTCTCCGGATAGCTCGCGTTCACGGCCGCAGGCCTTCTCCCTGGGCCTACAGCAGGGTGTCCTGACCGGGCGCCGGGGCGGAGACCTCCGCCCGCGCGAGCTGCTCCAGCTCCGCCGCGGCCTGGGTCGCGAGCATCGCGCAGTCCTCGACCATCGTCGCGGCGACGTCGGGCGACAGCTCACCCGAGCGCAGCTGCTCGGCCGCGCGCTCCAAACGCGCGATCAGCTCATCTAGATGCTCGGCGTTGCTCATCGTGTTGTGCTCGATATGGGGCTCATGTGGTCCGCGGAGCATTCTCGCGCACCTCGCGCAATACCGCTCCCAGCACCCCGTTCACGAACGCCGGGGCGTCCGCGCCGCAGAACGTCTTCGCGCTCTGGACCGCTTCCTCGACCGCCCCCTCCGCCGGTATCGGGGTGTCGGCCGGCGCCGCGTCCGGGTGGATCATCTCGATCAGCGCGATTCGCATGATGCTGCGCTCCAGCGGCTGTAGCCGCTTGACCGACCAACCGTGGGCGTGGCGGTCGATGACCTCGTCGAGCTCCTCCGCGCGGTCGGCGGCCGCGTGCGCCAGCGCACGGGCAAACAGCGACGCGTTCGGACCCAGCGTCTCCACCAGCGGTCTCCCCGTCAGGTCGTGCTGGTAGAGGGCTATCACCGCGACCCGCCGCTGCTCGGAGCGGCGCATCAGGCGCGCGAGACATATTCGCCCGAGCGCGTGTCGACGCGGATGCGCTGACCCTGCTCGACGAACAGCGGCACCTGGATGACCGCGCCGGTCTCGAGCGTCGCCGGCTTGGTTCCGCCCCCTGAGACGCTGTCGCCGCGCAGCCCCGGGTCGGTTTGTGAGACCTCGAGGTCGACCCCGCTCGGCAGCTGCACGTCTGCAGGCTCATCGTCGACGAACAGCACATCGACCTCGCTGCTCGGCCTGCACCAGCGCAACGCCTCGGCCACCGTGCTCTCCGCGACCGCGATCTGCTCGAACGACTCCGTGTCCATGAAGTGCGCGTCGGTCCCATCCGTATAGAGGAACTGCATCTTCCGCGACTCCGTCCGCACGGGCCTGAACTTCTCGCCGGCCCTGAACGTCCGGTCGATCACGTTGCCGTCCGCGGCCCTGCGGAGCTTCGTCCGCACGAACGCGCCGCCCTTGCCGGGCTTCACGTGCTGGAACTCGAGGATCTTGAAGACGGTGCCGTCGACCTCGATATGCGAGCCGTTCTTGAATTG
>DAIOGX010000178.1:0-2369 GCA_036744995.1 Solirubrobacteraceae bacterium | reverse complement strand
GCCGAACTCGGCGCAGTTGCGCTCGAGCGTTTCCACCTGCACACGCGAGAGCTCGTCCTTGATGCGCGCGGCCACGGGCGTGCCGTCGGTCGGCGTGTTGTGATCGGCGGTGGCCAGCGTGCGGTCGGGGCGATGCACGGTGCGACCGGCGAGGCGCAGCCCGTCGAAGGCCTGGGGGCTCGTTACCTCGTGGACGAGGTGCAGGTCGATGTAGATGAGGCCGTCGGCCACCTCGTGGGCCTCCCAGATCTTGTCAAACAGTGTCTTCGGGTTTGGCATGGGACTGGCTCCTTTCTAGCTGCGTCTGAGGCCGGCGGAGACGACCGCCAGGAACTCAGCGTCCGCGTCGCGCTCATTGGGATTCTCAAAATGGTGGGGCACGTCCGCGTCGAAGGTCACGCAGTCACCCTTGTCCAGCACATACCGCTGTCCATCGCACACGAGGATGACCGAGCCGCGCTCGACGAGCGCCGTCTCGCGGCTGCCGGGCTCGTGTAATGGACCCCCACCCTCCCCGTCCTGAGCGCCCGTCGCGCCCCCGGGAGCAAGCGTGTGACGCGAGAGCTCCGCGCGCTGGCCTGGCTGGGAAGAAGTCATCACCTCGAAGCTGTGACCGCGCCTCTTGTTGCCGCCGCGCTGGCGCTGGCTCGCGCGCACGACCGTGACAGCGCCGTCCTCGTCGAGACGGAGCAGCTGCGACAGGCGCAGCTCCAGGCCGGCGGCGATGCGCGCGGCGACCGTGAGGGTTGGGCTGGTCTCACCGCGCTCGACCTGCGAGAGCATCGGCGCGCTGACGCCGCTGCGCTCGGACAGGTCGCGCAGCGACAGCGAAGCGGACTCGCGCAGCGCCTTCACACGCGCACCGATGACGGCCGGGGACAGCGCCTCTGAGTGCTCGGGCGATGTATCCAGGGTCACTGCGTCCGTTGTCATACAAACGTACGTTATCACGGACAGGCATCGGGAGCACGCCGAGACATGACGTTTGAAAGCCCGATGTATTGTCGGCGAGATGGCAGAGGATGATCCAACCGCGACGGGATCACTATCACGCGGGATTGTGTTCGGCCCCGGGCCCGTCTTCCTGCGCTGGAACAGCGAGAGCGCCGCGGAGTATCCGGAGCTCGTCGAGGAAGTTGCCCAGTTCGACGCCGGACAACGGGACGCCGCGCAGCAGGCCGTCAGCTGGCTGCGCGAGCGAAGCCTGCTCGTCCCCGCCGAGTCGGTCGCCAGGCTGCTCCTGGACAACGGCCGGCTACTCGGGTTCTACGCGCTGGCGAGCGCCAGCACCGAACTGACCCGCTCCCAACGCCGCGCTTTGGGGGCCAGCGAACGGCGAACCCAGCCCGCGACGCTGCTGACTCAGATCGCCCGCGACATCCGCGCACCCGCCGGCACCGGAGGAGTGCTCCTGCAACACGCTTGGGCGGTCGCCCGGCGCGGCGCCAGCGAGATCGCCGCGACGATGCTCGCGCTAGACCCTTACGACAGCGACACAGCGGAGATGTGGATCAACCGCTGGGGCTTTCGCGACTCTGCAGGACCTGGACCCGGCGGCGACGAGCACCGCCTCTGGATCCCGCTCGAGCAGTAGCTAAAGACTGCGGCCTTCGCGCTCGAGCTTCTCGAGGAACTCCGTAGCTTCGAGGTTACCCTGGTGCACACGGGGATCCAGCAAAGCCTCCTCGTACTCATCGGCATCGACGACGATGGTCAGGAACCCGGCTTTAGGGGCTTTCGCTTTGTTCTTGGGATCAACCTTGGTGGCCATGGCTTGAGCGTAGCAATTGTCCGAGAGGACTCGAGGGACGGCCTGGAGCCCCCACGGAGTCCCGTTGAGGGTTGTGGATGGCATCGACCCGAGCCCGCTCGGCCTGCTCTCAAGGCCCCGCCGGCTCGGGCAGCCCGATCGCCGCGTCGGCCTGGGAGCGGGCGACGGCGACCGACAGCGCACGCACGTAGGCGCGGGCGGCCGCGTCGATGATGTCGGTTGAGACGCCCTGACCGGCGCCGGTGAAGCCACCCAGCTCGACCACGACAGACACCTCACCGAGCGCATCCTGGCCCTCGGTGACCGCGCCGATCGTGAACTCACTGAGCGTCGGCGCAACGCCAGTCGCCGCGTTGATCGCCTGGAAGACCGCGTCGATCGGGCCGTCCCCGGTGAATGAGCCGGTCGCGGAGGAGCCGTCGGGCAGGGTGATCGACACGCGCGCGTGCGGCGGTCGGTGCGAGGATGCCTCGACGTCGAATGACTCGAGCGCATAGCCGGTTATCTCCTCGCGCAGCTCATCGGTCACGAGCGCCTCGAGGTCCATCGCGGTCACCTGCTTCTTGCGGTCGGCGATCTCCTTGAAGCGCTTGAACGC
>DAIOGX010000177.1:0-2370 GCA_036744995.1 Solirubrobacteraceae bacterium | reverse complement strand
CGCTCGCTTCTGCTTGGGGGATAGCTCCAGATCGACAGGCATCAATCTATTTATATCAATAACACTCACGATCATCAATGTATTACGATCCGCGCCATGAGCACCAGCGACGACCACACCACCGAGCAGCAGCAGGGCGAGCGACCCGCCCGGTATGTGCTGTTCGTCTGCAACCACAACGCCGGGCGCTCGCAGATCGCCCAGGCGTTCTTCGAGCGCTATGGACCGGATGATGTGCGAGCCGAGTCCGCCGGCACCGAACCCGCACCCGAGATCTGGCCACCTGTTGTTGACGCCATGTGCGAGGTTGGTATCGATCTCGCGGGGCGCAAGCCGAAAAAGCTCACGCTCGAGATGCAGCTCCACGCCGATTGGGCGATCACGATGGGCTGTGGCGACGCCTGCCCTTACGTGGCGACGATGGTAGAGGCGTGGGACATACCGGACCCTGCGGGTAGGCCGATCGAGGACGTGCGCGCGATCCGCGACGGGATCGAGGCGCATATCCGCGAGCTGATCGACCAGCGCCTCGATGCGATCCGCAGCGACCGCACAGCGCACGAGCTGCGTCTCACGCGGCTGCTGCCGTTGCTCGCCGACGAGTTTGCCGCCATTAAGCCCGCCGAGGAAATCCGTGCGTGCGCCGATGCGGTCCTCGAGAAATTTGACGGGGCGCGCGTACGCACGCACATCATGACCCTCGCGCACCGCCAGACCCGTGAATGCCTGCGCCAAGACACGTGTGCCCTGCTCACAGCACCGGAGGAATCGTGAGCGCCCAGCCGGACGTGTACAGATGAGCTCCAGGGTCGGCATCAACGGCTTTGGACGTATGGGACGGCTGGCGCTGCGCGCGGCATGGGAGTGGCCGGAGCTCGCGTTCGCGCACGTCAACGAGCTGGCCGGGGACGCGGCCACGGCTGCCCACCTGCTGACGTTCGACTCGATCCACGGGCGCTGGTCCGAGGACGTCCACGGCGACGGCGATACGTTGACGATCGAGGGGACCACGGTGGGCTACAGCAACGCCGCCACCCCCGTCGACGTGCCGTGGGGCGAGCTCGGCGTCGAGATCGTGCTCGAGTGCTCCGGCAAGTTCCGCACCAGGGAGAGCCTCGGGGCCTACTTCCGCCAGGGTGTCCGCAAGGTGATCGTGGCCGCTCCCGTCAAGGGCGACGCGTTGAACGTCGTCGTTGGGGTCAACGATCACCTCTACGAGCCCCAGCGCCACGATCTGCTGACGGCGGCCTCGTGCACGACGAACTGCCTCGCGCCCGTCGTGAAGGTCATCCACGAGGGAATCGGCATCAGGCACGGTCAGATCACCACGCTGCACGACATGACGAACACGCAGACGCTGATCGATTCACCGCACAAGGATCTGCGCCGGGCGCGCGCCGCGAACGTCTCGCTGATTCCCACGACAACTGGATCGGCCACCGCGATCGGCCTGATCTTCCCCGAGCTCGAGGGCAAGCTGAACGGCCTCGCGGTGCGCGTGCCACTGCTCAATGCCTCGCTGACCGACTGCGTGTTCGAGGTCGCCCGCCCCACGACGGTGGAGGAGGTCAACGCCCTGCTCGAGGCGGCTGCCGGCGGCCCGCTGGCGGGCATCTTGGGGTACGAGCGTCGGCCGCTCGTGTCGGTCGACTTCAGGGACGACCCGCGTTCGGGGATCGTCGACGCTCTGTCGACGATGGTGACGGACGAGACCCAAGTGAAGATCCTCGCTTGGTATGACAACGAGTGGGGCTACGCGAACCGCCTCGTCGAGCTCGCGCGCACCGTTGCGTCGAGCCTGCCGGACGAGGAACGTACCGCTGACTCCGCCCGTCCCGCCGATGGCTAGCGACACGACGACCGCCGCAGGCACAGCCCAGCAGAAGCGCCGCCGGGACTTGCGCAACTACGCCCTGGTGACGGGGGCCTACTGGACCGACACGCTCGTCGATGGCGCGATCCGGACGCTCGTCCTGTTCTACTTCGACCGCCTTGGCTACACGCCGCTGCAGGTCGCCTCGCTGTTCGTGCTGTATGAGATCGCCGGCGTCGTCACGAACCTCGTCGGCGGCTGGCTGGCAGCCCGCCTCGGCCTGAAGATCACGCTGTTCATGGGCCTGGCGATCCAGGTGCTCGCGCTCTGCATGCTCGGCTTCGCGCCGGCGTCGCTGCTGGTGGTGCCCTACGTGATGGCCTCCCAGGCGCTCTCAGGCGTGGCCAAGGATCTGAACAAGATGAGCTCCAAGAGCGCGGTCAAGCTCGTCGTGCCCGAGGGCGATGAGTCCTCGCTGTACCGCTGGGTCGCGATCCTGACGGGGTCGAAGAACGCGCTGAAGGGAGTCGGCTTCTTCCTCGGCGGCCTGCTGCTCA
>DAIOGX010000176.1:0-2373 GCA_036744995.1 Solirubrobacteraceae bacterium | reverse complement strand
TGGGAGGCGCTCGGCACGAGCGTCGTGCTGCGGCTGACGGATTCCGGCGCGCTGGAGGTTGCGCGGGAGACGGTTGAGCGTGAGCTGGATGCGATCGACCGCGCGTGCAGCCGCTTCCGAGCCGACTCGGAGCTCTCTCGCGTGAACTCGCGCGCGGGTCGATCGGTGGTGGTCGTGAGTCCACTGCTGATCGAAGCGGTCGAGATGGCCTTGAGCGCCGCCGAGCTGACCGGCGGCGACGTCGACCCGACCGTCGGCGCCGCCCTGGAGCTGGCCGGATACGACCGCGACTGGCGGCAGCTGGTTCCTCCTCTCGATGGTGAGCCCGAACCTGGTGAGCCCGAACCGCGACCGGCGATCACCGCGCGGGTGCGGGCTGGGTGGCGGACGGTGACGGTCAACCGCGGCAGCTCCTCGATCCATATTCCTACGGGGATGAAGCTCGACCTGGGCGCCACCGCCAAGGCTTGGGCGGCCGACCGCGCTGCTCGGGCCGTCTATGACGCGACCGGCGCTGGCGTGCTCGTCAGCCTCGGGGGCGACATAGCAACCGCGGGCGTCGCCCCCGGTGGCGGCTGGCGGATCCGCGTCACCGACGACCATCGCAGCGACTTGGGAGCGCCGGGCCAGACGGTCTCGATCCTCTCCGGCGGCTTGGCTACGTCGAGCACGACGGTGCGGCGATGGAGTCATGAAGGCCGCAACATGCACCACATCATCGACCCCGCCACCGGCGCGCCCATCGCGGGGACGTGGCGGACGGTCAGCGTCGCCGCCGCGAGCTGCACGGATGCGAACATCGCTACTACGGCCGCGCTCGTGCGCGCGGATGGCGCTCCTGCATGGCTTGAAGAGCTGAGGCTGCCGGCCAGGCTGGTCGACCGGGATGGGAACGTGCTGGCCATCGGCGACTGGCCGGCGGAGGCGTTGGTCGGCGACGCCGAGGGGGAGGAGGAGGTCCTCCGGTCGCATGACGACGCTCGCCGCCACGAGCGGACTTAGCGTCTACTGGTACCTGATGCGCTCGACTGGGGCGGTCGCGCTGCTGCTGTTGACCGGCGCGGTCGCGCTCGGCGTGGTCGACGTGCGGGCCGCTGCCCGCCCGAGCGCGACGCGCCACCGTGCGGCGCAAGGCGATGATCTCGCTCTCATGAGTCACCGCCTGCGTGTCAACCCGATCACCTGCGAGCAAGCTCGGCAGTGAGGTCTCCCAGCTCGGCAGTGAGATCTTCCGGTGAGCTCTCCCAAGCTCGACGGTGAGGTTTCTCGGGTTGAGCTTACCGCCGCCGGCGTGAGGAGCTACGTGCCCCGGCGCGCCGCCCGGCGAATCGAGAGTGCGAGCAGCACGATCACAGCGATCGGCATGACCCACCACGCCGACACGCCCGCACCGGCGATGATCGCCGTTAGCGCGAGCGCGAGTGCTACTCCGAGCGCGGTGCGCCAGTCGTCGCCGACGACGAACTCCCATACCGCCAGCAGGAACGCTTGCGCTCGGCTCATACGCTTGTGGCGCTCATGACCGCCCGCCGCAGGGTCCAGATCGTCGCGAGCGCCGCGAGCAGGACACTCGGGATGACCGCAAGCAGGGCGGCGTCGCCGCCCGGCCAGTGCGCCCCGGCGCCCTCGGCTCCCCAGAACATCCCGAACGAGCTGAGCATCACCCCGACCGCGAGCTTCATCATGTTCTCGGGGACTCTAGCCAGCGGAGCTCTCGCCGCCGCGCCGGCAACCACGACTGTGAGCACAGCCAGCCCAGCGGCCGCCGCGGCGAGGCCCACATCGTGCTGGTTGGCGCCGAAGGTGAGCACGATGAAAGCGACCTCGAGTCCCTCCAGGAGGACTCCTTTGAACGCGATCGTGAAGGCGTAGCCATCGAAGCCCGGGTGCCGCGCGCCGGCGGCGCGCGCGGTCTCGGCCTCCTGCTGATAGGTCTCGAGCTCATCGTGCTTGGCCTTCAACCCGGCTCCCCGGAGGATCGCCTTGCGCAGCCACTGCAGGCCGAAGATCAACAAGAGGCCACCCACGACGACCCTCAACACGTCGATCGGCAGGGAGGTGAGCGCCGGGCCGAGCGCGGTCACGATCACGGCGAGCGCGAGCGTCGCGGCGCCCACGCCGCTCATCGCCGAGGACCAGCTGCGTGTGGTCCCCACGGCGAGCACGATCGTCAGTGCCTCGACCGCCTCAACAGCGCAGGCGAGGAACACCGACACGGCAAGCCCGATCTCTGTGCCGCTCATGCCTCTGATTGTCCAGGGTCAGTCGCTATTGCGTCGTGCTCGGAAGATCAATACTGGCCCGCGGCGGCAGGTGGGGGGGCAAAATGCCTGCCCGACTCGCCGAGCCCTACACCCAAAAAAAGGTAAGGGG
>DAIOGX010000175.1:0-2381 GCA_036744995.1 Solirubrobacteraceae bacterium | reverse complement strand
CTCCCTGCTTGATCTCCATCTTCTCCGGCACGGCCTCGACCACGAAGTCGACGTCCCCGAAGCCCTCATAAGACGTCGTGCCGTGAATCCGCCCGAGCACCGCCTCGATCTGCGCTTGTCCCTGCTCGGCCGTGAGCTTGCCCTTCTCGACGAGCTTGTCCACCTGGCCGCTGGTGACGTTGCGAGCCTCATCCAGACCAGCCTGCACAAGCGCGTCGTCGATGTCCTTCAACACAACTGGAATGCCGGCGACGGCGATCGTCTGGGCAATCTGCCCACCCATCGTCCCGGCGCCTACGACGGCGGCCTTAAACACGAACATGCTTGTCGGTCTCCTCTGCTGTCTCCACTAGGGCTTGCAGGCGCGAACCCTAGTACAGGTCAGCAAAAACGCGCGGGCGCGAGGAGCCCCTATTGTGACCGGCGACACGAACCCCTATTTCGGGGACCACGCGAGATTGTCTCCCGGAGAGACCCTCCATAGCCACACTCAGAGACGAACCCGGGTTCAAGCCTGGGCGGGAGGCGCCACTTCGTCGGTGAGGTGAGCGCCACCGATCCAGTCCTGCAGGAACGACTCGCAGGCGGCCACGTCGAGAGGTCGAGCGAAGAGAAAGCCCTGGCCTGAGTCGCACTGCTCGTCTTTCAGCAGATCGAGCTCGCTCGACTGCTCGATGCCCTCGGCGAGCGTCTCGATCGACAGCGACTTGCCGAGCTGTACCAGCGTGCGAATCAGCGTCTCGCCTTCCTGATCGTGCGTGAGCCGCGAGATGAACGAGCGGTCGATCTTCAACGCGTCGACCGGGAACCGCTGCAGGTAGGCAAGCGATGAATAACCGGTGCCGAAATCGTCGATCGCGATCCGCACGCCGATCTCCTTGACAGCCACGAGTCGCACAGCCGTCTCCTCAGCGTTGCTCATGATCGTCGTCTCGGTGATCTCGAGCGTGAGCGCGCCCGGATCGAAGCCGCTCTCTGACAGGGCGGAACGCACGGTGTGCACGAACTCGTCGGTGTCGAGCTGCAGCGCGGACACGTTGACGGCCATGCCGATCGGATACCCGCGCGCGCGCCACACGGCGCCCTGGCGGCAGGCTTCCCTGAGCACCCACTCGCCTACCTCGGTAATCATCCCAGTCTCTTCCAGCAGCGGGATGAAGTCGTCCGGCTGGACGACCCCCCGGGTTGGGTGGCGCCAGCGGATCAGCGCCTCCATGCCGGTCGGGCTCATCGTCTGCAGGTCGAACGTCGGCTGATAGACGAGGAAGAACTCCCCGCGCTCGAGCGCCTCGCGCAGGTCCATCTCGAGTTCCATGCGGCTCTGCACAGCGTCCTGCATCCCCGACTCGAACACCACGTAGCGGTTCTTTCCAGCCCACTTGGCGCGATACATCGCGATATCCGCGTCGCGCAGCAGCTCTTCGGCCGACTCCCGGTCGCCCGCGGCGATGCCGACGCTCGCCGTGACGGTCAAGCGGCTCTTGGCGGGCGCGCCCTTCGGGTCGAAGTCGTTTCCCTGCAGCTCGAATGGCTGCTTGAGCGCTTCGAGTAGGCGCTCGGCGATCAACTCGGGGCCGGCGGCCAGCGACATTGCTTCCGCGACGACCACGAACTCGTCCCCGCCGAGACGCCCGAGCGCGTCGATATCGCGCACCACTCCTTGCAGTCTCGCCGCAACCCCGCGCAGCAGTTCGTCCCCGGCGCCGTGACCGAGCGTGTCGTTGATCGACTTGAAATTGTCGAGGTCGATGAACAGCGCCGCGACCGGCGCCTGGTTGCGGCGCGCGCGCACCAGCATCTGCTCGACGCGGTCCAAGATCAACGTCCTGTTCGGCAGCCCAGTCAGCGCGTCGTGGGTCGCCAGGAACGCAAGCTCCTCCTGGCGGCGGGTCAGCTCCTCATGCGCGTTGCGGCGCTCGTCCTCAAACGCTTGACACATCCGAACGAGCGTCACATCGAGGCTGCGCTGCAGCATGCTCAAGGCCTGCGCTAGCACCTCCGGCGGCAACTCGAGCTCCACGGCGGTGTCGCGCACGACATCGGTGGCGGCATCGCGCCAGCGCAGACAGCGCTTTGTGACCTCATTCAACGGCGCCTCGCGCTGAGCGGCGAGGTGTCCGAAGATCCGCCAGGACTCCTTACCGACCTCGCGCGCCACGTCGGCGCCCTCGCCGGCCATCCAGCGGGCGACGGCAATCGTGGAGACGGTGCCCACCCGCGTGAAGCTGTCTTCGACCATCGCGTCGAGCGATTTGTCCGATTCCTCGGAGCGCTTGAGCATTCCCGCGACCACGTCTTTGGTGCGGGCGTTCAGCGCCTCTCCGAGGCGGCGGAGATGGTCCTCAGCCTGCAAACCTCCGCGTTGACCCGACATAGTTGGA
>DAIOGX010000174.1:0-2384 GCA_036744995.1 Solirubrobacteraceae bacterium | reverse complement strand
CGGCCTAGACGCCTTGCGCCGATCGTGTTTGCGGGCCAGGTTGGGCAGCGGCATGCGGTGATCCTGGAAGCAAGTGTTCATCCAGCCCAAAGTCCCGCGTATGGGACGGCCCATCGCCTGTCTCCGAGTGGGATGGTCTGCTTCCCTCGGCGAGCCTGTTGGCGAGTTCGTCAACCTTAGTTGGCATAATGGACAACATGCCCCGGCTTAGATCTCGAGATTTGTTCCCTTCTGAGGAGCCCGTCCGTCCGGGCAAGCTGATCGGTCGTCAGAGCGATGTCGAGGAGCTTGCTTCCCAGCTCACGAATGGGATCCACCGCATCCTCGCGGCGCCGCGGCGCACGGGGAAGAGCACGGTCTGCGAAGCGACGATTGCGACGCTTCGACGCCAGCGGCTCTACACGGTGAGCGTCAGTCTGTTCAAGTACACCAACGCGGCTTCGCTCGCCGAGGCGCTCGCCCAGGAGACGCTCGCCAACCGCTCGGCGGTCGAGCGGCTACTCGAGCGCACGCGCAACCTCGGCTCGGGCGCGCTCAGCGGACGCTCGCTTACCGCTGTGCTGCGCGTGAAGTCCGAACTGGGCGAGGCGGTGGAGATCGCGCTCGAGCCGACACGTAGACGCCGCGACCCATTGCAAGAGCTGAGCGTCGCCCTCGAACTGCCCCAGCGGATCGCCGAGCGCGACGACCGGCAGCTGATCCTGCTGATCGACGAGCTTCAGCAGCTGACCAGCGGCGCCTACGGCGACCCCGAGCAGATCACCCGGCGGCTGCGCGAGACACTTCATGCCTCCCCTCGCGTGACTTGCCTGTTCGCGGGCAGCGTCGAGCATCTGATGCGCGATCTGTTCAGCAACCAGCACCGCGCGCTCTACCAGTTCGGCGGCTTCCACGAGCTCTCACGGATCACCGAGGATGAGTGGCGCACGGGACTCGGCGAGCGCTTCGCCCAGGATGACTGCGCCGTCGACGAGGAGGCCCTGGAGCTCATCATCGCTTCGGGCGAAGGGCACGCACGGTCGACGATGCTGATCGCCCAGCAGACGCATCATGCCTCGGTCGAGGAGGGCACCCGTCACATCGACGGCACGCTCGCCGAGCGTGGCTACCGCGGCGCGCTGGCAGCCGACGCTGGCCGGCACAGCGACCTGATGGATCGCATCCGGGCCTTGAGCAACACCGCGATCGAAGTCACCATTCGCCTCGCACACCACCGCTCCCCTTACACGGACCTGGAGAAGAAGGCAGCCAACCGTGCGCTGAACGCGCTCGCCGACGCATCGATCGTCATCAGGCCAAGCGGGCGGGGATCCTGGACCCTGGCCGACCCGCTCTTCGTGGCCTACGTTCGCCATGAGATCAACGATGGCTGACGGCAGCCACCAGAACGGGACCTCGAGCGACCCCGCCCGCGCACCCCGTAGCCAACTCGTAACCATCCTGTGAAGCCGGGCCTCTGACTGGCTCGGAGTGGGGTTCCTGCGGTTATCTTGGCCCTCTTGATGAGCGTCGAAGCCGTGCCCACCCCATGCCCGCGGGCGCGCCGGTGGCGCGCCGTCCTGCCCCTGCTCGCCCTCGCCGCGATCGGGCTCACCGTCCACGTCCAGCAGGCGCGCGCGGTGATCCTGCCGGCGACCACGATCGACGGTCAAGAAACGAAGTTCGTGAGTCCTTTGCCCTCGCGCAGGTGCAGGGCGCCCTCGATCTGGTGGACGAGCACGCTCCTCGACCACCCGTGCTCGGCGGCCTTCGTGGCATACCAGAGCCGCACGTCAGGGTCGTCCAGCTTGTCGAGGAGCGTGCGGATGTGGCCCCAGGGAATTTGTGCCACAGGCTGTGGCACTTTTCGATCGGCGGGCCAGGTCTTCGCGAACGCCCGCATGTACTTGAGGTTGCGCGCCGACATGCCCATGTCCGGGTAGAGGGATCGCAGGTCGCGAGCGAGCCGGTTGATGACCTTCGCTCCCCACCCCTCCTGTTTCTGGCGCAGAAGGATCTCTTGCCCGATGTCCCAGTAGAGCAGCACGAGCTCCTGGTTGACGCTGCGCAGCGCCCGTACCCGCGCTGCCTGGACCCGCTCGACGAGCGCGTCGAGGGTCCTCTGGTAGCTCTCGGGCGTGTCCGGAAGCATCGCGTCCGCGGTTGGTGCCTCGGAGCTCATCGTTGTAGCCCGAGTCCGGTTGAGTGCATGCAGACGATCGTACGCATCCCTTGGGACGGTTTAGTGGATAAGCCCCGAGAGCTGGCCTGGTGCCCTCTCGGCCGAGGAACTTGATATCGGCTCGGTCGATTGGTGGGGTTTTGCCATCTTTGCGCTTGATTTTGCCTTAGGGCCTATCCCGGTTGGGTGGTGGCGATGGTTGCGAGGTGGGCCTTCTTGAACG
>DAIOGX010000173.1:0-2396 GCA_036744995.1 Solirubrobacteraceae bacterium | reverse complement strand
TGCCGGTGCCGAGGCCGCCGCCGCAGCACATCGTCACGAAGCCGATCTCCTTGTCCGAGCGCTCGAGCTCGTGCAGGAGGGTGGTGAGCAAGCGGGCACCGGTAGAGCCGAGCGGGTGCCCCAGCGCCATCGCGCCGCCGTTGACGTTCACGCGATCCATGTCCGGGTTGTGCTCGCGCCGCCAGGCCGCTACCACGGGGGCGAAGGCCTCGTTGATCTCGATCAGGTCGATGTCGTCGATCTTCATCCCGTTGCGATCGAGGATTTTCCGCGTCGCGGGAATCGGGCCCTCGAGCATTTTCACCGGGTCACAGCCGACGGTCGTCTGGTCGACGATCCGCGCCCGCGGGGTCAGCCCCAGCTCTTTCGCCTTGTCAGCCGACATCAGCAGCACGGCCGCCGCGCCGTCGGAGATCTGCGAGGCGTTGCCCGCCGTGATCTTCCCATCGGGCTTGAACGCGGGCTTGAGTTGGGAGAGCGCCTCGAGATTGGTGTCCGGGCGGATCCCCTGATCGGTCACAAACGTATCGCCGTTCACCGTGAAGGGCACGATCTCGCGCTCGAAGCGGCCCTCCTCGGTGGCCTGGTGGGCGAGGCGATGTGAGCGCACCGCCAGCTCGTCGAGCTCGGAGCGGGAGATCTCCCACTGATCGGCGATCATCTCGGCGCCGAGGCCCTGTCCGACGATGTTGTGCTTGGCCATCAGCTCGGGGGTGAACGCGAAACCGAAGTCCTCCTGAGTCTTCATGCCGGCCGCGAACGGGAGGTGGCCCATGTGCTCAACGCCGGAGCCGATCATCGCGTCGTGCACGCCCGCGGCGATCAGCGCCGCGGAGAAGTTGACGGCCTGCTGCGCCGAGCCGCACTGGCGGTCGACGGTCGTGCCGGGCGTCTCGATCGGCAGACCCTCCTGCAACCAGGCGTTGCGCGCGATGTTGAAGCCCTGCTCACCGAACTGCTGTACGCAGCCTGCGACCACGTCCTCGACCTCCGCGGCGTCGATGCCTGCGCGGGCGATCACCTCGGTGTAGACCTTGCCCAGCAACGCGTTGGGATGGGTGTCCTTGTAGTAGCCCTTCTCCTTGTGCCCACGTCCGATCGGCGTGCGCACCGCCTCGACGATCACGACCTCACGGCCCTCTGCTTGCCTCATGTCCAAGTCCTCCTACGGTCTGTAGCGTGGCGTTGGTGAAGAGGAGTCCAGACGAATCTTTGAGATCTGGTGCTTCGGGAAGCTGTCTGGCTCCATGACCCCTTACTCTACCGCGTCACGAAGGATAGATTGACTAGTCAGTCAATCATCTTGTTGCTCGAATGGAATTCCCGTAGAAGGCAACAAGGTTCGCATAGATTGAATATGGATTACAAGCTCGAAGGATGAAGATGATGAAGATCAGAAAAGAAGACGTCTCGTCGTGAACGAGACCCTCGCGATAGTCGGCAGCGGCGCAATCGCCTGTGGCCTGGCCGCGGCTGCGGCGCACCACGGTCCGGTGCTGCTGCTCGCCCGCTCGCAGAGCTCGGCCGAGAGAGCAGAAGCGGCCGTCGAGAAGACGCTCAGCCGACTCGGCGCCGAAATCGATCCCGAACACGTTCAGGTCGTCACCGATCCAGCCGCGCTCGCCAAGGCCACATTCGTGGTGGAGGCGGTGGTCGAGGATCACGACATCAAGGCCGGTGTCCTCTCAGAGCTCGACGCCGTCCTCGGCCCCGAGGCGATCCTCGCCAGCACCACGTCCTCGCTGTCGATCGAGCGCCTCGCACAAGCGAGCGAGCGAGCAGATCGCTTCGTCGGTCTGCACGTCTTCAATCCCGTCACCAAGATGAAACTGGTCGAGCTTGTTTTTCCTCGAGGCGCGGGCGAGGAGACACGCAAGCGCACGCTGGAGCTGTGCGAGACGTTCGAGAAGACGCCTGTGGAGGTTCCCGACGTGCCCGGCTTCGTGGTCAACCGGCTGTTGTTTCCGTATCTGTTCAGCGCTGTGCGGCTGCTGGAGGAGACCGGCATGGACCCGGTGGGGGTGGACACCTGCATGCGGCTCGGCGCCGGACACCCGATGGGGCCGCTGGCATTGCTCGATCTGGTCGGACTGGATGTGGCGAAGGCGATCGGCGAGACGCTCGGCGAGCCCGTCCCGGCGCGCATCGACGAGCTGCTTGCAGAGGGCGCGCTCGGGCGCAAGAGCGGACGTGGATTCCACGCTTACTGAGGATTCCACGCCTCACACGACCATCCGCGGCTGACATTTGGCCGCATACGGGAAGAATTTATTCCGTCTGAGGTGACTTTTAGCTGGCATTCATCAAGCTGGTCATACTTGTGCATGCGACCCCAAGTCGCACGCACATCCGCCTCCTCCCAGTGCACACGCTCCGGTCCGCTCCCCCCGCGGGCC
>DAIOGX010000172.1:0-2431 GCA_036744995.1 Solirubrobacteraceae bacterium | reverse complement strand
TCTCCATGCGAGCCGCGTCGGTCCACAGACGGCCGAGCTCGGGGCGGGTGTAACGGGAGATCACGTCTTCGATTATCGCCGCCCAGTGGCGACGGCGCTCGCTTGAGCTTCAGGCGCCGAGAATCTGCGCGGCCAGGATCGCCGCATTGCGCGGGTTGTCCAGGCCCACGCAGGCGACGGGCACGCCCGGGGGCATCTGCACGATCGAGAGGATCGCGTCCAACCCGCCGGCGGCGCTCAGGCGGCTGGAGAGCGGCACGCCGATGACGGGCAGGTCGGTGTGGGCGGCCACGGCGCCGGGCAGCGCCGCGGAGATACCGGCCCCGGCGATGATCACGCGCAGCCCGCGCATGCGCGCGTTCTTGGCGTAGTCGGCCACCACGTCGGGTTCGCGATGGGCGGACATCACTCGAATCTCGTGCAAAATGCCACGCTCTTCCAGCTCGCGCGCGGCCGTCTCCATCGCGTCCATGTCGCTCTTGGAGCCCATCACGATGCCCACCCGCGGCGCGTCGACGTCGATGTCGTCGAGCTGCGCCTGTACTTCGGCCTCCTGCATCGGCTCGGGCACCAACGAGATCCCGGGCGAGCTGGCTGAGCTCTCATGGGCAGAGGGACCGCTCCGCGGGCGCGCCCGATCCGGCGCGTTAGTGTCGTGAGTCATAAATTCGGTCAGCGTTTGCCGGATGGATGGACGTGATCTGACGTTCGACGGTGCCGGTGAGTGTGCCACCGATCGTCCGGGATCGGCCAGCACATGGCCGGCGGCGGCGGGCGTCAGGCGCGTGCAGGCGCCGGGAAACGCCAGCGAATTTATGACTCACGACACGAGATCCTTTTTGTGGTGGTCTTAGTCCCCCGCTCATGTAGGTCCTCCCTCCGCGGCGAGCGCGGCGATGTCGCGCCTGAGCTGCATCCCGTCGAAGGAGATCATCCCTGCCGCAGCATACGCCGCGTGACGGGCAGATTGGGCGTCGAGGCCGAGCGCGGTGACGTTCAGCACACGCCCGCCGGCCGTGACAATGGAGCCATCGACCTCAGCGGTGCCGGCATGCGTCACCTCGATGCCCGCAAAGCGGTGGCTCACGCTCCCCGTGCGGATATCTCCCACAGATGCCTCCAGACGCTCGAGGCCGGCGATCGGATCCCCCCTGGAGGCGGAGGACGGGTAGCCGGCGCTCGCCAACACAAGCGTGACCGCCCAGTCGGGCGACCACTCGAGCTCTACTCCCTCGAGGCCACCGGGGCGAGCGGCGGCGAGCAGCAGCTCCAGCAGATCCGAGCGC
Organism: Solirubrobacteraceae bacterium; assembly: GCA_036744995.1. Taxonomy (GTDB): domain Bacteria; phylum Actinomycetota; class Thermoleophilia; order Solirubrobacterales; family Solirubrobacteraceae; genus Palsa-744. The sequence goes on along the minus strand of DAIOGX010000172.1, from coordinate 1,145 downwards.
AACCGCGGCAGCACAGCCTGCGTCTCGGGGTCACCGAAGCGAGCGTTGAACTCCAGCACGCGCAGGCCCTGTGGTGTGAACATGATGCCCGCATAGAGAACTCCGTGGAAGGGAGTCCCGCGCTCGCGCATGAGGTCGACGACCGGTTGATGCACGGCAGCGGCGATCTCCTGCACGCGCGCTCGATCGAAGCCGGCCACCGGTGAGTAGGAGCCCATGCCGCCCGTGTTCGGGCCGCGATCGCCGTCGAAGATGCGCTTGAAGTCGCGCGCCGGCGCCATTGGCAGCGCCCGCTCGCCGTCACACAGCGCGAGCAGCGACAGCTCCTGCCCGATCAGGCGCTCCTCCACCACGACGCGGGGAGCGGCGGGCGGGCCATCGCCGGCCGGGTCGCCAGGCCCAGTCGTGGCGAAGCGGTCGTTCAGGAACACCTCGGCCAGCGCCACCTCAGCCCGCAGCGCGGTGTCGGCCACGACCACGCCCTTCCCAGCGGCGAGACCGTCCGCCTTGACGACAACCCCCTCGCCCGGGGATTGCGCAAGATCGCGCACCGCCGCCAGACCCTCGTCCAGCGAGCTCACCAAACGCCAGCGCGCGGTGGGCACCCCAGCCTCCTCCATGATCTGCTTGGCGAACGCCTTCGATCCCTCCAGCTGGGCCGCGGCCGCGGTCGGGCCGAAGGCCGCGTGGCCACGTGCAGCGAGCGCGTCGACAAGGCCCGCGACCAGCGGCGCCTCGGGTCCGACAATCGTGAAGTCGACGCCCTCGCGCTCAACGGCCGCAACGAGCCCGTCGACATCCTCGGCGGCGATGTCGAGCAGGCGCGCGTCCCGAGCGATGCCGGCGTTGCCCGGCGCGCACAAGAGCTCGGGCAACCGCTGAGAGCGCGTCAACGCGCGCACGAGCGCGTGCTCGCGCCCACCGCCCCCCACCACCAGGATCTTCACGTCAGAGCGAAGCTATGAAATCGTCGATCGGTATCGCGGAAAGCGTCTCGTAGCGGCCGGTGCCGCGCGACCCCAGCTCCAGCGACACGCGCGCCATCGTGCCCTCGTCGGGCGCCTCGATGACCGAGATGAAGTCGACGTGTCCGAGCGTCGCCCACTGCGCCTTGACGATGGCGCCGAGCTGCTCGACCTCCTTGT
>DAIOGX010000171.1:0-2480 GCA_036744995.1 Solirubrobacteraceae bacterium | reverse complement strand
AGGGGGAGAGGACCTCCCACCAATGATCAAGAGCGATCTGCGGGGCGGTAACCCCGCGAGGGCAGGCGGCGGTGTCGTCCCTTGGCTGGATTGTAGCGCCGTGCTCGGCGCCGTCCAGGACGCTTCGCGCCGGCTCCGCCGGTGCCGCTGTGCGGCATCCTGGACAGCGCTTGCGCGCGGCGCTCTGCCCATCGGCAGGTCGGGACGAAGGGATGGTTGTAGCCGTCGAACAAAGGGATCGCTCATGCCGCCGCGGCGCCTTGCTCGACTTTGTCGACGCTGTGGTCGGGATCGAAGAAGATTTGCCGCTGCAGCAGCGTGCAGGCGACCGAGAGCAAGCGATCGCCCACCGTTCGCAGCGCGCGGCCATGGCTGCGGCCACGACGGCGCAGCTGGGCGTAGCGTTGGCGGCTGAGCGGGTCGTGCTGCGTAGCAACCCGAGCCCAATGATAGACGGCTCTTTCCAGCCGCTTGTTGCACGCCAGACGCCGGATGACGATGCAGCTCTTGCCGCTGCGGCGCGTCACCGGCGCGACGCCGGACAAGGCGCGCAGAGCATGATAATCTCGCCGCCGCAGAGGCTCCCAGGCCTCGGCGAGCAGCGTGGCGAGGTTGATCCTCCCGATTCCCGGCAAGGAGCGCAGGATCGCCACGTCGCGCTGCTCGGATGCCTGCCCCGGCGCGCGCTCCATCGCTTGCTGGAGCTTGGCACAGAGCTCGTCGAGCTTGTGGTGAACCAGCTTGAGCTGCCCGTTTACGAGCCGGATGCGTGCGGCGAGGATGCGGATGTGAGCCGTGGCCGCCTCGGTGGCGCCCGCTGCGACCGTGAGCGGCTTCTCGCGCAGCATCCGCAACGCCGCGGTTGCATCCAGGCGGCGGATGCGGTGCGCTTGAAGGACGCGCTCGAGGGTCGTCTTGCGGAGCTTGGCCGCCTTCGCCGGCGTCGGTGCCTGATGCCACAGCGCCAGGAACCAGTCGGCCGCGAGGTCGTCCGTCAGTTGCAGCGCCTGAGGGTAGTAGCGCCACAGCTGCTCGCGCACCCGGTTGGCGAGGCGGTTGCGCTCCTGCTGGAGGTCCTCCGCCATGCGCGACCACTCGCGCAGCTCGATGATGACGGGATCGTCAGCCGCCAAACGTCGAAACGCCTGCCGATCGGTACGCAGCGAGTCGCCGAGGACATGCGCGTCCCGGCTGTCGTCCTTGGCGCCGGCGACGGTGAAGCGATCGCGAAAGCGGTCGAGCTGCTTGGGATTGATGGCGTAGACTTGGAAGCCGCGTTCCAGCAGGGCTTCAACGACCGGACCACGCGGCACCTCGATCGCCACCGCGATCTGCTGCGGCCGCCCTCCCGTCCTCTGGATAAGCCAGTCGCTCAACGCCGTGAGGCCGGCACCGCCGTGCGGCACATCACATTCGCCGATCATCTGACCCGTTCGCCCGAGAACACAAACATGATGTTTCTCACTGGCCCAGTCCAACCCGGCCCACCACTCGATCTCATCCGTCATGGCATCCCTCCCTTTGCTCCGGGCCACCGCGACGCGCGTCGATCCCTGTACTGGCGCTCAAGGCGCAACCTCCCACTGGACTTCCGTCGCGGCCGTCCTGCCGGGGCACATGTCCTCTCCAGGTGCTCAAGGCACTGGGTTGCTCGGTTGCTCCCGGCAGGTCGGCCCGGTCCAGCCAGTCTACATCGTGCACCGGCTCTTGGACCGCTTTGAAGGGTACAGGGTTGCGTAGGCTTAGCGAGACGAAGTCGAGCTTAGCCGGAGCTGGGTGAGGGGGTGATTCCGCGCCATCGGAACACGCTTTAGCCGAGCAGCATCCCCAGCACCGCGTTGAGGCGTTGGCGGCCGGCGGCGGTCGCGCGCAGGCCGCGCGCGTCGAGCAGGAGAAAGCCGCCGCCCGTGAGCTGCGCGAGCCGTTCGCGCTCGAGGGCCGTCTCCAATGCCATGCCGCAGGTTTTGAGGAAGCGCTCGCGGCTCACCCCTTCCGCAAGGCGCAGGCCCATCATCAGCATTTCCTCGCGGCACTCCTCGGGGCTGAGCGCAAGCTGCTGGCGCGTCGCGTGGCCGTCCTGCTCGACGCGCTCGAGCCAGGCCTCGGGTGCTCGGTGCTGGCGTGTGGCCCACTTCTCGCCGGCGATGGTCAAGCGGCCATGGGCACCCGGGCCGACGCCGACGTAATCGCCATAACGCCAATAGGTGAGATTGTGGCGCGACTCCTCGCCTGGCGCCGCGTGGTTCGATATCTCGTAGGCCGGTAGCCCGGCCGCTTCCAGCATCTCCTGGGTCGCTTCGTAGAGTGCCGCCGCATTTTCCTCCTCCGGCATGGCGATATCGCCGCGCGCGTAAGCCTCGGCGAAGGCCGTCGCGGGCTCGATGGTGAGCTGATAAAGCGAGAGATGTCCGCGCGCGTGCGCGAGTGCCGCGGCGAGCTCCCAGGTGATGATCCAAGTCGATAGTCAGAACGTACGCGGC
>DAIOGX010000170.1:0-2522 GCA_036744995.1 Solirubrobacteraceae bacterium | reverse complement strand
GCTGAGGGACGTTCGTGATCGCCACTGGCATCTCGATCACAAAACCCATCGGATGGTGAGTGGTCAGATCAGACTGTCCGCGAAACCGCGTCCACTCCAGTGCGCCCGCGTCGGAGAGCGGATGGCGGTCATGGGCGACGTGCCGGAACGCCTGTGTGGAGAGGGCGATCGGGTCGAGCGCGTCGACCCGTGCGAGGAACTCGTGATCGACCACGCGGCTTTAGACGAAGACGCCCTCCGCCATCGCGTCGATTGCGCCGAGCACCTGCCGGTACTCGCCGGTGCGCAGCAGGTCCCGAATGTCTGTTCTGCGATGTCGGGACGCGTGCTTTCGCTGCCACCGCTCACCACGACGTGAAACAGGAACAGCGGCTTCTCGAATAGATCGGTGTCCTGCGCAAGGACCTTCCCGGCGTTATGTGACTCTGAGAACCCGGGACGCTCTCGACCTCGAAGACGCGGCTTCTGGCTGCTTATCTGTCCTTATTCTCTCGTAATCATCATCGCGGGCCAGGCGCTTCGTTCTAGCGGCCCGCGGTAGCGACCATCGTTGAGCCGATCGCTACGTGACCGGGCAGTCTCGAGCTAGTAGCCGGCCGCGCGCAGCATCGCCAGTGTGATCATCTGCGTTTCGGGCGTCGAGCTGAGCGCCCGGAAACCGAAGTGGCTGTAGAAAGACGCGGCGTTGCTGTCGATTGCATGGACGACGACAGCACGAACTGCGATCTGCTCCGATGCGCGAACGACTCGATGTAGGGCATCGTTGAGTAGCGACGCGCCGATCCCGTCCCTCTGGTATCTCGTATCGACAGCTAGACGGGCGAGGATCGCGACCGGGATTGGAAAGTGCTGCGATAGCCCTTTGCTCGTCTCGGGCGTTGCTTCGTGATGGTCGAGATGTCCGGCGAGGAGCGTGTAGTAGCCATACACGCGCTGGTCGGTGGTTGCGGCGACGAATGTTCGTGCCGCGTCTCGACGCTGGTTCTGGCCTGCATAACGTACGAGCCACCGGTCGAGTAGCTCGTTGCCGCAGCTGAAGCCCGTGACGTCGTGGCGGGTGGCGTCGTAACGTTCGGTGCCGGCGAAGCCGGCGGTCACGCGCGCTCGCGCAGTTCGTGCAAGCGCGCGACCGTGTCCTGATCAACGGCGTCCAATGCGTCCAGGAAGCGCGCCGCCTCGTCCTCGCTGAGCACGATCCGTTGCTGGTCGGCAAGAACCTCTTGGGCACGCGCACTCGCCGCACGACGAAAGAAGTCGCTCAGCGTCTCGCCCACCGCCGTTGCCGCGGCGCCGTCGAGCTGCCGCTCGCCGTCAGTCAACCGAAGCTCGAGTCGCTGGGTACGCACGAACATCATTGTACGGACATCGTACGGCTCAGTCAAGGACGGCAGATAGCGCGTCCGTCACCAGATTTGTTCGCGTATCCAGCGCTGGCCCGCCAAATCCCAAACGGCCCACGGGCCCATGCGGTCTCCTCGGGGCTTGACCCAGCGGCCGCGTACGGCGATCGCTGTGACGCTGAGCGTCACGTCAGCTGGCGCCTGGGTCCTCGATGCCGGAGATGAGTCGGGCGACCGCCCGGTAGTCGCCTTGGGCAATGCGATCGATCGGCTTTACCTTGTCGACTGCGTGGGGGGTGGCTGATCGATGCGCACCATGTTGCCGGACGGGTCACGCACGGCGAAGTCCCGCGTGCCCCACGGCTGCTCGGTCGGCTCCTGCACGATCTCCGCGCCCGCGGCGCTCAGCTTCTCGAAGGTGGCGTCGAGGTCGTCTGAGTGGAAGTGGACACCGTTCAGGGCGCCCTTCGCGAGCAGGCCGGCGAGCGCGTCCTGGTCGGCGGGGCTGCCGTTCAGGTAGTTCGTCAGAACGATCGCGACGCCGGGCTGGGAGGCGGCGCCGACGGTGATCCAGCGGAAGTCCTCGCGGGCGACGTCGTTGCGCAGCTCCAGGCCGAGTTCGTCGCGGTAGAAGGCCAGCGCGAGATCGGGATCATGGACCAGGACGAAGCAGGTGGAGAGAGTTAGGTTCATGCGTTCAACACTAGGGAGCCGGCGCCCCGCGCGCTTCTCCGATCCTGCTCGGCTTGCGCCGCGGGCGGGTGATGTCCCTGGCGGTGCAGCCCGGCACGCTCTGAAGCGCGCCGTGGTCACGGGCCCGGTAGGCCGTCGGCGTCTCGCCCACCAGCTCGGTGAAGCGCGCGCTGAACGAGCCGAGCGACGTACACCCGACCGCCATGCAGACCTCGGTGACCGACAGGTCGCCGCGGCGCAGCAGCGCCTTCGCCCGCTCGATTCGCCGCGTCATCAGGTAGGCGTAGGGCGTCTCCCCATACGCCGCGCGGAACTGCCGCGAGAAGTGTGCGCTCGACATCAACGCGGCGCGGGCGAGCGCGGCGACGTCGAGCGGGCGCGCGTACTCGCGGTCCATCAGATCGCGGGCGCGGCGCAGATGCGCGAGGTTGGCGAGCTCCTCCGAGGTCACGATGCCAGCATAGGAGCGTGCCAGGCGAAACAGATGAG
>DAIOGX010000169.1:0-2537 GCA_036744995.1 Solirubrobacteraceae bacterium | reverse complement strand
TCCGAACGGCAGGTTGGTCGTGACGATCAGGCTGCCGCGTTCGTGTCGCTCGGAGAGCACTTGGAAGACGAGCTCGGCGGCACCGTCGGGCAACGCGAGATACCCCAGTTCGTCACAGAGGAGCAGCTCGGTGCGGGCGTAGCGGCCGACGACCCGTGCGAGCTCGCGGTTGCCTTGTGCTTCTTGGAGCTCGTTCGCGAGGGCGGCGAGCGTGGTGAACCGCACGCGCCGTCCTTGGTGGCAGGCGCAGACCGCGAGCGCGGTCGCGAGCATCGTTTTCCCGGTCCCGCTGTCGCCGATGAAGATGACGCTCTCGCGATCGTCGATCCACGATCCTTCCGCGAGCGCCGCGATCGTGGCCTGCGGGACCTTGGGGTTGTCCTGGAAGCGGAAGTCCTCCAGGCGTTTGATCTGCGGGAAGCGGGCGTCGATCAGCCGTCGTTTCTCGCGACGCTCGGCGCGTTCGGCCATCTCGGCCTCGAGCAGCGCGGCGAGGTACGCGATCGGGGTTTGCTGCTCGCGGGTGGCTTCGGCGGCCAGCGCCCGGAAGCGCCGTCTGACGGTCGGGAGCTTGAGCTCGATCGCGTGCGCCTCGATCAGCGCCTCCAGCGCTGCCGTGTTCGGGTTGCGTGGGGCGCTCATCGGTCGTTGGCCCGGCCGCGGGTCAGCGACTCGGCGTGCTCGGCGCAGGCCAGCAGCTCGAACGCGAGCTCGCGCGCCTCCTGCGCGGTGATCAAGCACACTGCCGGGTCCATCCAGCAGCGATCGTCGGTCATGATCACGCTGACGAGCTGGCAGAGGCTCCCGTCATCGTCGTAGCCGACCTGGTGTTGCTCGATGAACGCGTCGAGGCAGTGATAGGAGCCGGGCGCGCTCATCGTCTCGCCTCGTGGTTGTGCAGCTGGTCGTAGTCGGCGAGGTCGTCCGGGGCGGGTCGCTCGTGCGCGGCGAGGCGCGCCTGCAGGCCGGTGAGCGGCGGCACCTGTATCGCCGGGACGCTGTCGGCCCGGCGGGCGAGCACGGCGACAGCGCGACCGTCGATCGCGCCTGCGGTCAGCGCGCCCCGGACCGCCAGCGCGACCCGCTCGGGCCCGTGCTCGCGGCACAGCAACACGACGTCGACCATCTGCCGGGCCGCATCCGAGCGGCCATAGCGGCCGGTCAGTGACCTCCACAGCTCGTCGAAACAGTCAGGCCATTCGCCGCGGTCTCGCTCTTGAGCGAGCGCGAGCGAGTGCTCGAACCCGCCGGGCTTGCGTGCGAGCAGCTCGAGGTAGTGATCGAGCTGGGCGCTGGTGCCGTACTTCCCGTGCAGCCGCTCATGGCGGGCGACCTCACGGCCACCGTGGTTGATCGTGATCTCCCTGGCGCCGACCCTGGCGCTGACCTGCAGCCCCGCCAGCGCGACCGGCACCGAATAGCGGTTCTGACGGATCGTGACCAACGACTTCGCGTCCACTCTCGGCGCCGCCGACTCACACGCGTCGAACGACTCGGCCGGCAACTCGAGCAGCAACCCTCGCTCCGCAGCCCACGCCTCCCTGACGGTCACAGCCCGTCCGTCGATCCGGCGATCGAGATCCCGCTCACAGCCCGCGAGCAGCAATGCGTTCAGCTCGGCGAGGTCCGCAACCTCGGGGACCGGGACCAGATGCGAACGCCGGCACCGCCCAACTTCGTTCTCGACGCCTCCCTTCTCGTGAGCGCCTTCGAGCCCCGGCGTCGTGAACTGCGACGCAAACAGATAGTGGGATCTGAGCGAGACGAACCGGTCAGACTCGACCCGCCGACGTCCCTTCAGCACCTTCTTCACCGCCGACTTCAGATTGTCGAACCGCAGGGTCGCGAACACGCCGCCAAACCATTCGAACGCCTGCGCGTGCAACTCCAGGAACGCCTGCTGGGTCTCGACCAGCGACGCCTGACAGAACGCCGCCCCGGAGAACGACGCGCGCATCACGAACAAGTGCACCGTCGTCGCGACCCCAGCGAGCACGACCTCGGCCTCGCCCCAGTCGACCTCCGCCTCCATCCCCGGCGCGTGCACCTGCGGCACGAACACCTCCCCAATCGGCCACCCCATCGCGCGCTTGCGGGCCCGCACGTACTGACGCACCGTCGTCTCCGCGACATCCGCCCCGTGCTCATCGACGAGCCGCTGCCAGATCCGCTTCGCCGTATGCCGCTGCTTTCGCGGCGCGTCCCGATCGGCCAACAGCCACCCGTCGATCACCGCCCGATACGCCCCAAGCTTCGGCGCCGGCCTACCGACCGGCGCGCGCTTCTCCGGCGGCACCGCCGAGGCCAGCGCCTGCCTCACCGCCCGGCGGTGGACCCCATGACGCGCCGCCAACGCCCGGATCGACAGCCCCTCCCGATCCCGATCCCTCCTGATCTGCTCAAACTGCTCCACTCTCGTCACTCCTTCCGGCCTTTCGCATAGCGCTCAACAGAGCGCCGAGCGTCCGGCTCAGCTCGGACGGAGGTGGGGCCAGTTCAAGACGTCGCAGTGGGGCCAGTTCAGCCCATCGTTCTCA
>DAIOGX010000168.1:0-2591 GCA_036744995.1 Solirubrobacteraceae bacterium | reverse complement strand
TCGGCAATCGCCTGCTCGACCCCGAGCAGCGCTCCGTGCAGGCCGGCGAGCAGCGGACGAACTCGATCACCTGCGGGCACCGTGCCTGCCAGGGCTGCGGGGAGGCCCTCGGTGCGCGCTACGCGCTGGACGCCGCGATGCGCGCCACAAACGGCCAGATGATCGCGGCGAACGCGACCGGCTGCCTGGAGGTGTTCTCCACCCCCTACCCGGAGACCTCGTGGCGAATCCCCTGGATCCACTCGCTGTTCGCCAACGCGCCAGCCGTATCGACCGGCATCGCCGCGGCGCTGCGCGCGAAGGGTCTTGACGAGAACATCCGCGTGGTGGGGCAGGGGGGAGACGGCGGCACCGTGGATATCGGCATGGCATGCCTGTCGGGGATGTTCGAGCGCAACGACGACGTGCTCTACATCTGTTACGACAACGAGGCGTACATGAACACCGGCGTGCAGCGCTCGGGCGCCACGCCGCCCGCCGCGCGCACCGCCACGACGCAGGCCGTCGGCCCGGAACCCGGGAACGTGTTTGGTCAGGGCAAGAGCGCGCCGCTGATCGCGATGGCGCACGAGATCCCCTACGTCGCCACAGCCACCGTCGCCGAGCTGCGCGACCTCGAGGCGAAGATCCAGACCGCGATGGAGATTCGCGGCGCGCGCTACCTGCACGTCTTCGTCCCCTGCCCGCTCGGCTGGGGAAGCGCGTCGAAGGACACGATCCGGATCGCCCGCCTGGCGAAGGAGTCGGGCATCTTCCCCGTGTTCGAGGCCCGCGACGGCGAGGTGACCGGCGTCTCGAAGATCCGCCGCCAGGTCCCCGTCGAGGACTACCTGCGCCCACAGAAGCGCTTCGCGCACCTGTTCAAGCCCGCGCCACGGACCGAGACGATCGCTCGCATCCAGGCAGGCGCGGATCGAAACATCCGCCGCTTCGGGCTCCTCTCCGACCCCGAGGAGACATCGTGATGGACAAGCCCTTCGCGATCACGCTGGACCCCGGCTCGAGCCTCGCGAACAAGACCGGGTCCTGGCGCGAGGAGCGCCCGGTGTACGTCCACCGCCTGCCGCCCTGCAACCACGCCTGCCCCGCCGGCGAGAACATCCAGCAGTGGCTCTACCACGCGGAGTCCGGCGACTACGAGGCGGCCTGGCGCGAGCTCGTAAAGGACAACCCGCTGACCGCCGTGATGGGACGCGTCTGCTACCACCCGTGCGAGACCTCATGCAACCGCGCTGAGGTCGACGACCCGGTCGGTATCCACGGAGTCGAGCGCTTCCTCGGCGATGAGGCGATCAAGCACGGCTGGAAGCTCACACCTGGCGCCGAGCCGACCGGCAAGCGCGTGCTGATCGTCGGCGCTGGACCCTCGGGCCTTTCCGCCGCCTACCACCTCGCCCGTCGCGGCCACGAGGTCACGATCCGCGAGGCCGGCCCGATGGCAGGCGGCATGATGCGCTTCGGCATCCCTCAGTACCGCCTGCCGCGCGACGTCCTGGACGCCGAGGTGCAGCGCATCCTCGATCTCGGCGTGACACTCGAACTGAACAGCAAGGTCACGAACATCCTTGAGGAGATGCGCGACGGCGGCTTCGACGCCGCGTTCCTCGCCGTCGGAGCGCACATCGGCAAGCGCGCCTACATCCCCGCGGGGGAGGCCGCGCACATCCTCGATGCCGTCACGCTGCTGCGCAGCATGGAGGGCGAGGAGCGCCCGTTGCTCGGCCGGCGCGTCGTTGTCTACGGCGGCGGCAACACGGCGATGGACGCCGCGCGCACCGCCAAGCGCCTAGGCGCGAACGAGGCGATCGTCGTGTACCGCCGCACGCGCGAGCGGATGCCCGCACACGACTTCGAGGTCGAGGAGGCGCTCGAAGAGGGCGTGATGATGAAGTGGCTCTCCACGATCAAGCAGGCCGATGAGGGCAAGCTGGTGCTCGAGAAGATGGAGCTCGACGAGACCGGGTTCCCGCAGCCGACGGGAGAGACGGAGGAGCTCCAAGCGGACTCGCTCGTGCTCGCACTCGGCCAGGAAGCCGACCTCTCGCTGCTCGATGGTGTGCCCGGCTTGGAGATCGAGGACGGCGTCGTGCGGGTCGATGCGGGCATGATGACCGGTCACGAGGGCATCTTCGCCGGTGGCGACATGGTGCCCGCCGAGCGCACCGTCACCGTCGGCGTCGGCCACGGTAAGCAGGCCGCCCGCAACATCGACCAATGGCTGCGGGGCAGCGAGTACAAACACCCACCGGAGCCTGAGCTCGCGAGCTTCGAGATGCTCAACGTCTGGTACTACGCCGACGCCCCGAAGACCGTCGCGCCGCAGCTGGACGTCGTCCGCCGCCAATCGAGCTTTGACGAGGTCACACAGGGCCTGGATGAGTCCAATGCGCTGTTCGAGGCCCGTCGCTGCCTCTCTTGCGGCAACTGCTTCGGCTGCGACAACTGCTACGGCGTCTGCCCCGACAACGCCGTCCTGAAGGTCGACGAGGGGGACGGCTACGCGTTCGACCTCGACTACTGCAAGGGCTGCGGTATCTGTGTCGAAGAGTGCCCCTGCGGGGCGATCGAAATGGTCCCCGAGACGATCTGAG
>DAIOGX010000167.1:0-2607 GCA_036744995.1 Solirubrobacteraceae bacterium | reverse complement strand
TGCCGGCGAAAGTCCGAGCCTGCTCTGACGCTGAGTTTTTAGGACAAAAGTCCCAAGCCCAGGCTATGCGATGCGCCTGGGGGCGCAGCTATTTATTGTTTCGGCGGCTCCCGCGAAGCGAGCCACGGGCGCCCAGGAGGGCCCTACGCGTCAGGCGTGGTGGTGGTGGCGGTGTTTCTTTACCCGCTTGAGCCCGCACGCTTGGCGCCGCTGCTCATTGGTGCGGACTCCGAATTAGGAGTTTTCTCTCCGTTTACGCGTTTCAGCTAAACCCCTATGACTCTGTAAACTCCAGCGATCGACGCGAGCCGTCGAGGTACGGAAGTGCGAGCTACAGCGACCCTCTCGGCGCGAGCCACTCGCTCTCGAATATGAGGCTTGTGTGCTCGGCGAGGATGTCGTAGTCGCCGTCGTAGTGCAGTACGCCGGCTTCCGCCTTGTGTGCGCAGGCGGCGATCATCACGTCGACGGGGGCAAGGCGGTGGTGGCCGATCTCGGCGAGCTCCCGCTGGGCCTGCAGCGCCATGCGTTCGATCTCGCTGTCGATCGTCACACGCGGGAACCGCTCGAGGCGGGCCATGATCTCCTTCCGGTCCGCAGCTGAACGGGCGGAGTAGCCGGCCTCGAGCACGAACGGCAGGCACACGCCGACCGCCCGTTCTTTGACCAGCTCGCGTATCTCGGCGGCTCGATCTGCGGGCACCGCCTCCTGCAGCAGGCGCCCCCACGCCGAGTTGTCGAGGAGCAGCACGCTACTCGTCGTAGTTGGCGATCAGGCCGAGGTGCTTGACCTCTTCGGCCGCAGCGATGTCCACCTTGGGACCATCGCCGTCACGAATCCATTTCGCCACGTCCTCGAGGGCCCGGTTTGTCTTCTCGTTCTCGTCGGGCAGCCGCCGCGCCTTTGCGCGGGCTCCGAGGATCACCAGCTCGGCGAAGTCGATCGGATCGCCGTTCAGCTTCGCGCGCAGCTCCTCGAGCGCCTCATGAACGGGCGGGGTCTCGGTGATCGTATGACGTGGTCTTGTCGTGGGCACCATGGGATCATAGCGCGGTGTTGCACTATGTCGCACCGTGCGCACATTGTCCTTCCTGTGGCCTCACCGAGTTCGCGGTCCCCCGTTGTGCCCCTTATGCCGACATCGGCATAATGTCCCCACGGCAATTGTCCAACGGGCTGTTGGACAATTTCATCGCTGCCTCCTTCCAACGGCCAAGCCTCCGCGAAGCTCCGCATGTAGTGGAGATTCGACCGCGAGAAGCCTGTGATGGCCGGGAACTCCCGACGAAGGTCGGAGGCCAATCGGTTGATAACCCCGCTACCCCAGCCCTCGCGCCGCTCGCGCTCGAGGATCTCGTGTCCGATCTCCCAGTAGAGCTGGATCAGCTCGCTGTTGACGGCGAGTACGGCACGGGTGCGTGCGCCTGCGATCCGCGCCTTGATCTCGGCAAGGAACTGCGGGTAGTCGGCCGGCAGAGCGTCGCCGGGACTTGCGGGTGACCCTCTAACTGGTCATTATATACCCACGCTGTGGTCGAATCGTGATCTATTCCTTCTGAGACCGAGGCGGTGCGCGCGGGGCCTCCATGCCCCGCGTCCGGGGTTGCTTAGCCACGGTAGATGTGTGGCTTTAAGCCGTGCTCCGCCTAGCACGACGGTAGGTTGCACGGATGAAGGCGAACGTCTACGTTGAACTGGCTTCAACCTCTATTACAGCGCGTTGCGCCGACGCTTCCAGGACTGCAAGTGGCTCGATGTCCGAGCGCTCGCCGAGACGTTGTTCCCGAACGATGAGATTGGGCGTGTCCTGTACTTCTCCGCCAGGGTGATCGCGCGACCGGACGATCCCCAAGAGGCCACGCGGCAGCAGATGTACTTCCGCGCGTTGGCAGCCAGGGATGTCGAGATCTTCCTCGGCCAGTTCCGTAGCGGCACGCGCTGGATGCGCCGCTCCGAGCCGTGCCCTCGCGGCGCTGACTGTCCCGTCAGCGAGGAGAACATCCGCGTGATGTCCACCGAGGAGAAGGGCTCCGATGTCAACCTCGCCTCGCACCTACTGATCGATGCCTTCCGCGGCGACTGCGAGATGGCGATCGTGCTCACCAACGACACCGATCTCGTCGAGCCGATCCGCCTGGCGCGCGCTGACCTCGGACTCCACCTCGCGCTGCTCAGCCCCAGCGACAGTCCCGCACGGAGCCTTCGCGGCACCGTCGATGTCGTCAAGAAGCTCCGTCACGGCCCGCTGCGAGCCAGCCAGCTCCCCGACCTGCTTCGCGACAGCCGTGGCGAGATTCACCGCCCCCGGCTGTGGCGACCAATTTAAACGCTGAGGCCCGACCGAAGCCGGGCCTCGCACCCAGACGCCGAAGCAGCTGGGGGGATCGTGCCCCAAGTGTACAACAACCAGGAGGTGTACCGAGCGGGGGTTTTTGGCTCGCATCCGCGCAGGTATTTGGTGTTCCCCGTTGTGGTTGGGCGCGGGGCCTCCATGCCCCGCGTCCGGGGTGCTGGGGTGTGGGGTTTGGACCATTCGTCTATCGCGGGGCCGTCGAGACGGTAGTCCGTGTTCGCTCGGCGCTGTGCGGTCTCGGTCTTGCCGACCG
>DAIOGX010000166.1:0-2620 GCA_036744995.1 Solirubrobacteraceae bacterium | reverse complement strand
TTGGCGTCGATCTCGAGACGCTCCTGGATGTCTTTCATCCTTGACGGGCCGTCGTCCTTGGCCATCGCGAGCAGGAAAGACTTGTCGATCTCCGAGGCGTCGGCGAGCGCCGGCTCGTAGACGAGCCTGCCGAGCCGGCGTAGGGCGTCGGACACGCCCTCTCGCGCACTCTCCATCGAGATCTCGCTCTCGGACTTATGCCGCCGCCATACCTGCGCGCCGACCAGCTGGATCAGGAACGGGTACCCGCGCGTGCCTTGCACCATCACGTCGAGCACGTCGTCGGCGACTTTGCGCCCGCTCTCTTCGACGGGGGTTCTGATTGCCCGCGCGACATCCGCGCCGGCGACCGATCCCAAGGCGTGTCGCTCGGCCCTGCGGAGGAAGGTGAGCACTTCGTCGTTGACGACGTCGGTGATCGCCAAGGCCAGCCCAGCGCCGACGAACGCCAGTTGCCGTTCCTCTCGGAAAGCGTGCTGCACGGTCGTGGCGAGCTGCCGCAGCTCGGCGATCTGGTTGTGGTGGATCTCGTCGAGCGTGATGAGCAGCCCGGTCTCATTCTCGGCCAGCAGATCGGTGATTAGCTCGACCTGACTGCGGAGCGTCGCCTCGGGAGCGTGACTCTCCGTCGTGCTCCACGACACGCCGCCCGTTCCCGCCGGCCCCGTGATCCCCGTCAAGCGACGCCGAACGGCTTTGGGGTCAAAGCTCTCGAGCAGCCTCGGTAGCTCCTGACGGGCGATTCGATCCACGAAGCCGGGCGAGGCGGTCTCGCTCACCACGAGCCAACCGAGCTCCCGCGCGCGATCTTCGACCGCGTTCAGCATCACCGTCTTGCCAGACCCACGAGCCCCCGTATAGATCGTCGCTCTGGCGGCCGCACCCGGCCCATCCTCGAGACCCTCAACGAACTCCTCGATCAGCGGATCGCGGCCCACCAGCAGCGGAGGGCTCACACCGAAGCTGGGCTTGAACGGATTCGCCGTCACGATCCCCAGCATACACCCCCGTTTAGAAGTCTTTAGACTTTTTAGAGATCTTTAGATATTGCGCTGATCGCCGGCGGCGTGAGCTGCGCCGACAGGGGTGGCTGTAGGTCGTGCGACCAGGCTGGTCTGGAATACTCCGGTTCGGGTAGGGTTGCCCTCTCGGCGAGAGGGAAGCGTAGTGGGTACCTACACGTACGATCAGGCTTGGCAGGACGAGCGCGAGCGCCTCGCGGGGATCGAGCGGCTGTGGGATGAGGGTACGTTCGCGTTGCTCGAGCGCCTGGGCGTCGGGCCGGGATCGCGTGTCGCCGAGGTCGGCGCGGGCGGCGGCTCGGTCGTGGAGTGGCTCTCCGAGCGGGTCGGCGAAACCGGTCGCGTGTTCGCCGCCGACGTTTACTTGAAGTTCCTCGAGCCGCTCGCGGGCGGTCCGGTCGAGGTCGCCGAGCACGACATCATCGCGGCGCCCTTGCCCGGCGGCGAGTTCGACGTCGTCCACGCGCGCCTGCTGATCGAGCACATCGGTATGGGCGTGCTGCCCAATCTGCTCGCGGGGGTGCGGCCGGGTGGGCTGCTCGTGATCGAGGACTACGACATGGCCTTGCCGGTCACTTCGTATCCGCCACACCCGGACGCCGAGCGCGTGGCGGGCGCCCAGCGCGTGACGGACGCGGTGCTCGACCTGATGGCCTCGATGGGACACGACGGGGAATGCGGGCGCAAGCTGCCGAGTGAGCTAGAGGCGCTGGGGCTGGAGGATGTGCAGGCCGAGGGCCGCGTGCGCCTGATCGGTAGTGGAACACCGGACACAGCTTTCTTCAGCCTGTCCATGGAGACGCTGCGCGAAGCGCTCGTCAGCTCGGGCCGCGCGCGGGATGAGGAGATCCAGGAGCGGCTCGCGGACTTGGCGGAGCCGGGACGCACCTTCCTGAGCCCGATCCTCGTCGCCTGCCACGGCCGGCGGGCAAGCTGAGCGGGGAACAGCATCGAAGCGGCGAGCGAGGTGGCGTCGCTGGGCGGCGCCGTGCCGCCGCCCCCGTGCTGACGCCCATCCAGGTCCGGGGAGACTCAGCTGCCGAGTGCTTGCACACCCTTCACGGTACATCGGTGCTTGCGACTACGACGACGGCCGAAACCCTCTATTCGCAGGGATCTTCGCCTATGCGCTCGACGGTGTTCTGGTCCTCGTTGCCTGCCTGGTCTCGAGCACGCACCACGAAGTAGGAGGGTTCACTCAATGGCGGAGTTTCGAAGCCGGTGACGCCGGGCGCCGTTGTCCAGGTCGGGTGGGAGAAGTCCTCGCCGCCATGGGTGTGAGAAAGGAAGATGTCGTAGACGATCTGCGAGCTTGGCGTGACTTTGTCCGTGGCAGCCTTCCAGGTGAGCTCGAACGGCCAAGGCCGCGCGATCGGCGAGCAGGCGAACGCCCCCTGCAGCCCTTCGAAGCTGGGTGGCGTCCCGCCACCCGACGGAGGCTGAGTACCAGACAGGACCACGAACGAGAACGAAACAGCGTAGGCGGGTTCCGCGACGATGTTGCCTGCCTTGATCGTCGCGGCAAAGGTTCTTATCTCGATCTGGCTGGGCGCACAATCAGGGGCATACGGAACCCACTCCGCGCTTACATCGGAGAA
>DAIOGX010000165.1:0-2661 GCA_036744995.1 Solirubrobacteraceae bacterium | reverse complement strand
ACGCGGCGATGGTCCTCGGCCGCCGGGGCAAGGTTGAGCTTCGCGAAGATACTCGTGACGTGCCTCTCGACGGCGCGCTCAGTGATCACGAGTATCTCGGCGATTGCCTTATTGCTGCGACCCTCTGCCATCAGGCCAAGCACCTCGCGCTCCCGCGCGCTCAGCACGTTCAGTGGATCGTCTGTGCGTTTGCGACCCAGCATCTCTGAGACGACCTCGGGATCGAGCGCGGAGCCTCCCTCGGCGACTCTTCTGATCGCATCGGCGAAGCGCTCTAGGTCCGAGACGCGGTCCTTGAGCAGGTAGCCGACGCCGGCGGCGTCGTCTCCCAGTAGCTCCAGCGCGTAGGCCTCCTCGACGTACTGCGAGAGCACCAGCACACCAGTGTCCGGCATCTCTTCCCGGATCACGCGCGCCGCACGCAGCCCCTCGTCTGTGTGGGTGGGCGGCATACGGATGTCGATGATTGCGATGTCGGGCTTGTGCGCCCTGGCCTTTCGCAGCAGCTCCTCGGCATCCCCGGCCTGACCGACTACCTCGAACTTGGCCTCCTCGAGCAGCCGCACCATGCCTTCCCGCAGCAGCAAGGAATCCTCTGCGACGATCACGCGCACGGGATCGTCGCCCTGAGGATGGTGCCCAACCCCTGCGGACTCGTCAGCTCGAGGCGGCCGTCGAGCGCCGCGACCCGATCTTGAAGCCCTCGCAGCCCCGAGCCCTGATCGGCGTCGGCGCCCCCGACGCCGTCGTCGCTCACCTCGACGTCGACGTGGCCGTTGTCGCGGACGACCCCCACCGTTACCGTTTGCGCGCGCGAGTAGCGGGCCGCGTTCGTAAGGGCCTCGGCGACGACGAAGTAGACCGCCGACTCGACCGACGGCGGGAGCCTGTCGGCCGGCGTCTGGAGCAGTTCCACAGGAACCGGGGAGCGGCTGGCGAGGCCTTTGAGTGCTGCGTGCAGGCCGCGATTTGTGAGCACGGCCGGGTGGATCCCTCGTGCGAGCTCGCGCAGCTCCGCGGTCGCCTCGTTCAACTCGTGGAGTGATTCGTCGAGGAGCTCCGCCGCCCCTTGTGGGTCGTGCTCGATGCGTTCTCTTACCATTCGTAGGTCGATGCCGAGGGCCATGAGTCGCTGCTGGGCGCCATCGTGGAGGTCCCGCTCGAGTCGGCGCCTTTGCTCATAGCCGGCCTGCACGATGCGTGAGCGTGAGGCCTGAAGCTCGGCAACCTTCGCCCGTA
Source organism: Solirubrobacteraceae bacterium (assembly GCA_036744995.1). Taxonomy (GTDB): domain Bacteria; phylum Actinomycetota; class Thermoleophilia; order Solirubrobacterales; family Solirubrobacteraceae; genus Palsa-744. The sequence goes on along the minus strand of DAIOGX010000165.1, from coordinate 1,422 downwards.
GTTCGGCGGCCAATCGTTCGTTTCTGAGCGTCAGCCCGGCGGCGGCGCCCGCTGTCTGCACCAGTTCGCGTTCCTCCGCGAGGCCCGGGCTGTGCACGATCGCAGCGATTCGTTCGCCCTCGTGCTCGATGATGGTGGAGACCTTGCCCGCCGGCGCGGGATCGACCCGAACCGCCTGACCGTCGGCGTCCACGTAGGCGTCCTGGTCCGGTACCCAATAGGCGAGCTCCAAGGTCGGGTCTCCAAGCGCGTCCGCGAGCGCGTTGCGCAACGCTCCACGGCCACCACCCTCACCGAGCTGGGCCAAGAGCTCGCTGATCGCGTCGGCTTCGCTGAACCGGGATCGCAGGAGGCCCACCAAGAAGGCAAACGGTAGGCAGGCGATGGACGCGAACAAAGCCAACGTCTGCGCGTCAGAAATGTCGCTCGACAGGCCGGCCTGTTCGACGATGAGGGCGGCCATCAGCAGCAGAAACGTGAGCCCGCCGACGGCGACGATCGGGGCGAACACCCTCGCTCGCCCTGGGGTGCCGCTTCGCCAGCGTCGATAGAGGACCGCGACCACGGCACCCAGCAACGCGATCGAGATGTCTAGTTGCGCCGCTTCGAGTACCTTGGCAGCCTCGGAGTGTTCGATCAGCAGCGGGTTACCGGGACAGCGGGCGCAGCCCGCCTTTGAGTCGGTGAACAGGAACACTCCAAGCTGCACCACCGTCGTGTTGACGTAGGCGATGGTGACCAGGAGACGATCCAGCCGGGTTTCGAGCCTCCCCGAGGGAAAGGACAGCAGCAGCTGGATGAGCACCGCGTAGATCAGCACCTCCCCGACCGAGGCGATCGCGAACACGACGCTGTCGTTGGAAAAGGCCAACCCCTTCAGCAAGCCGCTGAGGCCGACCGCGACCATGAGCGGACCGATGTTGCCGGCCGACCGCTGCTTCCAAACCCATAGCCCGACTCCCACGAACCCCCAGCCGGTGGCCAGGAACAAGCCGGCATACGCGCCCCGGTGAACGTTGTGCTCGCCGTTGAGCATGACCACGAAAGCGGCGATGCCCATCAGGAACGCCAAGCCGGCGAGACCGATCAGGGTGCGTCGCGGTGCGGTCAGCGGATGAGTAAAGAGATCGCCTCCGCGCTCAGCTCGCTCTTGGCGACGAACCCGCGCGCGCCGCTGGCGCCCACCGCCTCGTCAAGGTCGGTGAAGTCATGGCTCGAGATAAGCACTATCTGCGGGGTAGCGCCGTTCGCATCGAGTAGTCGCCGCGTAACCTCGAAGCCGTCGATGTCGGGTAGGCGCACGTCGAGTAGCACAACCTCTGGGTTCAGCTTCTCCACGGCAGCCACCACGCCGTCACCGTTATCGAGCTCCCCAACGACGTCGTAGCCGTTGGCTTCGAGCATGCGCCTCGCGCTGGCGCG
>DAIOGX010000164.1:0-2883 GCA_036744995.1 Solirubrobacteraceae bacterium | reverse complement strand
GCTTGTCGCCCCGGCTCACTCCAGGCTCATCGCTGACGGGTCGCGGAATTGGCGAGAAGCGGGGCTCGGCCTCGATCGTTCGCTGGGACCCGGTTTCAGCTTGGTGCGAGCTTCTCGGGCTTGCGGCGGTCGCGTCGCGTGCCGATCCGGCTGGCGGCCCGGAGCAGGCCGGGCGCCCGCCGCGCCGCGAGCAGCACCACGCGGTCGCTAGCGCGCAGCTCGCGCGTCTGGTCAGGTGCCGGCAGCGGCGCCGTCTCGCTACCGACGGCGAACAGCTCCCAAGAGCCTGGTACGCCCTTGAGCTCACGCTCCCCCCGGGACTGGAGTGCGATGCCTGAGCCGGTCACGAGATCGCGGACCGTCCGAGACACGAGCACCTCGCCGGCGGCGGCGTGTCCGCTCACCCGCGCAGCGATGTGCACGGCGATCCCGGCGACGTCGTCGGCGATCACCTCGCACTCGCCGGTGTGAAGTCCAGCGCGAATCCTGAGGTCAAGCTCACCGGCGGCGGCGCAGATCCGCTCGGCGCAGCGGATCGCGCGCGCCGGACCGTCGAACGTGCACAGTGAACCGTCCCCGATCAGCTTCACCAACCGGCCGCCGACCCGCTCGACCTCGCGGCGCAGCATCCGCTCGTGCGCCACCAACAGCTCGCGCCAGCGCACGTCGCCGAGCAGCGCGGCCTGCTCGGTCGAGCCGACGATGTCGGTAAACAGCACCGTCATCAGCGCTCGATTGGCCCTCACATCACCCGTCGCGCCGAACATGAACTCCTCAGCCCGCCGCAGATAGGTGGAAAAGAACTCGCTCATGCTGTCGGTCTCCGGGAGCTCCTCGTAGCTCGCGTTGGGCAGTAGCTCGGCCACGTAGCGGACGGCGGCCTCGGGCAGAGTGTTGCCGGCTGGCCGCAGCACCAACGCGGGCGCCTGCACAGAGGGCAAGACACCCCGCACATCGGCGGTGCTCGAGACCTCCTGCTGGGTGCGAACCATCGCCGGACTGGCACACGCGCGCTCGAGCATCCCCCACACGCGCAGGTTCCGCGGCGTCGCAAGTCCCGGCATCGTCATCCGCAGCGACTCGCCACGCCCCCAGTGCTCATAGCCGTGGTCCCACTCACGTTCGTACGCTGCGACCTGCTCGGCGTCCTCCCAGCCGACGAGCTCCTCGACCGGCGCCGACAGCCAGCCCTGCGCGAACGGCGCTAACAACAGCAGCGCGTCGACCCGTTCGGGCTGCTGCGCCGCGAACAGCACCGCACCCAAGCTCGCGTCATAGCCCGTGTCGATCGTCGCGCTTGCAAACCCGACCGCGTCCATCACCGCGCCCAGATCGGCGGCGCGCTCCTCGATCGTTGGGACATGGTCGACCGGATCCGAGAGCCCAAAGCCGAGCTGGTCATACATCACGCACTCGTAGAGTTCCGCGGAGTGCAAAAGCACATCGCTGATCGCGGCGTCGGTCCATACGAGGTCCAGGTTCCCGACGCTCGTCCAGATTATGACCAGCCGCCGGTCCCCCGAACCGAACCGCTGGTAGGCAATGCTCTTCCCCTGCCGGACCACATAGCGAACCTCAGGCGGGATCTCCATCGGAAGCGAGATCCTAAATCAGGCCCCCACGACGCCGTATAAGCTCCGATCTGCTCGACGCACGCGCATCCTGCCGGCGCTCGTAGACCTGCTACGCACGGGTTCAGATGGCCCGGCGGCGGTACCACGGCGGGCTTCACGTTCGGTATAACTCGCGTCGTGCCGGCGTTGGAGCCCGTGGATGAGGGCTACTTTGATCTCGCTCCTCAGCGGTTTTCGCGCAGTTGGTTGATCGTCAGGCCCGCTGATGCGGTGTGGGCCGAGCTGGTCAGCGAGCAACCGCTGCACTGGATTCGAGGGCTCCGCATCCGCTGGACCTCCCCGCGCCCGTTCGGCGTGGGAACCACGCGTCGGGCGAAGACGATGGGCGGGCTGGCGGTCGGAGACGCGTACTACTTCGTCTGGGAGGAGGGGCGACGCCAGGCGTTCTACTTCACCCGATACAACCTCCCTGTTTTCACCAGCTTTGCCGAGGAATACGTCGTTGAGCCAGCAGGGACCGACCACTGCCGCTTCACGTGGCGGATCGCGCTGACACCGCGCCCGCTAGGCCGCGGCCCGCTCAACAAGCTGTTATTCGCCTACGGCTTTCGCGCGACCGGGCGCTACTTCAACGCTGCATGACCCTGCCTGGCCGGGCGGGAGCTGCCTTAGGTCGAACTGTACGCGCGTCGTCTGCCCAACGGCACTGACTGCCTTCTACCGCGACAGCGAGAATGAGGCTCGAGCCTGAGGTGCTCAGAAAGGCCCTCCGCATCCACGCATAGTGGAACGCCGCGCCGCTGCGACGATCTTCTGGTGGCGACCCCCGACCCCAAACACTTCGCCGCGCCGTACAGGGCTGCCCACCAATTGCCTAACCACTGCCGCGTCTATACCGCATCGCACACCTGCTTCCGTCGTCCGGCGTGTGTCCCGGAGCCAGCCCCGGCGCACCCGCTTGGCGCGGCAAGCGTGCATCTCACGCGGGGTGTCGCGCCGGTGGCTCGGAGCCCGCCGCCCAACTGGCCGTGGTGCCGGGATCGATTGCGGCGAGCGCGGTCCGACAACGCGGGCTGCTAGCTCGCGGCCGAGCTCGACCTGCCCTGCAAGCACTCGCTGCCGCCACCGACCGCTCTCCCTTCCGCGTGAAGGACGCGCGTGCGACGCCGAGCAGCGACGCTCGGAGCTTCTTCGCTGCGGTGACTGGCTGCGCGCGAGCGCTTGCCGTTGGACGCGAGCGTTCGGCGGAGGTGGCGTGAATCGTCGAAGCGATCCGGGTCGACCGGCGCTGGCGTTCCCTTCCGTGGCA
>DAIOGX010000163.1:0-2976 GCA_036744995.1 Solirubrobacteraceae bacterium | reverse complement strand
CGACTCTGGGCAGTCCCCATCTCAGCCCTCTGGACACCCGTCTGAGCCGCGGCGCGAGTGCCTGCCCCGCGTGAGTCGCATTCGTTGGGGAGGTGAGTACCCTCCCGGCGGAAGATGCGCTTCTGCTTCGTCAGCACCCGCCGGGGCAGCCACTTCATGACCGAGCTGCTCGCCGCTATCGCAGCAGCTACGGCGGAGGCGGGGCAAACGACCTCGGTGAGGTCAGGACTGTGGGTGTGGCCACAACCTCCGCAGAACCCGCATGATGGCTTTCCACGAGGGGATTACGCCCGGTACTTCCAACGATGGGAGATCATGGTCGAACGTCGGCAGTGGCCCGGACGGCAGCCGCGGCTCCTCCGGGGATCGCTCCACGCCGCTTGCGGAGACGTTGGTCGCGGGGGTGGTATCGGTCGTCTGCTCGGACATCGTGGTCGAGTTTAGCGGGCTCATAGGCCGGCGAGGGTGACCGTGAGCGTGACAATGATCGCCAGCAGCGAACCCGAGAGCGCCCATGCCTTGATCGTGATTCGTCTGTTGGCCTTGACGATGGCGGTGTCCAGAAGGCCTATGAGCCGCAGTGCGATGGCTTCTTCGGTGAGTCCGTTGGAAAGCTCGTAGATCTGCCACGGCGTCGGTCCCAAATCCGCGCCGGCCTGCAGCAGCGCCGTCAGGGCGAGCAGACCTGATATGCCGATCGCGATCAGGGGCTGCCACCAGTCGTGTCCCAGCGCGGATCGCAGTGGTATGGCGACCGCTATCAACGCGGTGTCCACACCCAAAGCGGCGACGGCGATCGCGTCGCGGTTGCTCGCGGTCGCAGCCTGGATCTGCAGTTGTGTTTCGGCGAGATTGAGGATCGGGGTTGCAGGATCAGGCATGCCGGTGCAAAGGTTCCTTGGTCGTCATTGGGCGAGTCCAATGGCCGCTATCTCCCATTCCGACGGGATCTCACAAAGGGGACAGCTGGACCAGAAACTTTTCTCGCGGCCGAACCAGAACTAACCGCGAGACGGTTCGCCGTACGCGCGGGCTCCGCACCCTCAGCTGCGCTTGATTATGCGCGAAGCTAACCTCCCAGCGGAAGATGCGCTTCTGCTTCGTCAGCACCCGCCGGGGCAGCCACTTCATGACCGAGCTGCTCGCCGCTATCGCGACGGCGTGCGCGGACGCCGGGCACAGCGTCGAGCTCGTCTTCGACGCGTTTCCTCCCCTTCGCGACGAGTGCACATACGTCGCGATCCCCCACGAGTTCCATGCCCACGGCGATCCTGCGGGCTTCCCCGACGCACACCAGCGCGCGCGCACGATCGCGCTCTGCACCGAGAATCCCGGCACCCCCTGGTTCGACGCGACACTCGACCTCGTCACCGAGTTCCCCGCCGCCGTCTCGATCAATCGCTCCTCTGCCGCGGCGCTCGAGCGTCGCGGAGTCCACTGCTCGCACATCCAGCTCGGCTACGTCCCCGCGTGGGACACCTGGGGCCGTGACGAGCACATGCCCCGCCCGATCGACGTGCTCTACCTCGGTGCCGCCGACCCGCGCCGCGACCCACTCCTCCCCGGCCTGCACCGGGAACTGCAGGCACGCGAGTGTCAATTCCTCGTCCCGCCCCTCGAGGTGCGCACGGCCCCGCGCCCGGACTTCCTGACGGGAGACGACAAGTACCACCGCCTGCGCTCCTCCCGGGTCCTGCTCAACCTGCACCGCACCACTTCCCGGGCGTGCGAGTGGATGCGCTTCCTCGAGGCGATATGCAACGGTTGCGTCGTCGTCTCAGAGCCCTCCCTCGACAGCGAGCCGCTCATTCCCGGCGAGCACTTCCTGACGGCGGACGTCGAGGACATCGCCAGCGTCATCGACGAGCTGCTCGACGACCCCGCCCGCCTGCGACAGCTGCAGACGCAGGCTTATGACTTCGTGCGCCGTGACCTGTCCATGCGCCCTGCCGCCGAGCGGCTGGCCGAGCTCGCCGCGGAGCTGTGAACCGATGGCCTACGCCACCTCGTCAAAGGACAGCGATGAGAGCACGAAGCCCAAGGAGCGATCCTCGGTGCCGAAGGCGGGATCTCGCCCACGGGGGTTTGACCAGGTCTGCTCGGCGTCGAATGCCACCACGTAATCGCCGGCTGCCAGGCGCAGCGGAAAGCTGTCCTCGTGCCAGTCCTGGTCGTGCCAGGCGATCCGGGTGGACCACAGGACGTCCTCTGAGCTCCCCTCGCGCACGGAGATGGTCAAACCCTCGATCGAGCCCGGCGGCAGGCGGTAGCTCATGTGAACGCTGCTCGTCTCCTTTGCAAGACGCACAATCACGGCCGCATGACCTGTCGCCCACCGGTAGCTGCGACCGCTCTCGTGCTCGTGCTGGAACCAGCCGCTCAGCAGCTGCTCCTCGACTCGAGAGGATGCCATGTCCAGGCCGCCGGAGTCGATCTCGTAGGCCTCCTCGAAGGACATATCGGCGAGGGCAAAGCTGAGCGAACGGGTCTCCCGCGGAGGGTCTGTCCATCCCCGGGGAGCGCTGAAGAGGACTTCGTAGTCACCGGCGGGCAACCTCAGCGGACGATTCTCGACAGATCGCTCGATGTACTGCCACGCCAGATGAGTGCTCCACACTCCCAGCAGGGGCTCAGAGGAGTCCAGCCGGCGAATGCTGAGCTCAACGCCGCCCACGTCAACTGGCACATGGGCATAGTGCAGACACAGCCTTCTGGCGGGCGCCTGCAGCCGAATCAGTGCCGCGGCATGGATGCCGGCCCAGCGGTAGCTGCGCCCGTCGATTTGCTCAGCGGTGAACCACCCGTAGAGCAGCTGATCCTGGCTGTGCGGATCTGCCATATCGACGGCGTTGCTGGCGCTCCCCGGACGCGGCGTGCCGCGCAGCGGAACGCCAACGGGGAAGGCGTCTCCCCAGGAAGGATCGATCAGGCGAGCCGGGGCCCGAGGAGCCCCGTGCAGGCGCCGGCGGCTCGAGA
>DAIOGX010000162.1:0-3030 GCA_036744995.1 Solirubrobacteraceae bacterium | reverse complement strand
TGCCGATGGCGCGCCCCGCGGTCCTCGCCGGGCGCACGCTCGCCGACGTCGTCACGAACGGCCTCTCGGCAGCGATCCTGATCGCCACCGGCCTCTTGATCGGCTTTCACTTCCACACGAGCTTCCTGCACGCCGTGGCCGGCTTCGGGCTGCTGCTGCTGTTCGGCTACGCGTTCTCCTGGGTCTTCGCGTTTGTCGGCATGCTCACCTCGACGCCCGAGGCCGCCAACTCCGTCGCCTTCATCGCCGTCTTTCCCCTGACGTTCATCTCCTCCGCATTCGTGCCGGTGGCCTCGATGCCCGAAGTGCTGCGCGGGTTCGCCGAAGTGAACCCCTTCACGATCACCGTCAACGCCATGCGCTCGCTCTGGCTCGGGGCGCCCGCGCACAACAACGTGTGGGGCGCCGTCGTATGGGCGTTCGTGATCATCGCGGTCTTCGCCCCGGTGGCGGTCGCCCGCTACCGGCGCGCCACCGGCCGCTAGACCATCGATGCCCTGAGGCGCCGCGGGACCGGCCGCCGATCGCCAGCGGAGCGCGATTCTCAGCCGAGGTCGCGCTACATTGAAGCGATGCGCGCTCACCGGCTGGTGATCGTCTGTCTATGCGCCGCAGCGATCGGCGCGCTGCCGGCGCTCGCAAGCGGCCAGGCGGGCAGCTCAGGAACCGGCAACGCCGTCGTCCCGACGAGCACGACCGGCTCTCCGCCGGCATGCGAAGTCCCCCTCGTCGTCTCCAGCCACCCAAAGGCGACAGGCGGATCGACCAAACGCCGTCATCGCCACCGCCATCACGCCCGGTCGATCAAGAGGCACAAGCGCGATGGCAGGCCCGCGGACAGACGCACACGGACGACCTCGACGGTCGTCAAGCCCCTGCCGTGCGCACCGCCATGCCCGCCGGATGCTTCCACGTGCACCGTTGCGCCCTGCCCTTCGCCGCCGACCTGCGCACCCGATACAGCTTGCCCGGCTGTCCCCTGCCCGGCGCCATGTGTGGCCAGCACCAGCACCCCCACCTCGAGCCCAGGAACCGCCGCCACGCCGACGGTCATCTGTCCGGTTCCGTGCGCGAGCTCGGGCACGACCACCGCGACCGCCACCCCACCTATCTGCCCGCCCCCATGTGTCTATGAGGCCTCCAGCGGCAACGTGTCGTCCACGTGTCCATCGTGCCCGCCCGTCGCTGCCGCGAACGGCACGGCGATGATCGTCTGTCCAACCCCGTGTCCGCAGAGCGCAACGGGTGCCAGCGGCTCCACCGTGTCATGTCCGCCATGCCCGCCTCCCTGCGCCGCCGGCGAGGCCTGCCCGATGATCGCCTGCCCGGCTCCCCCTCCGGTCCCGCCTCCCGGCTGCCCGACTTGCACTGGAAACAGCCCCTGCTATCCCTGCCGACAGACGCCGAGCGGCTGACAGCCGAGTCGCGGCGGAGCCGCGCTTTCCTTCGGGCCCAAACCAGATCCTTTAAGTGAGCTGCTCCGCGCGCGTGGGGCCAGCAATGTCTTGGCGCAGTTATTCAAGCGCTTGCCTATTTGCGTTAGTACCAGGCGGTAGCGGCGGCGCTAGTAACGCGGCTGTAGGCAAGTGGCGCTTGGGCCAGGCCTTATTTAAGGATATGCTGCTTTCCGTAAATACCGTTCGTCGCCTCTCGATGTTAGAAAGGTCCAGCTTTGCCCGCAGATGACCACCGCGCTGGGCGGCTGGTGTCCCAGCCGTCTGGCTACCGCGCCTTCATCCCAGCTCCGCTGCCGCCCAACCCACCGGTCGCGCTGGACGGCGAGTTGCTGGGGCTGCTCTCGCAGGCGGACATCTCGCTGGGCCGCCTGGATGGGGTGGTGAAGGTCATCCCCGACCCGGACTTCTTCGTGGGCATGTACGTGAGACGCGAGGCGGTCCTCAGCTCTCAGATCGAGGGCACCCAGAGCACCTTGGAAGATCTCTTGGAAGTCGAACTGGAGCCCGAGACCCAGGGACGTCACGGGGATGTGGGCGACATCGTGAACTACATCGCGGCGATGAACCATGGCCTGTCGCGCCTGGACGAGCTGCCGCTCTCCCTGCGGCTGATCCGGGAGATCCATGCCGAGCTCCTGCGTGGCGGCCGGGGCTCGCGGGCTACGCCGGGCGAGTTCCGGAGAACGCAGAACTGGATCGGCCCGGCGGGTGCGTCGCTCAGTCAGGCCACATTCGTCCCTCCACCTGTTCCCGAGATGACGCAGGCCCTGGGCGACTTCGAGATGTTCCTGCATTCCGAGCAGCAGACCTCTCTCTTGATCATGGCCGCTCTTGCGCATGCGCAGTTCGAGACGATCCATCCCTTCCTCGATGGGAACGGCCGCGTCGGACGGCTGTTGATCACGTTCCTGCTGGTCGAGGGGAGGGCCCTGAGGGCTCCCCTGCTCTACCTCAGCTACTACTTCAAGCTTCACCGCGCCGAGTACTACGACCGCCTGATGGCGGTGCGTCTTTCAGGGGACTGGGAGGGGTGGTTGCGCTTCTTCCTGCGGGGTGTGGCCGAGACCGCGGAACAGGCTGCGGACACGGCCGAGGGCATCTTCGAGCTTCGCGAGCGAAACCGCACGCTCGTGATGGACGATATGGGTCCCAACGGCCTGAGGTTGCTGTCGATGCTCTTTCAGCGGCCGCTCGTCAACGTGAATGCCGTCAGCCGTGATCTCGAGGTGTCCTTTCCGACGGCAAACCGGCTCGTGGCACGCTTTCGGGAGCTAGGGCTGCTGCGGGAGGTCACCGGACAGCGCCGCTCGAGGCTCTTTCGCTACGAGCCCTACCTCCAGCTGTTCGATGAGCCGCCGCAGGTGGACAGCGCGCAGGTGCCCACGCAGGCGACCGACGCGAACGGTCCTACCTCGAACCGCTCGGCCTGAGTTCACGGTCGCGGTCGTTGGGGAAATCGGGCAGCCGGGCGCGGTCAAGCGTTATCCCTCACAACCCGTTCCGCGTTTTCCAGGGATGACGACCGATCGAGCGCTCAAGCAGCTGTTCTACCGCAGACTCCGTTAGCGTGGCC
>DAIOGX010000161.1:0-3147 GCA_036744995.1 Solirubrobacteraceae bacterium | reverse complement strand
AGCCGATGCTGCCGATGTCGTTCTTCGCCAAACGCTCGTTCGCGGTCACGAACGTCGCATCGCTGAGCATGTACTTTGGGATGTTCGGCTCGATCTTCTTCATGTCTCAGTACATGCAGAACGTGCTCGGTAACACGCCCCTGCAGGCCGGGCTGAAGCTGCTCGTGTGGACAGGCGCCACGATGGTTGTAGCGCCGCTGGCGGGGGTCTTTTCCGAGCGCTTCGGCAGCCGCCCCTTCATGTTCGCGGGGCTCTCGTTGCAGGCGGGCGCGCTTGGGTGGCTTGCATCTATTACCTCTACCCATCTACCCTATTCGCACATGATCGTCCCGTTCATCATGGCCGGCGCGGGTATGGCGCTCGTGTTCGCTCCCTCTGCCAACGCTGTGCTCGCCTCCGTGCGCACCGAGCAAGCCGGTCAGGCCTCCGGCGCCAACAACGCGATTCGCGAGCTGGGAGGTGTGCTCGGCGTGGCCGTGCTCGCCTCGATCTTCACCGGCTCAGGCGGATATTCTTCGCCGCAGGCGTTCGTCAACGGCTTGATCCCAGCGATGTGGGTGGGCATGGCGGTGCTCGCCGCTGGGGCGTTGATCGTGCTGACGCTGCCATTCAAGACAACGGTGGGCGCGGACGCCGTGGACATGGCGGTCGCTGAGGGCGCCGCATCGGTCAACGCTGACGCGGCGCGCGGGCGGGGCATTGCCGGCGAGGGTCAGAAGATCCCAGTGGTCGCCGGGGAGGCCGCATGAACACGACTGCCGAGCCCGTCCGCCGGCGGGTCCCCGCGGCGGAGCGCCGCGAGGAGCTGATCTCCGCAGCCGTGCATGAGTTCGCCCATGGCGGTTTGCACGGCACGCCGGTCGAGCGGATCGCAAGGCGCGTCGGCGTCGCCCAGCCTTACGTGTTCAGCCTTTTCCCTTCGAAGCGCGAGTTGTTTCTCGCCGCGCTGAATCGGAGCTTCGAACGGGTGGCCGACACCTTCCGCGTCGCCGCTTCAGACTACGCGGCTGGGCGCGCGCCGGCGGACTGCGAGGACACGCTGCAGGCGATGGGGATGGCCTATAAGGAGCTGCTCGCGTCAGATCGGGACTATCTGATGCTCCAGCACCAGTCCTATGCCGCCTGCGACGACGAGGTGGTGCGTGCGTGCGTGCGCCAACGTTACGCCCAGCTGGCGGAGCTCGCCGGCGAGCTGTCAGGCGCCGAGGCAGAGCAATTGGACGACTTCTTCCGCCACGGCATGGCCCTCAACGTCGCGGCTGCGCTCGGCGTCGAGGAGCTGTCGGTTGACTGCCCCTGGATGGCCGCCGCGCGCGCGGCGGCTCCAAACCCGGGCTGACGGCAGCCGCGGACCCGGCGGCGGCTGGATTCGCCCGCTTGAGATTTCGCCCACAAGGCCCGCGAAGCGGGTACGATCGACTGGCGATGTCTGCGCCGGCACAGACTCCGGGTCATCATAAGCTCCGGGAGGATTCCCGCAGCCGGCGCGAGCAGGTGCGCACGGGGTCGCTGGTCGTGCTGGCGATCCTGATCACGCTGTTCGCCGTGTTCAACCTCGAATCTGTGAAGGTCAACTGGATCTTTGGCTCCGGCCACGCGCCGCTGATCGTCGTGATCGTGATCTCACTGCTTGTGGGCATCGTGCTCACCTACTTCGCCGAACGACGCACGAGCAAACGACGTTGACGGGCCCTCGTTGACGCCCCTTGAGTCGCGCGCGCCGCGATGCATCAATGCAGGACGATTTTTAGGGCGATGACCGCCACGCCCATCGTGATCCCGACGCCCATCTCGAGCACCGGCTCGCCGGGACCGGTCGAAGCCCGGCCAGCCCGCGAGCGGATGCCGGCCACGAGCTCGAACGCGATCAGGCTTGCCACGGCGCTCCACAGCGCCGCGGTGACCGCCGTCTGTTGAGCGGCTCCCAGGGCCCACGCGAGCAGCAGCGTCAGCAGCGGGATCGCGGCGCCCCTGACGATTGCCCAGTCGTGCAGGAACGCCCACCACAGTGTTCGTCCGGTGAGGCGCTCGCGCGTGGCCAGGCGCCGCCCGAGGAGCTCCGCGTAGGCATGGGCGATCCAGTAGAGCACCGCCGCGATAGCCGCTGAGGCGATCGTGTCGGGGTAGGTCTCGTGGCGCCCACTCTCGGCGGCCATCAGCGCGGCGATCGTGATGAGTCCGTACACCACCCCCGCCGGGTTCTCTTCCGGCACGATCCAGTCAGCCGCACGGCGAGCCCACCCGTGCGGGTCAGGACCGTGGGACCGCGGGGATGCGGGCGGGGAGGAGTCGATGAACGGATTATCTCCGACGGTCGGAGAGTCAGTCCGCGAAGTATTTCGCCGCGATCTGGCTGACGGTGTTCTTGGTCCGGGTCGTCATCGCGCCGAGCAGCGTCCCGATCGTCTTCAGGTCCAGCGCGGAATCGACGGTGCCTCCGCTCGGAAGCCAGTAGAGCTCGCGCTCGCCGAACGCGAGCCTGTCCTCATCGGTGGCCAGCGCCTGCACCTCTTGCTGCGCTCGCGTCGCGGGTCGCGTGGAGAGCATCGACACTTGGAGCTTGCCCGCGGACGCCTGCACCTGTGCGGGAGCAAACGGCTCGAAGGCGGCGATCGTCCGGACCTCGTCGTCTGTACGTAGGAACGTCGGGACCTCGTAGCCGAGCCCCTTCACCAGCTCGGTCTCGATGTGGACGGTCAGCTCCGGGACGGTCAGCTCCGTAAGCGGCTCTGAGTCAGCGGCGAAAATAACGTTGCCGCTGGCACGAAAGGTTGCCACACCCCGGAACCCGATCGCCTCAAAGCGCGAACGCAGCTCGTTACTCGTGATCCGATGGCCGCCGACGTTGATCCCGCGCAGAAACGCCGCGTACTTAGACATGCGGGCAGCTTATGAACTTGCGCTCGCAGCGGGCCATTTCTAGAAAGCCCAGTTCCGGACTCGAACCGGAGACCCCCTCCTTACCATGGAGGTGCTCTACCAACTGAGCTAACTGGGCAAGAGAGCGAGGGGACTGTAGCGCGCTTGACAGGCGTCTGGCCGTCTAGGAGCGGTCAGGGTAAGGGCTCAGTCAATCCCGTCGAGCAGCTCGCCCACCGAGGACAGCTCGAGCCCACGAGCGAGGATCACGATCGTCTCCAGGCGCGG
>DAIOGX010000160.1:0-3149 GCA_036744995.1 Solirubrobacteraceae bacterium | reverse complement strand
CCCTCGGAATCGGGGATTCGATGAGCTAGAAATTAGTGTGTAGCCGGCGGTATCGGGCGTATCGTCCTCTTTGCACCACTTCGATTGCACCGCCGGCCCGCAGTTCTTGTAATACCTTCTTGATCAGAGGGTCGCTGGCGGGGGTGGCCGAGCGGATGTCGTCGAGCGAGAACTCATCGACAATTCGCGAGCGGATGAAGTCCCGGACCGCCGGTTGCTTGGTCCCGTATCCCGCGGTCATCTCGAGCCTCTGCTCGAGCTCTTTGTAAGCGGCGAGCAGCGTTCCCATCAGGTACTCCATCCAGGGCCAGATGTCGTGTTGACCATCGTGCCATCGAAGCGTCGATCGCTGGAGCGCCTCGTAGTAGGTCTCACGAGTGTCGTTGATGATGCGCTCCAGGCTGATATAGCGACCGACCTCGTGACCGGACTGGTACAGCAGCAGGAGGGTGATCAGGCGCGCTGTCCGTCCGTTGCCGTCCTGGAACGGGTGAATCATCAGGAAGTCAAAAACGTAGGCCCCGAGCAGCAGCAGCGGATGATGCGCCTGGGCGCGTTGCAGCTCGTCAAAGCGGCGATGCAACTCGGGCATCGCCACCGTCCGGGTCTCCAGTGGTGACACGGGCCGGAAGCGGACGATGACCGTGCCGTCCGGGAGAGTTTCGGTGACGTCGTTCGGGCCGGTCTTGTAATCGCCGGCGTGTCGTGCGTTCGTCAGGCTGTAGATGGTCTGGTGAAGTTGCTTGACGACGTTCTCGTTGAACGGCATCGCATCGGCGCTCGAGTGAATGAGGTCCAACGCCGAGCGATAACCGGCGATCTGCGCCTCACTCCTGTTCGCCGGGGCCGTCATCTCGCTCATGAGCGCACGCAGACGAGCCGGCGGCGCGGTGATGTCCTCGATCGCGTTCGATGCCTCGGTGCTCTGGATGCGCGCAACCTCGACCAGGGTCTTCAACGCCGCACGATGCTGTCCCCGCTGGGCAGCGGCCTTCCCAGAGGCATGCTCGAGCCCCCCGAGCGCCTGAACGACGGCTCCGGGCACAGGGTCGAGGATGCGCTCGTGATGCCTGAACGTCTGCATTCCAACGGCTACTCTATCAACGCAACAGCATAAGTTGGTCGGACTTTATGTTGTTGGAGCGGGTCGGTCCACGCTCGACAGCTCAGATCGCTACGCGATCGCCGGGTGGGTTCAGGAAATGGTGCTGCATGTCACGACGCTGACTGGATAGCTCGAGTTGGCCTCGCCCATGTTCAGCATGGACGCGCCACGACTCAATCGCGGCGCATAAGGTTCGCTCAGCCGGCCTTGAAGGCCGCGTAGCCGGGCTTCTGTGCGCCGTCGGTTTCGAGCAGACCCCCATAGGACTCGGGTGGTTCGTCATAGACCCCCGACGGCACCGATGCAGGGGAACTCATTCACGATCCAAAAGGTCGTTTTGGATCGCCTTGCGGTACCCAGCAGCGCTGCGCGTCAGGCTCAGGCGCCAAGCGCTTGGGAAGCCCGCCGCATCGATGGCCGTGCCGATGCAGGCGTGTCGCGGAGCGGGATGCCTTCAAGCGCACAGGCATGGCGAAATGCCGCACCCTGAGCACGACGGGCCTGAGCACATGCCTGATCCCCGCTTGGCCTTACCGTGTCCATCCCAAGCCCACGCCAGAGCAACGCGCAACCGCTCAGCCGACGTGGCCCGCCGCTTCGGCATCCAAGACCAGCGTTTGCGGTGAAGACCGGGCTCCCGTCTCCCTTACCCACAAAACCTTTAGCCAGCCGTAAGTCCAACGTCTCACGCGTTGGATATCTTCTCGACATGCGGGGCACCATACAGGGAGCTAGTGTTGGCGTTGCGGCGGATGGAAAGAGCATCGCGGCAACGACCGATCAAGTCCTGGACGCGGCATCTGTCTCCCCTGGACTGCCGATTTGTATAACTGGAATGGGCCGTAGCGGGACATCGTTGACGACGGCGCTCATCGGCCTGCTGGGAGTTGATCTCGGGCCGACGGAGCGGATGCTTCCCGCTGACCCGGACGACAACGCTCGCGGCTACTGGGAGCAGCAGGAGATCTACGAGGTCAACGAGGAAATCCTAGGGACATTTGGCGGCACCTGGGGGCATCCACCCGACCTTCCGCCTGGCTGGGAGCGTTCCCCCGCCTTGGCCGCTGTCCGAGACCGGGCTCGTGGCTCCCTCACAGCCCTGTTCGGCACACGCGAGCAACGTTGGGCGTGGAAGGACCCGCGGGCTTCGATGACGCTGCCCTTCTGGCGTGCCCTGGTCGGCGACATGGACTACGTGCTCTGCGTGCGCGACCCGGCCGATGTGGCTGCTTCGCTCCTCAGGCGTGGGACCGACGGGCTCGACTTCGAGGACTCTGTCGCTCTCTGGCTCCGCTACGTACAAGCTGCGCTCGAGAATACGCAAGGACACCGGCGGCTCATCCTGTGCTACGAGGATTACTTCACCGATACCGACCGTCAGATCCAGCGACTGGCGGAGTTCGTCTGTGGCCCAGAGACCCAACTCAGCCACGAGATCCGTGATCGTGTCGAGAGCTTTATCGAGCCAGCGCTGTGGCACAATCGTGACTCCGTCGAGGAGACCAACCATGCCCCGGCGATCTCGGCCGAAGCCGCCGATTTGTATGCGTGCCTTTCCACCCACGCGGCGACCGGCCAACCAGTATCAGGACGGAACGCAAACCATCAATCACTGCTCGCGGGATGGTCGGTCAATTGTGTCTGGTGGCTCGCGCTTATCCTCAGCTCGGTCATCGCGGCGACCGACGCGATCCTCACCCATGTCGTCCTTATCCCCCTGCTCGCCGCCGGACCATTCTGCGCGCTGCTCACCGGTCGCTGGATGAGAACAGCGACTGTGGGAGTCTGGGCAGTGGCTCTCGCCATTCTTCTCGGCATTCCCGACGAAATCTGGGATACCCATATGCAGGTGGTGTACCTCGGTTTTGTTGCAGCCGCAGCATTGTTGAGCACCTCTGTGGCTACCGTCATCGAGCAAGGTCGAAGGTGACGAATACGCCGAGCCCGACTCGATCAACGTAAAGCGACTCGCCGAAGAAGCGGGAGGAAACGCCGACTCTCGACCGGCCTGTGGCGATCTGGGGTCAAACGTCTAGCCGAGAGC
>DAIOGX010000159.1:0-3203 GCA_036744995.1 Solirubrobacteraceae bacterium | reverse complement strand
GCGCGCCAATAAAACGTGAGTCGGCACGTCTGCGGGACTCATCACGGCCAAGATAAGGGGTGGGCGACACGCGGAGCGCTACTCGAGGCCCGGCTTCACAGGATGTTACGAGTTGGCTACGGGGTGGCCTGTACCGTTTTGGGCGGCTCGTCGGAGTAGGGGAGAGATGCCATCCCCCGCCCTCACCGCGTGGAGCACAAGCTCCGCCGCGGCTCAGTCGGAAAACCTTGGCCACGAGGCGCCTTGGCATCGTAGTAAGTTCGCTGGCGCGTGAGAAACATCCCAAGCGCCGCGTGGGCTGGTTTGCACGCCCGATCCAAATAGGACTTCGGGTTATATATCACCTATACGGTAATATGTACATAGCCTATGAGTAATAAGCGCAAGGGGAGCGGAGAGCTCTTCCCCACCGATACCCCGATCCCGGCCGGGCAGATGGTCGGCCGTCAGGACGAGGTCGCTGCGGTCGCCCGCTCGCTCCAGGGCGGCGGCAACTTGATCATCGCCGGTCCGCGACGTACCGGCAAGACGAGCGTCTGCGACGCCGCGCTTGGGCGCCTCGCAGATGGAGGCTGCTACGTGGCGGCGGTCGACCTCTTCAGGCTTGCCGACACAGCTGATTTCGCCGAGCAACTCGTGCTCAGCACGATCGCAAATCGCAACTCCCTCAAGCGCTTGGCGCATAAGGCGCGTCGCGCTGGCCGGGCTTTGGCCGATGCAGCGGCGCTCACCGCGACCGTACGCGCCCGCGCCGAGCTCGGCGAGGAGCTCGACCTCGCCTTTCGTCCCGGACTTGCGGCCCGAGATCCAGATCGTTACCTGGCCTACGCACTGGAACTGCCCCAGCGGATCGCCAGTGCCGACGGACGCCGCCTGGTCGTGTTCTTCGATGAGTTTCAGGAGATCACCGCTCCGCGACGCCCCTTCGGCGATCCGGACCGGCTGACCAAGCGTATGCGCGCGATCTTCCAGCGCTCCCCCGATGTCAGCTTCCTGTTCGTTGGATCGATGGAGCACCTGATGCGCGACCTGTTCGTCCCCGCTGAGCGAGGGCTCAGTCAGTTCGGCTCGTTCTACCCGCTGTCGGCGATCTCCGCAGAAGCCTGGCGCGAAGGCATCACACGGAGGCTTGCCGAAGACGGTTGCACGATCGCCCCCGATGCTTTGGAGCGACTCCTCGCCGCCGGCGAGGGCCACCCTCGCGTGACGATGCTGATCGCACGCTGGACACACGAGAGCTCGCTCGTCGACGCCACCAGAAAGATCACCGACACGCATGTCAGCGTCGGCATCCGCGCGGCGCAGCTCGCTGACCTCCCCAAGCACGAGCAGACCCTCGAGCGCATCCGCTCACTCGGCCGCCACACACAGCGCCTCGCCGTTCGCGTGGCCCGCGGCGCCCAGCTCTATCAAGGACTCAACCCCAAGATCGCCAACGACACACTGCGCGCCCTCCGAGACACCGGCATCATCGAGCAAACCATCCCGCGGCAGTGGCACATAACCGACCCCCTGTTGCGCAACTTCCTCGCCGATCTCGACCACAGCGGCTGAATCAAAGGAACGCGGTTAGGAGCTGGTGACAGGGGGCAGCGGCGCCGGGTCTAGCTGCCAGCCGCGGCTTGGGGTGTCCCGTTTGGGGAGGCTCGTCGGAGTAGAGGGTGGAGATGTCCGCGAAACCGATTACGCCGAGGCTCGCCGACAGGCTCTGCTCGCTGGCGAGAGCCAGCTGGAGATGCAGACAGCGCGCTCCGCGGCGCTTGACGGCGGCGCGCTCGGCGTGATGGCCGTCGACGCGGGTGTAGCCGCCATCATCATCGGCGCCAGAGGGGCGTATGGCCTTTGGATCGTCGCGCTGGTGCTGGTTGGGCTTACCTTCCGATGGCTCCTTTATAACAGCTACGCCATTGATCAAGTGGTTGTTCAGGCTGAAGAGCTCGCCTTCCGACGGCTGTCATGGCGACTCGTTCTTTATTGAAAAGCAGGCCCGGACTTCGGCTGGCAGAATCGGCGCGCGAAGTCGCTCCTGCCGGCCGAATGTCCAAGACCTGCGAAGGTTCGACCGAGCGCTGACGTTCCTGGTGCTGGCGATCCTTATGGAGCTGGCAGGACGGGCCCGTACAATGAGCGCCATGGAGCCATCCACCGCGAGCCAGCCGCCCGCCTCCGGACCCCCGCACACGGACGCCACCGAGACCGGCAGGACCGAAAAGGCCCACGGTGACCGCCACTTCGAGTCTACGAAACTGCCCAGCCTCGGCGGAACTGGTCCGATCCTTCCCGAGTGGCTGCGCAAGCGCTTCCGGCGCAAAGACACACCCGCCGCGCGTTAGCCCGTCACGCGGGTGGGGAAACTCTGTCAGTTGGTGATAGGGGTCGGGCCAGGCCCACTAGCCATGTGCGAGCCGCGCAGATCGCGTGCTCGTCGTGGCCTCGGTCGGGAGTAGGAGCGACAGCAGCCCGGCCACGATCAGGAACGCGGCTGATGTCCACAGGCATGCGGTCAGCCCGTGCCACTCGTAGAGCAGGCCTGAGAGGACGGTCCCGGCGAGGCGCCCGATGGCGTTGGCCATGTAGTAGAAGCCGACGTTCATGGCGACCTTGTCGTTGTCGGCGTAGGCGAGGATGAGGTAGGAGTGGACGGCCGAGTTCATCGCGAACGCGACCCCGAAAGGGACCAGCCCGCCGATGATCACGATCGTCGGGTCCACGCCCGCGCCCAGGGCCGCGGCCATCGCGGCGGGGCAGAGGGCGACGCCGAGCGCCAGCCAGACGGCGATCCTGCCGTCGGGCTCGCCATCTGGGCCATGGCCGCGGCGACGGACGAAGCGTGGTGCGGCCGCTTGGACCGCGCCGTAGCCGATCACCCAGACGGCGAGAAGGGTTCCGACCGCCCAGAAGCTCCAGCCGAGCTCGGCGTATAGGAAGAACGGCAGGCCGACGACGAACCACACGTCGCGGGCGGCGAACAGGAGGACGCGGGCGGCCGCGAGGATGTTGACGGCGCGGTTGTTGGAGAACATCTGCCTGAACTTCGCGGTCTTGTCCGGGCGGCCGAGGTGGCCCCGCATGAAGCTGGAGGCCACGATCAGCGCGGTCAGGACGAGTGCCGCGAGCGCCAGCACGGCGCTCTGGAAGCCGAACAGCGTGAGCAGCAGGCCGCCGAGGAAGAAGCCGACTCCCTTCAGCGCGTTCTTCGACCC
>DAIOGX010000158.1:0-3298 GCA_036744995.1 Solirubrobacteraceae bacterium | reverse complement strand
CCGCGCGATCCCGATACGAGCAGAACTGTTTCGTACAAACCATCGTGTTATCGCCCGGATAGAAAAGCAGCACCACCCGCTCACCGCGATGGTCTGAGAGCTTGAACGTGCCGTCCGTGCCGGACAGCTCGAAGTCTGGCGCCCGCTCGCCCACCAGTGGAGTCTTGGCCATGTCGTTGCATCCCTCCTGTCGTGAGTGAATCTCGCCTCGCAGCCAGCATAACGCCCGTCAGCACAGACCCGGTGCGATAGAACGTCCGTGCATGCGCGCTCACCTCCTCACGCGCTTGGCATTCGCCGCGGCCGCGTGCACACTGGTGGTTGCCTGCGGGAGCAGCGCCCCAGCCGACGTCTCCACCCCGACGGCCGGCGCCGGCGCGATCCCCTCCACGGCCTCCCCCGCGCAGAGCTCGGCACAGCGGCTGCTCGACTGGCCCGAGTTCGGCCTTGACCCACAACGCAGCAACGTAAGCGAAGAGGAGACGGGGATCACGAGCGCAAACATCGCGCAGCTGCGTCACGTGCAGGTGACGCTGCCGGGAACGGTCGACTCTTCACCGATCTACCTGCATGGCGTGTCGGTGGACGGCGCGATCCACAACACGACCGTCGTTACGACGACGTACGGCAAGACGCTGGCGATCGACGCGGACAGCGCAAAGATCCTGTGGACGTTCACCCCACCCGGCTATTCCGGCTGGGCGGGAACCGCGCAGATCACCGTCTCCAGCCCGCTGGCCGACCCGGATCGGCAGTTCGTCTACGCCACGTCACCAAACGGCCTGATCCACAAGCTGTCGCTCGCCGACGGCAGCGAGGATCGCGCCGGCGCCTGGCCGGTGAGCGTCACGCGCGACGCGACGCATGAGAAGCTCGGGGCGGCGCTCAACATCGATGGTCCTGACATCGTGACGAGCACGAGCGGTTACTTCGGCGACATCCCTCCCTACCAAGGACACGTGGTCCTAATCGATCGCGCCAGCGGACGGTTGCGGGCGGTGTTCAACACGCTCTGCGCGAACCGTCGCGGGCTGCTCGTGCCAAGCAGCTGTCAGGCCAGCGACTCGGCGATCCTCTCACGCGGCGGGCCGGTGGTCGAGCCCGCCGAACCGGGAGACACTCGCTCCGCTCGCATCCCCGAACCGGGCAGCGGGCGCATCCTGATCGACACTGGCAACGGCCCGTGGAACGGAAGCACGAACTTCGGCGACAGCGTTATCGAGCTCGCGTTCCCCGGCCTGAGTCTGCGCCAGTCGTTCACGCCGATCGACCAGGAACATCTGAATACGAGCGACACCGACCTCGGCTCCTCCGCCCCGGCGCTGCTCGGCGGCAACCGAGTCGTGCTGGCGGGCAAGGACGGGATCATGCGTGTGCTCGAGCTCTCGCGCCTAAACGGCCGGTCGGTGTCCTCGCACAGGCTGCTCGGCGGTGAAGTTCAGCAGCTGCCGCTCCCTGGCGGTGGCGAGCTGTTCACCGCCCCGGCGGTATGGCACCGGGGCCGACACATAACCATGTTCGTGGGCGACGAAAACGCGACCGCCGCCTATGTGCTGCGCCGTGGACGGTTGTATCTAGCGTGGCAGAACGGCACGCCCGGCACGAGCCCGGTGATGGCAGGCGGGCTGCTCTACGTGTATGACCCCTCGGCGGGCGGGATCTACGTGTACCGGCCGGGGTCGCCACGGCCGGTCGCCAAGCTTGCAGGCGCATCAGGACACTGGAACAGCCCGATCGTCGTCGACGGCCACGTGATCGAGCCCGAGGGCAACGCCAATGACCACAAGCTCAGCGGCATACTCGAGATCTTCTCCGCGAGCTAGAGCCCATACTCCTCCAATAGCTTCAGCCATACCTCGCTGCGAGTGGGGAAACACGGGACGGCATGCCAGAGACGCTCCAGCGTGACCTCGCCGATGATCGCGATCGTCGCCGCGTGCAGGGACTCGGCCACCTCGACGCCGGTGAAGGTCGCACCGACGAGCACACGACGATCCTCCTCGACGAGGATCCGGGCAGTGCCGGGCGCATCATGGCCGACGAAGCTGCCGCCGGCGTTATCCTCGGTGGGAACGTCGACAGCGCGGACATTCAGGCTGGCCTCTTCGGCGCTCTGCAGCGTATGCCCGACTGCCGCGACTTGGGGTTCGGTGAAGATCACGCGCGGCGCCAACCGCCCGTCTGAGAGCAGTGGGACGGAACGCCCGAGGATGTGGTCGGCAGCGAGACGCGCCTGATACTTGCCCATGTGCGTGAGCAGCACGCGCCCGTTGGCGTCGCCGATCACGTACAGCCATTCCCGGCCCGACACCCGCATGGTGTCGTCGACCGCCACGGACTTACCAGGCTCCAACCCAAGCGACTCCAGTCCGAGCTCGTCGGTGTGAGGACGGCGCCCGACGGCGACGAGCAGCTCCTCGCCTGTAAACGATCGGCCGTCTTCCAATTCGAGCGTGACGGGCCCCGCGCCTTGCGCGCGCCGCACGGCGATCGCCTTGACGCCCAGGACGATCTCCACGCCGTGCTCTTCGAGCGCCTCGCGCACCTGCTGTGAAGCGAACGCCTCCTCACCGGCGATCAGTCGCGGAAGTGCCTCGACGACCGTCACGCGCGCGCCCAGCGAGGCATAGGCCTGCGCCATCTCCACGCCGACCACACCGCCACCGAGCACGAGTAACGAGGCGGGGATGGTCCTGGCCGTGGTGACCTCGCGATTAGTCCACGGATTGGCCTCCCGCAATCCCGGGATGGGCGGAATCGAAGCGCCCGTGCCGGGGGCTAGAACGACGGCGAGACGAGCGCGTAAGAGGACATCGCCGACGCGTACCGCGCGCTCGCCCTCGAGCTTCCCGTGGCCGCGCACGAGCGTGATTCCGCGATCTTCGATCCAGGGAAGCTGCGCGCTGTCGTTGAGATCGTGGATGACCTCATCGCGGCGGCGGAGCACGGCCTGCACGTCGAGCTCACCGCGGGCGTCCTCGGCGAATCGGATCCCACCCACCCGGCGGGCCTCGGCGAGCGCTTGGGCGGGACGCAGGAGCGCCTTGGAGGGCATGCACGCATAAAACGAGCACTCGCCGCCGACGAGCTCCCGCTCGACAAGAGCCACGGAAAGGCCGTCGTCAGCCAGGCGCCCGGCGCACACCTCTCCAGCGGGTCCGGCACCGATGACGATCACATCGAAATCCGCCTCGCTCACGTACACCTCCTTCCCGTTGCCTCAGAACCTGTTTCAAGAAGATCGGCACGTCCGGATGCGGGTGGGTGGGATCTTTACACGGCGCTGGACCGATCGAAG
>DAIOGX010000157.1:0-3360 GCA_036744995.1 Solirubrobacteraceae bacterium | reverse complement strand
AGCGCACCCCGCCCGTCTGCGCGAAGCATCGTCGTATGCGCATCAACGCAGTAGGGGCAGGAGTTGATCTGCGAGACGACCGTCGCGACGAGCTCGGTCAAATGGCGTGGCGCGCGACCGGCGACGAGCGTCTCTCGGCACACCGCCCAGACGCCGCCCAGCAGGCGCGGGCTCGCGGAATGCAAGAGAAACGGGTCGGGCACAGCGCCGAAGTCACGCCGAATCTGCCCGTAGATCTCGGCCACACGGCCGGTCGCGTCACCGGGGGAGACATCCTCTACGTATCTGATCACGTGGATCCTCTCGAGGTGAAGAGCACCCGTTGGCTAGCCGTGTTCCCATTCGGGTGTGTACGCCAGGAAGTGCGGTAAGGCGAGTGGGTGTTTGATCTCTCGTCGCCGGTGATCGTGGTGGTGGCCGGTCACGAATGGCCTCCACTCGCGCGGTGGTCCCTCCAGGCAACGAGGTCGAGGATGCGCGGAGCGCGAGGAGCTCATCCGCACACCGTAACCCCTCACGGAAGACGACCGCCGTGTTGAGGATCGGGCGCGGCAGGCTGCATCCGGTCGGCCCCATCCATCTGGTCCATGTAGCATCACCGCAACGCAACTTGGGAGGTAGGGGGATGGTCACGGTTGGGCGTGACATCGGGACGGTGGAACTGGCGGACAAAGAGCTGTGGCTGGACGGGCCGCCGTACGAGGTCTTCAAGGAGATGCGCAGCGAGTGCCCGATCCACTGGACGGAGCGCTTCGATGAGTTCCCCGAGGAGGCCGGCTTCTGGTCGGTGACGACCGCGGAGGATGTGCACACGGTCAGCCGAGATTTCAAGACGTACTCCTCGGAACTCGGCGGCATCACGGCGTTCGCGGAGATCTTCCCGATGGAGCTCGCGAGGGCGATGTTCATCGGCATGGACCCGCCCAAGCACGATCGCTTGAAGGCGCTGTTCCAGAGGGGCTTCACGCCGAAGCGCATCGCCGACCACGAGGAGAGGATCCGGGAGATCGTCCTCGGTGTGCTCGATCGGTTGAAGACCCCGCCCGCCCCGCCCGCCCGCGAGACGTGCGACCTGGTGAGCGATGTCGCCCAGCCCGCCGTCTCGCGTGTGATCGGAAGCTTCATGGGCATCTCCGAGGACGAAGACGCGATCTGGGCGCGGATCATGAACGCGACGCTCGCGCCCGACGATCCCGAGCTCGCCCCTGAAGGGATTGAGGGTGTGCTCGCAAAGGAGATCCCCGAAACGTTCGAGCGTTGCAGCGTGCTGATCGCGCAGCGGCGCGAGAACCCGACGGACGATTTGCTGAGCGTGCTGGTGCACGCGGAGGTCGAGGGGGAGAAACTGGAGGAGATCGAGATCGTCATGGGTTTCTTCCTGCTGATGGCCGCGGGCAATGACTCGACGAAGGCGACCTATTGCTCGGGTATGCGCGCGCTGATGGAAGACCACGAGCAGATGCAGTTGTTGCTGGATGACCCGTCGCTGATCCCCGATGCTGTCGAGGAGTCGCTGCGGATGTTCCCCGCCTTCGCGCATTTCCGCCGCACCGCCACCTGCGACACGGAGCTGCATGGGCAGAAGATCAAAGAGGGCGAGAAGGTCGTGATGTGGTACGTCTCCTCCAATCGCGACGAGAGCCGGTATGAGGATCCGGACCGCTTCGACCTGCGCCGCAAAGCTGAGCACCAGGCGTTCGGTGCCGGGGGACGGCACTTCTGCCTTGGCACCGCGCTCGCGCGACTCGAGCTGAAGATCCTCTTCGAGGAGACGCTGAAGCGCTACCCGCGGATGCAACTCGACGGGCGGCCGGTGGCGGCGGAGGCGATGTTCGTCAACCAGCTCAAGACGCTGCCCGTACGGCTGACGCCGTAGTTCCTCAGTGGCGCACTTCTTCGGTCGGCACGGAGGCGGTGGGCGTCGAGGTCGCGCCGTCACTCGGGCGGTGCTGTCCGATGCCGCCCGTACAGTTGCATGCGTTGCGCGCGTTGCGCTAGTTGCACAGAGCTGCTAGGCTAGACCGAAGGAGATCACCACCAATGACTGTTCAGACCCTCAGCTACGAGCGGGACCCAGCCGCGTTTCCGACGCTCAGCGAAGCCGCCGAGATGATCGGCGTCGACAAGTCGACCATGTCCCGCGCGGACATCAGCGTGGTGCAAGCCGGCGCGAACAAGCGGGTGCTTCCAAGTTCGTTGCTCACCGTCGCGATCACCAAGCGGCGGCGGCCGGTCACGCAGGTCGCGGCCGCCCTGATCAGTTATACGCGAGCACATGCACCTGCCGAGCTGGAGGCGGTCGAACGAGAGGTCGATGAGTTCTTCGCTTCGATGAGGGAGGTCGGGACTCCGTCGATCTCACGCGATGACTTCTTGGACGAGGCACGTCGCTTGCTCACCGCTGCCGAGTTCAAGAGTCTTGAGCGTCGCTACGACGAGGCGCTCGCTCGTCGTCCAGCGGAGCTCGTCAGCAGCTACGAGGGCGAGGACGCCTAGTCCGCGGGTTCGGCGGGCTGCCGGAATGCCCGTTGCCCAACTCTGGCGTATGGCGGGCGGCTCACCTGCTCGAATCCCAGGATCCGCAAGTCCTGCTCGACGCCCGGAGCGGCTGAGATCATCTCGATGAAATCCGGGCGCCGCAGCTTCTTTGCAGCCGCTTGAACGTATTGGGTCAGGTACCAGGCGGCCACGTAGGAGCGTGCCCGATGAGCGTTCGGAGGACCGGCGTTTGCCGGTCCTCCGCGTATAGCGTGAGCGTCCGGCGGGGTGCTCGCGCGCACGCTGCGCGAGCGGGCGCACGAGAACGTCCGTAGCAGACAGCTCGAAGCCGACCTGCCGGCGAGCGGCCCGACACCTTCCATCAATACCCGACGCTGTAATGGCTGGTGTGGTGGCAGCCGTCCAGCTTGAAGTGGTGTTCGCTGACGGTGCTCAGAAAGACGACGATGCCCGGTGACTGGCAGTGGATCTCGCCTGAGATGCCTGAGGCGTGCGCGTGCACGACGGTCCGCGGGTTGGTGCCGGTCCAGACATGGTCGACCGTGTCGTTGGCGTAGATCACGTTGCGGCCGTTACCGGCACGGATCGTGGCGCTCTGCCACCGCGGCTCCCCGTTTGGGTGGGTTATATAAGGCCATTCTCACCCTGTGATGGGATGAGATGAAGGAGAACAATTGGCTGACCCAACCCGGGTTATCTTCGTCCCACAGCGCCCACTCGCCGAACGCAAAGGGCTTGCCGGGATACTCGGAGTAGAAGCGCTGCAGGCCGCTGAAGTTGGGAAACTTGCTGTAGAAATCGGTTCCAACCGAATCTACATATGCATTACCCGGGTAGTAGGCGGCCGTTCTACAGCGGCGG
>DAIOGX010000156.1:0-3423 GCA_036744995.1 Solirubrobacteraceae bacterium | reverse complement strand
GTCAACCTCGACCAGCTCGGCCGCCGCGACCCGCTGCTCTACGGCACGCTCACGCTCACCGAGCTGGAGCGGCAGATCGAGGACGACGCCCGCGAGCTCGGCCTGCAGACCAGCTTCTTCCACACCAACCACGAGGGCGCATTCGTCGAGCGCCTGCACTCGTTGCGGGGCCCGCCCACCCAGGCCGACGCGATCCTCCTCAATCCCGGCTCCTGGACGCACTACGCGTGGGCGATCCGCGACGCGCTCGAGATCGCGGCGCTGCCGGCGCTCGAGATCCACCTATCCGATGTCGAGGCGCGCGAGCCGTGGCGGCGCGTCTCGGTGATCCGCGATCTCTGCTTCGCGACGATCTCCGGGCGCGGCCCCGACGGCTATCGCGATGCGCTGGAGCTGCTGCGCGAGGAGCTCGGGAAGACACTTCCATGACTCGCGCCACGCGCTTGGCGGAGGATCTGCGTGAGCGCGAGGTGGACGTGCTGCTCGTCGGGACGCTCATCGATGTGCGTTATCTGACCGGCTTCACCGGCAGCAGCGGGCTGGCGCTGATCGTCGCCGATGCGGCCGATCGATCGAAGCTCGGCCGGCACCGCTTCTTCACCGACTTTCGCTACACCACCCAGTCGGCCGAGGAGGTCCCAGACATATTCGCGCGTGCGATCGTCACGGGCGATCTGCTCGAGGCCGCCGTCCATTCACTGGGCGCTGCGGGCGGGCGGCTGGGATTCGACGAGGCGAGCCTCACCGTCAAGCAGCATACGCGCCTGCGCGAGCTGCTGGGAGAGCGATGGGAGCTGGTCCCGTCCGCCGGCGCGGTCGAGCGCCTGCGGGCGGTCAAGGACGTCGCTGAGATAGCCCACATACGGGCCGCCGCTGAGCTCGCCGACGAGGCGTTGCGGGGGGTTCTCGAAGACGGGGTCGTCGGTCGCGCCGAGCGCGAGATCGCGATCGCCCTCGAGCTGCGCATGCGCAGGCTCGGCGCCGAGGGTCCGAGCTTCCCGTCGATCGTCGCCGCGGGCGCCCACGGCGCCCTTCCGCACGCCCAGCCGCGGGCGGATGAGATCCCCAAGGATGTGCTGCTGACGATCGACTGGGGCACGCTGTACGAGGGCTACTGCTCGGACTGCACGCGCACGTACGCCACCGGCGAGCGGATCTCGACAGAGGCGCGTGAGATCTACGAGCTCGTGCTCTCGGCTCAAACCCGGGCGCTCACCGCTTTGCGGGCCGGCCCGAGCGGCCGCGAGCTCGACGCGGTCGCACGCGAGGTGATCGAGCGTGCCGGCCACGGCGAGCACTTCGGCCATGGCCTCGGTCATGGGGTTGGCATGGAGGTCCACGAGGGGCCTCGTCTGTCGCGCACCGCCGGCGAGGAGCCGATCGTGGCCGGCAATGTCGTTACGATCGAGCCCGGCGTCTACCTACCCGGTGAATATGGCGTGCGGATCGAGGATCTCGTGGTCGTCGGCGAGGATGGCGGGGAGGTCCTCACCGGCCTGTCGAAGGACCTGACGGTCATCTCCTGAGCACGCGCCCCCGCGATCAACGCGCCGAACGTGCCAGCGCAAGCGGCTCGGCGCGACCGGAAGCTCGGTTGGTCCAGGGGGAGCGCACGAAGAGCCTCACTTCCGGCGCGAACAACCGCAGCGAGAGCCCCGCCGCCAGCGGCAGCGACCAGGCGAGGAAGAAGGCCGCCTGGGCGTCCGCCGAGGCGTGCTGCGACAGCCAAACGTTGAACCAGACGAGCACCGCGCTCGAGAGCGCCAGCACGGGTGGGCGTCGGTGAGCGCCTGCCTCCCATACAAGCAGCGCCACCACGAACGGGAGCGGGTAGTAGACGTTGTCCCACGTATCGAGCATGCACCGCAGCAGCAGCAGCAGTGCGAGCAGCAGCAGCGCGTCCGCCGGCCAGCCTCCATTAGGCTGGCGGTGTCCATCCGGGGATGGGACGGTCTTGCGTCGTTCTTTTCGCCACAACAGCCCTGTGAGCGGCAGGGCGACCGCGATTACGAGCGGGTGGCTGATTGTGCCGATCCACGCCGGCGCCAGGCGGAAGTCGTGCTTGGCCGATCCAAGCAGATGTCTCGCCTGAGGGCTGTGGTGACCGAGGAACCAGAAAACCTGCATCGGCTGAAAGATCGTGCTCGAGGTGGATACGGTTGCACCGGCTCCCGCGACGAAGTGCCCCGATCCCGCGAACGTCAGCGGAGCGAGCACGGCCGCGGCGGTCGCGCCCGCACTCGCCATACACGACAACCTGCGTTTCGCGGGCAGAGCAAGGAGGACCGGCCCGACTGCCAGGAGCGCCCACTCCTTGTTGGCGATGGCCAAGCCCAGCAGCAGGCCCGCCCACACCGGCCGGTCTCGGCCTGCGAGCAGCACCGCGGCCACGCATAGGCAGGCGCCGAGCAACTCCTCGGGATGGCCGAGTTCAAGCGCGCGCAGCGTGAGCGGGTTGGCGACGCACAGTCCAAGCGCCACCGCTCGCGAGAGAGTGGAGTGTCCCTGCGGGCGCATGCGAGCGACGAGCCATACTCCGAATGCGGCCGCGGCCAGCAGGCACGGAACAGCCACCATATGGTAGACGGCAAGCTGGCCGCCGCCCCACAGCCCTGGGACGAGCGCGAACGGCGCGCGCTCGACGAGCGAGCCTCCGTACGCGGGCGCAAGCCTTAGAAAACTCAGCACGTGACCGTGAGCAAGCGCCTCGAAAGCCGGCCGCGCCTCTGTTTCGTAGTCGTTCCAGCCGAAGCCGTACAGTCCGAGCCACCCCACCGTTGTGCAGCCCACACCCGCCATGAGCGCGCACAGGGCGTTCTCGCGTAGTCCTCGCCACATGCCTTGGCATCGGCTTTCAGTGGGAGTTGCTTAAGTCCGAGCTGCTCAACGTCGATAGAACACAAAGATCTCAACGTCGATAGGACATAAAGATGGGTGTTGATGCCCATTGGCACACAGGGGATACGAGCCGTTACTGGCCCTGACCAGAAAATCCCAGGAGGTAGTCCAGTGCTCACAAATCCGATAAGACTGCGCCAGCGTGCTTCAGATGAGGGTGGTTTTACTCTGATCGAGCTCCTGGTGGTTATCCTGATCATCGGCATTCTTGCCGCGATTGCTATTCCGTCGTTCTTGAATCAGAAGAGCAAGGCGTATGACGCCTCGGCGAAGGAGCTTGCTCGTACGGCTGAGACTACGGCGGAGACGTACGCGACCGACCACGAAGGTGGGTACGTGGGTATGACGACCGGTGCATTGCACACATACGAAACCGGCCTGCCGCTCTGCTCGGAAAGTGAAACCAACGCGTGTCTCTCATCTGTCTCAGGCGTGGCGGCAGAAACTTACACCGTGACCACCCAGGCGGCGAACACCAAAGACAAATTCTCGATTACCAGGGCTGCGGGTGGACTGATTAGCCGC
>DAIOGX010000155.1:0-3439 GCA_036744995.1 Solirubrobacteraceae bacterium | reverse complement strand
ACTCGGGTTTTGCTACCGATTTCGGTTTCTCCTGCACCCTAGAGAGATAGAAGGGTGCTTACCTTATGGTGCGCGCGCTCACGGTTGGCCGGTGTTATGCACATGTTTGGTGGGGTTTGTTCGAAAGACTGTTTGCGCGGAAATGAGCAAACTAGGGTGCACCTTGTCTCTCTCCTTGAAAATAGCGTGCACCTCATCCAAGAGATTTGGCAGCTGCACTCTAGTCTCTGGCACTTCGGTTTATTGAGCCGGACCGGCTAGGTGAGCGCCTCATCGTAGGCATCACCAGAGCACTGGGACATCGTAGGCCGCGATGCGCTGATTGCGGGTCACGATCGTGTATCCCTCGCTCTGCGCTTGGGCGACGAGCATGCGGTCGAACGGATCGCGGTGATGTGCCGGCAGCGCGCCGGCGTGGACCGCGTGCTCGAAGGTGATCTGAAGTTCGGTGAATCTTGCCGCTTCGATCTTGTCCAGGAGATTCTCCGGAGCATCCAGCTTACCGGACGCGCGGTTGATCGCGATCTCCCAAATGCTCGCTACGCTGGCATAGGCGGGCACGACACCGGCGCTCAACACCTCGTGCGCCGCGGGCGAGAGCAGCTCCTCATCGCCGACGCTCCACAACAGAGCGTGAGTATCGAGCAGCAGCCCCGTCAATCGCGCATGCCGAAGAGGCGCTCAATTTCCTCGTCGGGCTCGTCGAAGTCCTCGCTCATCCAGATCTTCCCTTTGAGCTCGCCCATCTGACGACGGGCCGGAGGAGGATCCTGATAGCCGACGATCTTCGCCACGGGCTTCTGCCCCCGGCGGATCACGATCTCCTCGCCGGCGCCGACGCGCTCGAGCAGGCGCGAGAGCTGCGTTTTGGCCTCGGTGACGGTCACGGTGATCATCTCAGACATACCCGCATCGTATCAGACCTGGTTGACCTGGTCTGCGCTGCACCGCTAAGCTCGGCTATGGCGCGAACACAAACCCGACGGTGATCTCATCGTCACCGTCGAGGGCGACCTCGTGCAGCCGGCCCGGTCCGGGGTACTGCTCGTAGGTTTGGGAGATCTCGGTGATGCGCCGCCCGAGGATCGTCTCACGGTGTTTGGCGCGCATCCAGCCGCGTACGGTCCAGAAATCGGCGAGCTTGGCCTGCAGCGCGGTGCGCATCTGGGGGTCCAGGCCGAACACGGCACTGGGGGCGAGCCGGCGTGAGACGCACGTGGTGCTCTCCAGGACGACCGCGGCGTCGGTGTTCATGGGCCAGCCACCTGCCTGGTAGCGGCTATGGGTGTCCTCGTCGATCGGCGGCAGGAAGAACATTCCTCGTGGGGAGCCCTCTCGGATGTGGTTCCAGTGCGGGTCCTGCCAATCGTGGCGAAAGACGATCGGGGCGACGAGCAGTCGGCTGTCGTGAGCGTCCTTGTGTTCGATCTCGCAGCTCTGTTCTAAGACCATCATCCAGCCGTGCCAGACGCGGAGGATCAGCCGTGTTCCGCCCAGATCGACCTCGCGGTCTTGGTGCTCGCCCAAGACGGGCAGCCTGGTGGTGCTCGTTGCGCTCGTGGCTGCATCTGCGGCGGGCCCCTGCTCGTCGCCTGGCGTGCGCAGCTGGTGGTAGTAGCCGACGAGCAGATCGCCCTGGCGCAGCTGCCTGGCTTTCCCGCTCCACGGCTTGCCGGACAGCCACGTGGCCTTCGCCAGCTCCTTGGCGCTCGAGGCGAACTCAGTCAACCGGGTCGCCCATCACGAGCATCGACATCGGAGTGCTCAGCTCCTCCTCGCTGTATTCAAAGTTGGCATGCACGACCGGTCGTTTTTCCAAGTACCTGCGGTATTTTTCCAGCTGGTCGTAGGTGGGCACTTGACCGGGCACGGGATAGAAGTCGGCCGCGTCCTCGGTGTCATCGAGGGTCGCGAGCTCGGCGATCAGCCCGGCGCGCTCGGGCTCGGGCTCGGCGATCAGCCGCCCCCGCTCACGCCTGGACCTGACCAGATGCGCCTCGGACAGCTGGCGCAGCGAGTGCCTGACGGTGTTGCGCTACAGCCCCGTGCGCTCCACAAGCTCGCGGACGGTCAATCCCCCGTTGCCATGGGCGAGCTCCACCAGGACCTGGCGCTTGCCCTCGCTGCCGACGAGCGCTGCGAGACCGCGGAGGGGAGGCTTGCCCGTCGATGCCATCTGCGCATTTCCCTTGTCTCGAATGATCACGAAAGCATACCAAACGGGCAAGATACGGCTCAAGGGATTGGTCTGGGCGGTCGCTCAGCGGGCCGCAGACGGGCTTTATAGGCCTCGTTCAGTGGCGGCGACTCGGGATTTGGCCGTTTTGGCGGGTGGGTGGACCTGTTTTGGGCCTCGTTTGCGGTCGGGCCGAAGAAGATGAAGCCCTGTAGGCGGCTCTGCTTTCGGCTGCATCATCACGAGAGACCCCTGCTGCGAGCCCATACGCGATGCAGCGCAAAATGATCCCCAACCCTCCAGAACTGCGGGGAGGCAGCACGGATCGGGAATGGGTGGGCGTTTATTTTCCGTTGCGTAGCAGTTCGTCCAGTGTCCGACCGCTGAGTACCGAGGTGGGCCGCTCGGTGACGATATCCGAGCCTGGGCGTGCCTCGTCATCGCGCCGCTTGAGCAGCAACCACTGGGATCGAGGTCCCGCCCCTGGCTTGGTGCGCTGGAGCACGAAGCCGCCGCGGAGCTTCTCGCCGTGCAGGACGAAGACCGCGTGCCCACGGTCAAGCGCGTCGGGCCAGGCCACCCTGCCACCCTGCTCATAGTGCCCGCGATCCCAGATCACCACACCGCCGCCGTGGTCGGTCGGGCCCTCGAAGGCGTTGTGCTCCATTGCGTGATCGGCGACCTGGACGGCCATGCGCTTGACCGACGGGTCAAGCGTTGGGCCCTTCGGCACCGCCCAAGAGCGCATCACCCCTGAAACCTCGAGGCGCAGGTCGAAGTGACGCGTCGAGGCCGTGTGCTGCTGCACGACGAACACGCCGGCGCTCACGCCACGGATCGCGAACTGCTCATGGCCTTCGACCCGGACCTCAGCGATGGTCACCTCGACGACGGTGGCGTCCGGTGGGCCCTCGCGCAGGAAGGCGACGAGCGTCTCGATATCGGTGGAGGGGCCCTCCGCGTGCACGGCCACGGCGCCATCGTCCGTGTTACGCACCCAGCCCATCACGCCGAGCTCGCCTGCCAGACGCCGGGTGGCCTCTCGAAAGCCGACGCCCTGCACGGACCCCGCGATGACAGCTCGGATCGCCCTGCGAGTTCGGGAGGCCATCAGTCAACGGTCCAATTTCGGGGTCCAAGATGACAGGACTGGGCGCAACCCGTTCGCGTGACGAGCGATCGATCTCGAGTACCGTCCCAAGCTTCGTCTAGACTTCGCGCGCGCGTGTATATATAAGGGTTACTATCGGTTATTGGGATCTC
>DAIOGX010000154.1:0-3494 GCA_036744995.1 Solirubrobacteraceae bacterium | reverse complement strand
GCCCTGTGCACCTGCGCGATGCTCGGGCGGCCGTCCAGGCCGATCCGCTCCAGGTAGGCGTCCAGGTCGAACACGCCCGCACTCTAGCCACCGCCGTCGCATCGCGCGGTGGGTGTCCTACCAAGGTCGCGACGGCCCCATCGCTTCAGCCTTGGTGGGAGCGTGAGCGCTCCTCCGGCTGGCTCGTATGCTCGGTACTCGTCCAGAGGGACAGTGTGGGCGAAGAACCTGGACGTCTGCCCCGCCTGCCGCCAGCACAGGGGACGACGCTCACAGCGACGAGGACAGAGCTTGGCTCTGCCGACGATCAGGCCGTGGAGGAACTAGTGCGCTCCGACAGCCACGTGAGAATTTCCTCGTGGTCAGCTTCACCGGCCGCGATCCGCTCAACCATGGCCACGTCCAGGTCGGGGTTAGCATCGGGGAGCAGTAGCCCGTTGTCCTCTAAGAAGAGCCCGGTAAGGAAGAAGGCGGTGCGCTTGTTGCCGTCTGGCAGTGGGTGGTTACGTGCCAGACGCTCCAGTAGGACTGCGGCCTTCTCGAGGATGGTTGGGTAGAGCTCCACGTCGCCAAAGCCGGCGTGGGGCGCGGCAAGGGCCGACTGGGCGAGGCCAACGTTTGGCAGGCGTGCGATCTGCTCCGGCGTGGTGGCAAGAACGTCAGCGGCAACGTCACAGAAGTCACCGAACGTCGGCGTGCTGAGCGCCACCGACTACTCGCCCAGGCGGCGCAGCGTCTCACGGTGCTTCTTGGCGAACTCCTTACGCTTCTCCGCGCGTTCCTGGGCAGTTCCACGGAGACCACGCACAAGATCCGGTCGCTGCTCCTGTGGCGGAGCCGCTTTCGGGCTGGCCTCTACCTTCGGCTTCGCTGTGCTCATAGCCGTCATTGTAGTCGTGGCCGTGCCGGCACACACGGGCGCGTAGATCGATCGAGAGTCCCGTCCCAAGCTCGGCGTAAGGTTCTGGACCGACTCGTGATCCTCGTCCCGAGCTGACCCACGGAGGCCCTCAGCGGCCCGGAAACGTGAGGCAGGCCGTGCCAAGAGCACGCCACCAGCACAGGGAACGCCACAACGACGAGGACAGAGCGCAGTAGTACCGAAACACGCTGGACCCGTTCCTTGACAATCTACAATCCAGGCATGGCAACCTCGCCAAAGCCCAACAGGCCCCGCGGGCCATGGACCCCCGAGGAGATCGCGCGTAATGA
The DNA here is from genome assembly GCA_036744995.1 of Solirubrobacteraceae bacterium. Classification (GTDB taxonomy): domain Bacteria; phylum Actinomycetota; class Thermoleophilia; order Solirubrobacterales; family Solirubrobacteraceae; genus Palsa-744. The sequence continues at coordinate 2,282 of DAIOGX010000154.1, read as the reverse complement.
GCGCGTTGCGCAGATCAGGGTGCGGGAAGATCGCAAGCGTGGCGTGAGCGCCAATCTAGAGGACCTAGTCAAGCTGACCCGATTCGCCAACCGTCTCGCCGAGGGGTTCAGGGATGCCCGACGCGCTTGATCCGGTCCCACTGTTGAAGCACCTGCAGGAACACGGTGTCGAGCACATCGCCATCGGCGGGCTTGCGGTCAGTGCTCACGGCCACGTGCGGACCTCGAAGGATCTCGATGTGATCCCAAATCCTGTGCATGAGAACCTCGAGCGACTTACCACGGCGCTTGCGGATATCAATGCGGTCGATGAGGAAGCCAGCGACTTCGATCCGGGCGAGATCCCGATGTCGGCGCTGCGGGTTGAGGATCTGTCGCAGGGAGGCAACTTTTGCCTTGCCACAGACCTGGGTCGCCTGGACATCTTTCAGTGGGTCAGCGGAATCGAGGCCGACGACCTGTACGCCGAGCTCGACCGAGACGCACTACCCGGCAACGTCGAGGGCATTCCGGTGCGAGTGTGCTCCCTCGACCATCTTCGCGCGATGAAGCGCGCCGCGGGGCGCCCGCAGGACCTCGAAGACCTCAGGCGGCTCGACGTCGACTGAGGCAAACAAGCCGCGCCTCACCAAGCTCCGCCGTTTTGCCTCGACCCCTCTATATAGGCCTGGGGGGCGGTTTCGGGCCCGAAAGGGCGTATTTGGGCTCCCCGGGCCAAAAAACGAGGCGCTGTAGGCCCTTCTACGGCCCTCCGCGAAGGTGGCGAAGGTGATTGGTCAGGCTGTTTCGGCGCTTCGACGGGCCAAACGCGGCCCGAGGTGCGGCCCCGAGACAGGCCGACAAGAGCGACTGCGCGCAAGGCGCGACACCAGACGACTGCTATGGACGATTCTCGATCGCGCCGGCTGAGAGCAGGCATATGACTGCCTATGCGGCTGGAAGCAGAAGTGTTTGCCCCGCCGTTCCTCAGACGTGGTCGTCGTCCAGAGTGGTCGAGCCGCCCCGGGTCGGACGGACTCTCGCAATGCCTGAGCAAGCGGGCGTGTGCGCGCTCGCATCTCATCCTCCGTTTCGATTGGTCTCCTGGGCCACAGCGATGTAGTCATCGGCCCGCCTCTCAAAGTCGACTGGTGTCGGCGGCGTTTGCGCTTGGTGCCGCCGGCGGTGCTGACTGAGGCGCCGAAGCCGTAACCCTGAGCCGTGTCGAAAAGGTTGACGCCGAGCTCGCGAGCACGGCGAATCGCGGCGATCACCTCATCCTCGTCGAACCGTCCCCACTCACCCCCCAGCTGCCACGTGCCGAACGCAACCGGAGAGACCTCCAGGCCAGTCATGCCAAGCGTGACGGGGTTCAGGATACTGGTCGTCAGCTTGCTCCCTTCTTGCTGAATCGCTCCGACTCATCGTTGGCCCTACCGTGAGCGCCGCACCTCCAGACCGGCCCGGACGAGTCGATCATACGCCGTCTCTCGCCACCGATGCTCGCTCTCGTTTGGGACGACAGACGGGCACACAGCGACAGGGCGCTAGGCGCTCGCCGACACAGGAGGCGTCGCCTGTTGGCCGCCGGCGCGGGGTGGTCAGGCTGGCTGTCTTCGCTGGGGTTGCGCTCACCCGCCGCGGGAAGGTGGCGCGCAATAGCGTAGTACCTATGCCTTGGCCTGCTCTGGAAGAGGCCTGCGTACGCCGCCTCGGGAATTGCATGGCCAAGGTCTATGGCCTGCCGGCCGAAGTTGGTTCGATTCGCCGGGTCTTGGTCTCGTGGATTAAGGCCCCACCCACCCGGATGAGACTGACCGGGGGTTCGATAGGAGAGGTCGCCGTCCTCGGCGCTCCTCGTCGCCCTGCGTACGCTCGACGACCTACAGCGGACGCAGCCGAACCGGCAGCGTCTTCAGCTGGTTGGCGAACGCCGACTCGACATAGGTGGGCGTATCTGCGATCTCGATGTGGGGGAAGCGCGAGAGCGTCTCCTCGATCAGGATCCGCAGCTCCAGGCGCGCGAGCGCAGTGCCCAGGCAGAAGTGGCGGCCTCCCGCCCCGAACGCCTGGTGCTCGGACCGAAGCGGGGAGACACCCGCCTCCGGCGAGCATCCCCCGTTCGACCAGCGCGTGATGTCGAAGCGGTCCGGCTCCTCGAAGCGACTCTCATCGCGGTTGGCCGACGGGTACCACATCACCAGCTTCTCGCCCTCGCGGATCTTCTGGCCGCCCAGCTCCGTGTCGCGGGTGGCGGTGCGGGCGAAGTGCGCGAACGCGGGGAACATGCGCAGCGACTCCTC
>DAIOGX010000153.1:0-3540 GCA_036744995.1 Solirubrobacteraceae bacterium | reverse complement strand
ACACATCTCAACATCCCACTTCAATATATCCTGGATGACGGAAACTCGTGCGCCGGACCAGGTGTCCGTGAAGCTCGTCGAGCGATTCGCGCCCCACCTTGAGGTGAGACGACGAGTTGTCGTCCCCATCGGCGTGGCGTGCCCTCTCGTTCGTTACGATGTCGTCATGGGAGAGGGTAGGGCTGAAGGGCGGCAGACGCCGCCCATGCATTCGCAGGTCAACTGGTCGCTTTTGGGGCTCATGATCAAGCGTCCCAGCTATGCCTATGAGCTCGCGAAGCGGTTCGAGCGAACCTACGAGGGAGTGTTGTCGCTCAGCAGCGACTCCCACATCTACACGGCGCTCGCCGCGCTAAAAGACCGCTCGCTGATCGAACAGATCCCGGGGACGGGGACCGAAGCGCAGCGCAAGCCGATCTACAAAGCGACCGAGCAGGGCATCACGGAGTACCGAGGATGGCTGCTCGGACAGATTGGCGAGGATCGTCGCCGCCAGCAGCTGTTCGTGCTGCAGTTGGCGGCGCTGATAGGTCACCCGGGGGCTGCGCTGGGAATCCTCAGCGACTACGAGCAGGAGTGTGAAGTGCAGAAAACAAAGACGCACACGCGGGAAAGAACCAATGAGACCGTCGAGGCAAATGGTGGCCTCGTCGCACGTCTACTCGCCGAGGAGCAAGGCCTCGTGCTGGATGCGAAGCTCGCCTGGGCGCAGTATGCACAGCAAGAGCTCGAGGCATTCAGTCAAGCCGTCCGACAATCGCCTTGACGCCCATGAGACCTTGCGGATCTGCTTGGCGATAGCGGGCCAAAGCGTCCCAGGAGGTGGCTATGTCTCGACGACCACGCCCGTCCGCCGCTTGGACTTCTTTGCTGGCACCAAGTGGTACTCGACGCTGTAGCCGAGAGCATCGGCGAACGCTCGCAGCTTCCGCGCCGAAGACTGACGACGCCGTTAGTCGGCGGTGTTCGATTTGGTCTGATCTGAGAACCCACGGGGTCCCTCGAGCAGTGATACGGACCGGACCGTCCGGGTCGAGTACATAGGCGCCGTAGTAACCCGATTCGTGACTCGGGTCCGCGGTCGCGCCAGCTCACTCTGGTAGACATGTTCCCGTGCCGTCGCGGCGCAAGCGACCGATCCCTGGGATGAAGCGGCCGACTCGGGCGGCGTAGGTAGCGTAATGCTCGCCGTGAACCCTCGAGAGGTAGGGCTCCTCGATGAGCCGCGTTTGCAGCTCGAGGGCCATTATCAGCAGGATCGCTCCCGCGATCGTCACGACGTTTGGCGCGAGCAGGGCGATACCGATGAAGGAGGGGATCATCGCCGCGTAGATCGGATTTCGCGTGAGCGAGAAGGGGCCGTGTGTGACCAACTCGGTGCGCTCGGAGGGATCGACGCCGATCCGCCAGGCGTCGCCCATCGCAAACTGAGCGACCACGGTGGTCACGATTCCCATGCAGGCGAGCACGACTCCGAGGATGTTGGCGCCCTCGCCGTCGAGCGCTGCGACCGAGTTCAGTGCATTTGCCAGCTGGAGTGCCGGACCCGCGACGCAGAGCACGACCGCCGTCGCGAACAGCAGCCCGCCAATCCGCTCGGTGGATCCCGAGGCGCCGCGCAAGCCCTTGAAACCCGTCGAGCCAGTGCGGCGAAGCTGAACGGCCATGCGCACCCCGAAGGCCAGGAGGCCGTAGAGCGCGAGGAGGGAAAGTCCGAGGGCAGGCATGCCCATATACTGAGTAATTGCTCACATGTCGTCAACTCGCATTCCCAACCAGCGGCTCACACCGCGAAAGCTCCCCAAGCAAGCGCGATCGGAGGCGACCGTCGAGGCAGTCCTCGAAGCGGCTGCTCAGGTTTTCGAGCGTTGTGGCTACGCCGCCGGGACCACGAACAGGATCGCCGAGCGGGCGGGCGTATCGATCGGCTCGCTCTACCAGTACTTCCCTAACAAGGACGCGATCCTCGTCGCGCTCGTCCACCGCCACATCGCCGAGGGCACGGCGGCACTCCAACCGCACATCGAGCGACTGGGTCGCGGCGCCCGCTTCGACGACGTGCTCCCGGACATCGTCGAGGCGATGGTCGCGATGCACGCCCTCGCACCAGGTCTTCACCGCGTGCTCTTCGAGGAGACCCAGCTCCCCCAAACGCTCCGCGCGGAACTCGACGAGCTGGAAGAGCGACTCATCGATCTGACAGCTGACACGCTCGCGGCCGATCCGCACCCAGCTCCCGCGGATCCCCACCTCGCGGCCCGCATCGTGATCAACACGATCGAGGGCCTCACACACCGTCTCGTACTGCGCCGGCCAACCGGAGTCACCCCACAGACGATCGCCCACGAGATCACCGAACTCGTGCGCGCCTACATACAGACCTCACGCCCATCAACTCCAGGCGCGGGCCGGTGAGAGTTGGTGCCGATCTCCGGGTCGATGCGGACTTGGGCGAAGAAGCTAGGATCGGCGAGGGTGCGGATCCGCTCGTACAGCGTGTCGGGCGCAAGATCGGCGCCCTCTGGCCAGCAGACCGTGCCGGTCTCGGGGTCGACGTGGGCTTCGGTGAATCCCTCGGGTGTCCGGGCGCGCTCGAAGACGGGGCCGTTCATGCGTTCCAGCACATCCACTTCGCCGGTGAGACCGTCGGCGAACGTGAGGCGCAGCCTGCCGTGTACGGGGACGGCAACGTCGGTTATGTCGGGGGTCAGGCCGATCATTGCAGTGGCTCGATCGCCTCTAGTGTGACACCTTCTCGCTATGCCGCTTTGACCGAGGCCGGCTCGACGGGGACGGTCTTGCGGGTGGTGTCGGTTTCGTAGAAGCCGAAGTCGACGCCGAGCGCGTCGGCGAGGCGTTTGGCTGTGACTGTGGTGGGGCGTGTCTCGCCGCACTCGATGCGGCTGATGTCGGCTTGCTGGATGCCCGAGAGCTCGCTGAGCTGGCGCTGGGTGAGCCCGCGGCGGTGGCGTAGCGCGAGTAGCTGCCCGGCGATGTGTAGCTGGCTGTCGAGCGAGCGGAGCGCGGCGACGGCCTCGGGCCCTTCGGCGATCGCCTCCTGCTCTATGTCTTCAATCAGCTGGTCGAAGTCGGTCATCGGTTGAGCTTCTTCCGTTCCGGAGCGTATGTGTATTTGGACATCAGGATATCACTGACTCTGTGGCTGTTTCCCAGCTTTGGCACGGGCTCGATGACTACACCGAACGGGAGCCTGGTCGCCATGACCATTCAGACTCAAATGTTCACTATCCGCGTGAGGGTTGAGGACTGGGAGCTCGGCCGGCTGGACCATTGGCAAGGGCCTAACGGGTGTAGAGTTTGCAATGTGAGCTACGCGAGGATGAGCGATACCAGCGACGTCTATGTCTACGCAGATGCCGAAGTGGGTCGTCTGCGCTGCTGTGGCTGCATGGCGGACTTCTCCACCACCGCAGGGATGATTGAGCATCTGCGGGAACACATCACCAATGGTGAAGTCGTGCCCGACACGACGATCCCCACACTAGAAGCCGACCAGGCAGAGAACGACGCATGGATGGC
>DAIOGX010000152.1:0-3561 GCA_036744995.1 Solirubrobacteraceae bacterium | reverse complement strand
GCGGAGAACCGGCTCGTGGAGCGCGGCACCGCGGTGCGCCACAGCCTGCTCGGCCTGTATGGCCGCCGGGTGCGCAGGGGCGAGGGCAATCCGCTGCCGTCGTTCCACAAGGGCGTGATGGCCTCCACCGAGTTGGCCGCCCTGTGGCATCTGCCGTCGATCGACTATGGAACGGTTCCCTTCGAACGAGCGGCGCTGCCGCTCGCGCCCGCGCCACCCACGATCAACCGTCCCCGAGACGGACGGGGCACGCTGCGCGATGCGCTCGGGGCGGTCTCGATCCATCCAGAGCTGCGCAAGCAGAACACCGCCGTGCCCGGTGCGGTCGACCAGGGCAAGTCGAGCTATCTCACGGCGACCGTGGCGGAGGACCTGCGCCGGGAGCGCTGTGCGGTGATCGTGCTCGACCCCAAGGGCGACGCGGCGGAGGCGGCGGTGAGCCTCGTGCCGGCGGAGCGGACATGCACGCTGCTCGACTTCTCCCACCCGACATGCGGCTTCAACCCACTCGCCGTCGACGCCCCGGCCGACGTGATCGCCGACTACGTCGTCGCGGCGCTCAAGAACCTCTTTACCGATGCGGACATCCGCGCCTCGTCCGACCGCTACCTGCGCAACGCGATCATCGCCGTGCTGGCGCATGACCGCTCCTCGACCCTGTGGGACGCGGCGCGGCTCTTGACGGTGGGGGAGGAGGGTTACTCCTATCGGGCTCGCGTCGGAGCACGCGTGCGGACGTTGCCAGAGTTCAAGGAGATCTCGGAGTTCTTCACGGCCGAGCTCACCGCGCAGCTCGCGGACTCGCGCAGCATGACCACCGCCAAGCTCGACGCGCCGGTGAACAAGCTCGCGCGGCTCCTCAACTCATCCTCGATCAAGCGGGTGCTGCTCAACGAGTCGCTGACGATCGACTTCGATCGGGTGATCTCCGGCGGTGAGGTGCTCGTGGTGAAGGGCGCCATGGGCGCGATGGGCGCGGGCAACACCTCCGTGCTGATGCAGCTGCTCGTCGGGATGCTGGACGCGGCGCTGGCCCGGCAGCAGGACCTCGTGCCGGCCGAGGAGCGGATGGCCGTCGCGTTGAAGGTCGATGAGGCGCCGCTGGTGCTCAACCGGGGCTTCGCCGAGACGCTGGCGCTGAAGCGCTCCGCGGGTCTCGAGACGGTGGCGTGCTGGCAGACGGAGGCCCAGTGGGTCGACCGCGAGGTGCGCGACCAGCTCGACGCGCTGTTCGCGCACCGCGTGTACTTCGCCACGGCTTCCGTGCGCGACGCGCGCGCGGCAGCCAGCATATTAATGGCCGAGTTCTCAGACACCGTCCGCCCGGGAATCGAGCATCTCTCCGTCCTCGGCCATCCCGACGCGCGCCTGCATCTACCCAAGCACCACGCGATCGTCAGCTGGACGACCCCCCAGGGACGCCAGCCGCCGTTCATCGCCGAAACGATTCCGCTGCACGTCGACCAAGAGCGCCTCGCGCTGCACGCCGCGCGCCAGGCCGAGCGCGGCGGTCGCCACCGCGCGGACCTGCGCCAGCCACACTGGGATCGCAAGCACCGTGAAGCCGAAAGCCGAGAGACCGAGAGTGCGCAGGCCGTCAGCCAGGCGGATACGCTCGCCGCGCCCGATCGCCCTGGGCGGCAGCTTGGCTCTCCCGAGGAGGCCCCTCCCCCGGTGACGACTCCCGCCCGGGCTGAGGCTTCCCTCCCGGCGGAGCCTTCCGTCCCGGCGGAGCTTCCCGTGCCGGTCGAGGCTCCAGCCTCAGTCGAGAAGCCTGCGGGCACCGAGGAGCCACGACCATCAGTTGACGGACCGGCGCGGGAGAAGGCCTCCGCCGAGAAGCCGGTGAGCGTGCCGGGAGTGCCCGCGGACAGCTATCGCGAGCTGGTCGAGCTCGATGACGCGCACAGCGTGCGCTGGGCCAAGCGCGTGGAGTCGCCCCGAGCGCTCGAGCCCGAGATATTGGACATGGAGATGCTGGCGCTCGTCGCCAGCCTGCGCCATGTGCTCTCGAGCCAGATCCACCGCCGCTTCAATCCAAAGCGCGCCGCCACCACCACCCAGCGACGACTGAAGCGCCTATCGGACGCCGGCTTGGTGAGGCGCTTCCAGTTTCATCGCCGCGACGGGGGAGGAGTGCCGATGTGCTACGCGATGACCGCCGCGGGCCTCGAGCTGCTGCACGCTCATGGCAGGCTCGAGGGCCTCCATGAGGAGGACATCGAAATGCCGCCCGGGTCCTCTTCCGCGGCATCGCCGGTGGCGGGCGACCGGCTGCTTCGCCAGGCGCGCCACGACGTGCACGCGGCCGGCTGGGCGCTCGCGCTCGAGCATGCCCTGGACGCCGCTCCGCTGGGGCTGCGCGGACCCGTGGAGTCGGTGCTCTCCCCGCCATCGCGTCGCTCAGGTGATGACGGGCGCGTGGCGCTCGGGCCCGGCGATCTCATTCTCCCGGGCGGGCGAGCCGCACACGATTTCCTGCGCACCGACGGGACGGGGGAGAGGGTCGCGCTCGAGCGCTTTGAGACGGTGCGTCCCGATCTGACGATCGAGCTGTCCGGGCGCCTCCTCGAGCGCGTCGCGGCGGCGGCGCGCGCCAGGGAGATGGGTATCGCCGAGGGCATCAGCGCGGAGGACATCATGGTCACGGAACCAGGCGCGGGGGTGGGAGCCGCGGCCTCTCAGGCGGGCGCGATCGACCTGCTCATCGAGCTCGACGACCGTCTGCTCACCGGACGGACGGTGGGCAAGCTCGAGCGCTACGACCACCTGCTGGCCGGCTGGTCCGTACACACCACCCGCTACGGACGCCGCCAGGACGCGCTGCCGATGGTCGTGTTCGTATGTCGCGATCGCACGAGGGCCCGGGAGTGCGCGAAGCGAGCGGACTCCGTCCTCGTCGCCTGCCGCGCCTACGCCGGCGAGTATCCCGTCGACTGGGAGTACCCCGGTAGGGAGCGGACCCTGTTCGTCGCCGAGCGCGATGCGCACGAGGGGCTCCTGCGCGCCTACGGCATTCCCCGGCTGCCGCCCGAGGTACGCATAAGCGCCGCCCACGGCGATCCCCGCGCGGGGGAAGCGATAGCAGAGCCCCGGGAGATGCTTGGCGCGTTCCCAACGCAGGCCGGCGAGTAGGTCTCTTAGAGACACAAACCAACGAACGCCGGTGGTGGTACGGTATTTCGCGGGTCGAAGGCACATGGGAGCGCGATTGAGACAGATGGTCGTTCAGAGAGGCATCGTAATGTCAGGTAGAGTCGGCGTCCCACGTCGTCCTGTCCTTGCCGCCGGCCGCGTGATCCTGTCCGTATTCGCGCTGGCGCTCGCCGCCCTTGCGCTCTCCGCTTCCTCTGCCTACGCGTCGACAGAAGAATACTCGTTCGTCGCCGAACGGTACCCCGTCGAACTGGAAGCGATCACCCACGACGACGGCTTCGAAGTCACGGGCGGCGTTGGCATCTGCGAAACCGCGACGTACACGACCGGTCCGATCGCCGGGCCGAGCACCTCGGCGTCCGTGAGCGCGACATACAGCGGCTGCAAGGGGGAGATCGGCGGGAA
>DAIOGX010000151.1:0-3615 GCA_036744995.1 Solirubrobacteraceae bacterium | reverse complement strand
TGCGCTGCCTGGGCGTGAGCGCGACCGCGCGCGCGAGCATCGGCGTCTACAACGAACCTTCAGACATCGACGCGCTCGTGGATTCCCTGCTCGCCGGGCGCGAGGTGTTCGGACTCTGACGATGGACGACCTCTACCGCGACTACATCCTCGACCACTACAAGCGTCCACACAACTTCGGCGAGCTCGATCCCCACGACCTCGAGGCGCTCGAGCACAACCCCCTGTGTGGGGACGAGCTCGGGGTGCATATCCGCGTCAAGGACGGCCGCATCGAGGATCTGCGCTTCCACGGCCACGGCTGCGCGATCTCCCAGGCCTCGGCGTCGATCGCCTCGGAGGAGCTGAAGGGCATGGAGCTGGCTGAGGTCGCAAAGCTGGGCGCGGACTGGATGATCGAGCTGCTTGGAATCCCCGTCTCGGCTACACGGCGCAAGTGCGCGCTGCTCAACCTGAAGGTCGTCCGCGGCGCCGTCACGGGCGACCACGCCTGGCCGGTTTGAGCAGCGACCAGGCGGGCCGCAGAGCGCTGAACACCGCCAGGCCGTCCTCACGATCGATCGACATATCGGCCAGCCCAGCGTCCCTGAGCCACTGCCGCAGATCCGCCGCGCTGCCCGTGCTGCCGAAGTCCCCATTTCCTAACAGCAGCCGCTGACGGCGACTGCCCTGAGCAAGGAAGGTACTGCCCAGCAGGCGACGACCGGGTCGTAGGCAGCGCGCCATCTCCGCAAGCGCGGCCCGTGGCTCAGAGACGCAGTGCAGGCCGCCGTAGCTGAGACATAGATCGACCGTGGCGTCTTCCTGCGGCAATCGATACATGTCATCCTCGATCAGCCGCGGCTCGACACTCCGATGACGGGCGGCCCGACGCCGTGCGCGCTCTAGCATCGCCGGCTCGACGTCCACGCCGATCCAGCGTACGCGCTGATCGGAGCGCAGGCCACGCAAGGCCACCCCGCCCCCACAGGGGACGTCGAGGACCGTGGCGCCATCGGGAACCTCAGCGACCGCGGCGAGGCTTCGGTAGAAGGGTCGCGGGTCGACCCCCCACATGGCTCCGAGCACGAGGCGCGCCAGGCGGGGGCGTTCGATGTAGAAGTCATACACCGCGCCGAACGGACCGGCGCAAATGTTGCGCTCATGCGCCATCGCGGGATTCTCTCACCGCGCGCGAAGAACGCATTGGCCGCCTGCGGGGTCGGGAAGGACCTCCACTCTCGGTACAATCCCTACTGCAGAGCACAGGATTCGCAGAGCAACGGCAGCGAGGAGCCGCATGGCAACACTGGACCGCACGAAGATCACCAAGCCCAGCCCAATCGTCGAGGACGAGCAGGGCCAGCTACGTGCTCGCCAGGGCATCTCGCACGAGGTCGTCTCAGAGCTGTCGAAGATCAAGGGCGAGCCCGACTGGATGGCCGAGAAACGGCTGAAGTCGCTGGAGATCTTCGAACGCAAGCCGGTCCCCACATGGGGCCCAGACCTCAGCGGTCTGAACTTAGACGACCTCGTCCTCTATTCCCCTCCCACGGCCGGGCGCTTCAACAGCTGGGACGACGTTCCGGCCGACATGAAGCAGACGTATGAGGACCTTGGCATCCCCCAAGCTGAGCGCGAGCACCTCGCTGGCGTAGTCGGCGTGTGGCGCCAGGAGCCGGTGTACGAGGGCCTGAAGGAAGAGTACGCAAAGCAGGGCATCCTCTTCTGCTCGATGGACACGGCGATCACCGAGTACCCCGAGCTCGTGCAGAAATACTTCATGACCAAGTGCGTGCCGGCGCAGGACAACAAGTTCTCGGCGCTGCACGGCGCGGTCTGGTCGGGCGGGGCCTTCTGCTACATCCCCAAGGGCGTCAAGTGCGACCTGCCGCTGCAGTCCTACTTCCGCATGGAGGGCGCCGGCGAGGGCACCTTCGAGCACACGCTGATCATCGCTGACGAGGGCTCGGAGGTGAACTACATCGAGGGCTGCACCGCGCAGACATACAGCGTCAACTCGATGCACTCAGCGGTCGTAGAGATCTTCGTCCACGAGGGTGCCAAGGCTCGCTATACGACCGTGCAGAACTGGTCGAAGGATGTCTACAACCTCAACACCAAGCGCGCGATCGTCGACGCGAACGGCACCGTCGAGTGGGTCGGTGGTTCGATGGGCGCGAAGTACGTGATGCTCTACCCCGGATCATTCCTGATGGGCGAGGGCGCCCGCGCGGATCACCTGAACGTCGGTGTGGCCGGCAAAGGCGTGCACAAGGACACCGGCGCGAAGGTCGTTCATCTCGCTCCCAACACGACCTCGAACATCCTCGCCAAGTCGATCTCCAAGGACGGCGGGATCATGGGCTACCGAGGTCTCGTGAAGATGGGCGCCAACTCCGAGGGCTCGAAAGCGCGCGTGCAGTGCGACGGGCTGATGATGGACGGCGAATCGAAATCAGACACATGGCCTGACATCCAGATCCAGAACCCCCACGTGACCGTCGCGCACGAGGCCACCGTCGGGCGCATCTCAGACGATCAGCTCTTCTACATGGGCTCACGCGGGTTCACCGAGGACGAGGCCGCGGCGATGATCGTCAACGGCTTCATCGAGCCAGTCACCAAGGAGCTGCCGATGGAGTACGCGGTCGAGCTCAACCGGCTGATCCAGCTGGAGATGGTCGGCTCCATAGGCTAGAGGCGCGCTCGACCTTGAGAGCGCCTCTAGACACGATCGTCGCGCCGCTGTTCCCCACGAAGCTGCCGTGGGTCAACGCGAGCGGGCCGCAGTCGATCATCCAGCAGGGCAAGCCGATGCTGGTGGAGTTCTGGGACTTCTGCCGTCCGAACTCGCTGCGCACACTCCCATACGTGAAAGCGTGGCACGAGCGCTACGCCGAGCATGGCCTGCGTGTGATCGGCGTGCACTGCCCCGGCTTCGATCCTTCGCGCGATGAGCAGGCGGTCCGAGACGCAGTGGCACGTCTGGGCATCGCCCACCCCGTACTGATCGACTCAGAGCTCGAGGTCTGGCAGGACTACGGGAACGTTGGCTGGCCGGCGCGCTATCTGTTCGACGGCCGCGCGCGCCTGTTCGACTACCACCACGGCGAGGGTGGCTACACCGAAACCGAGCTCGCGATCCAGGAGCTGGTCGGGATCGAGCGCGAGCCAATAGCCCCAGTGCGCCTAGAGGACGCCCCCAACGCGCAACTGATCCCCCAGACGGAGGACCAGCCTGGCGCCTACTCGGGCCTATATGAAGCCGGTGGCGTGTGGGCGGTGCTCAACGGGAGCGGCACAGTGAAGGTCAGCGCCACGAGCACCGCTGCTGAAGCCAGAGCTCGAGCCCAAGCGACTGTCGTGACCGAGCTCGAGATCACGCATCCAGGCGCGTACCCGCTGATCGAGCACGAGCGCCACACCACAGCCGTGCTCGGCTTGGAGCTCGGAGCAGGCGTAGAGTGTCTGGCAACCTGCTTTACGCCGAGCTTGGCATGAGGTCGGCGATCTGATTTACCTCAGGTGGGCGACCTGATCTACGCCGGGGTCGGCACCCCGCCTTATGCCGGATTTGGTGCAGGTTCGGTGACCCTCGTTGGCACGAGCTGGGCGCGCGATTGATCCACGAGCA
>DAIOGX010000150.1:0-3672 GCA_036744995.1 Solirubrobacteraceae bacterium | reverse complement strand
TCGGCTGGCCGCGAGGGCTCGCCTCCAATCTGGCAAGGGGGATCATGTTCAACTCGATCGTGGTCGGGACCGATGGCTCTGATACCGCCACCCAGGCGGTGCGCGAGGCGGTCGACATGGCGGGCGCCGTCGGTGCGACATTGGAGTTTGTGAGTGCGTATGCGCCCGTTTCCGAGCAGCGCCTACGCGCGGAAAGGCGCGACGCTCCAGAGGATGTGCAGTGGGCGATCAACCCGCGCCAAGAGGTCGAAACGTCTCTTACGGCCGCGGCCGATATCGCACGGGAGGCGGGCGTCAACGTGAACACTCACGCGCGTCAGGGAGACCCCGCCGACGCGATTCTCGATGTCGCCGAGGAGTGCGAAGCCGATCTCGTGATCCTCGGCAACAAGGGGATGACAGGCGCCAAGCGCTTCCTGCTGGGCTCCGTGCCCGACAAGGTCTCTCATCACGCACCATGCTCGGTGCTGATCATTCGGACTACCTGAGCGAACGCCGTATCCCGGCCAGTGCCATGACAGCTACACGCTCGATCGCTGATCTGCCTGGGCCTCCGAGACTCCCCGTGTTGGGTAATGCGCATCAGGTGCGTCCAAGTGCTTTGCATTCGGTGGCCGAGGAGTGGTGTGAACGTTACGGCCCGATGTTTCGCTTCGATCTCGGGCCGAGGCGCTTCGTCGGGATCGGCGACATAGAGGTGATCAACATCGTCTTGCGGGAGCGCCCGGACGGGTTCAGGCGCTGGCGTGAGGTTCTGAGGAACACGCAGGAGTTGACCGGCACCTTCGGTGTGTTCGCCGCTGAGGGGAAGGATTGGCAGCACCAGCGGCGGCTGGCGGTAAAGGCTCTGAACTCAAACCACCTGCAGCGCTACTTCGATGTTGTGCGCACTTGCACCGAGCGGCTGTATGGAAGGCTCGCGCGGGCAGCGGGCAGTGGGCAGACGCTGGACATCGGCCTGGAGCTGTGCTCGTTCACGGTCGATGTGACCTCGGCGCTGGCGTTCGGACACGATCTGAACACGCTCGAGCGCGGCGATAGCGAGCTGCAGAAGCACATTCAGCGGGTCTTCTTCATCAGCGGCAGGCGCCTGGTGATCCCCGTGCCGTACTGGCGCTACTTCAAGCTCCCGGTGGATCGCGCGGCCGACCGCTCGTGGGTCGCGATCAACGACGCGATCACCGAGTTCATAGCGCAGGCGAGGGCGAGGATCGCGGCCAGACCGCAGCTGCGGGAGGCTCCTGAGAACTTCCTGGAGGGGATGATCGCCGCTCAGGAGACGGACGGCACGTTCACCGATCAGGAAATCGTCGGCAACGTCTTCACGCTGCTGCTCGCCGGGGAGGACACGACCGCGCACACGATGGCCTGGACGATCTGGTTCCTTGCGAGCCGGCCCGAGATCCAGACGCGCTGGGCGCGGGAGGCCCACGAGGTCCTCGACGAGGAGCGCTCTCCGAGCGGGTACGACACGGTCGGCGAGCTGCGCTATGGGGAGGCGGTGCTGCGCGAGTCGATGCGTCTGAAGCCAGTCGCCCCGATCATCGGGGTTGAGCCCATCACAGACACGACGCTGGCGGGCACCCGCATCCCGGCGGGCACGCGACTGGTCTTGCTCACCCGCCTGGCGGGTCTGCGGGCTGTGAACCGGGCGGACGAGTTCGACCCCGACAGGTGGCTGGACGACGGGCGCGATAGCCAGAACGGCAGCGCGCCGGATCAGAAGTCGTTTCTCGGCTTCGGTGCCGGTCCCCGTTTCTGCCCGGGCCGCAACCTCGCGTTTTTGGAGTCGAAGGCGGCGCTGGCGATGATCGCCCGCAACTTCCAGCTCGAACTGGACGAGAGCGCGGGGCCGGTCAGCGAGTTGCTGGCCTTCACCATGATCCCCAAGGGTCTGCGCGTGCGGCTACGTGAGCGTGTTTCACATAAGCCCATACCGGTGGGCTGAGCGCGATAACGGCGATGAACGAGGCGTCGGACACAACAGTCACCGGGTTGAAGGCTCGCGAGGGTTTGGCGCTTGATGCTCAGACTCTGTGCGAGGCGTTTCAGCGGACCGCTGCGCACTATGCCGATGCGGTTGCTCTGCGAACACCGGACGACGCGGTCTCGATCACTTGGGCGCAGTACGCGCAGCGTGTGGAGGCGATCGCGGCGGGTCTTGTGGCGCTTGGTGTGAGCCGCGGCGACACGGTGGCGATGATGCTCACAAATCGGCCCGAGGCGCTGATCGTGGACAGCGCGGCGCTGCACATCGGCGCGATCCCGTTCTCGATCTATAACACCTCGGCGCCCGAGCAGATCGAGTACATGTTCGGACATGCCGAGTGCAAGGTCGTGGTCACCGAGGCGCAGTTCGCCGATCGGGTGCTGGCGGTAGGAGAGCGGTTGCCGGCGCTGGATGAGGTGTTCGTCCTCGACGGCGCCTCCCAGGGGACGCGGCCGTTGACGGATCTGGAGGCTGGTGGAGGAGAGGGCTTTGACTTCGAGCGGGCCTGGCGGGCGGTGACGGGCGGGGATGTGGCGACGCTTATCTACACGTCGGGCACGACCGGGCCGCCGAAGGCGGTCGAGCTGACGCACGAGAACCTCATGTGGCAGTTGCGGCTCGTCGACCGGGTGTTCTCGGTCAAACCCGCCGGACGGAGGATGTCCTACCTACCGATGGCGCATCTCGCTGATCGCCTGAGCCACTACTTCAGCATGGTCTCGGGCGCGTCGGTTACCTGTGTGAGCGATGTCATGCAGGCCGTCGCGGCGCTCTCCGACACCCGTCCGACGACGTGGGGTGCGGTACCACGGATCTGGGAGAAGCTCAGGGCGGCGCTGGAAGCGCAGGGGATCACCGATCCGGGGACGCTGCCCGAGTCCCAGCGCGCCGCCATCCGCGCCAAGCTCGGCCTCGACGAGGCCGACACCCTGATCTCGGGGGCCGCCCCGATCGCTCCCGAGGTACTCGAGTTCTTCGCCGCGCTGGGCCTTCCGATCTGCGAGGGCTGGGGGATGACCGAGACCACGGCTATCACCACGATCAATCCCTCCGAGCAGATCCGGATCGGCACGGTCGGCCGAGCGCTCCCCGGTGTCGAGGTCACCTTGGCACAGGACGGCGAGCTGCTGGTGCGCGGCCCGACGATCATGCGCGGCTATCGCAAGGACCCGGAGAAGACTAGCGAGACGATCGACGCCGACGGCTGGCTGCACACGGGCGACGTCGGCGAGATCGACGCCGATGGGTACGTGAAGATCGTCGATCGCAAGAAGGAGCTGATCATCAACGCGGGCGGCAAGAACATGTCACCGGCGAACATCGAGAACAAGCTCAAGGCCGCCTGCCCGCTGATCGGGATCGCGGTCGCGATCGGGGACCGCCGTCCCTACAACACAGCGCTGATCGTGCTCGAACCTGACGCTTGCGCAGCCTTCGCCGCGGCACACGGCCTCTCCGATGCTTCACCAGCGGCCCTCGCCGGTGACGCTGCCGTCCAGCAAGAGATTCTTGCCGGCATCGAGCGCGCCAACACTCAGCTTGCGCGCGTGGAACAGATCAAGATCCACACGATCCTGCCCCTCGACTGGGAGCCAGGTGGCGACGAGCTGACGCCGACGATGAAGCTCAGACGCAAGCCGATCGCCGAAAAGTACGCCGCGGAGATCGACGCGATGTACGCA
>DAIOGX010000149.1:0-3730 GCA_036744995.1 Solirubrobacteraceae bacterium | reverse complement strand
CAGCCGCACGGGCAGCGTCTTCAGCTGATTGATGAACAGCGATTCGACGAACGCCGGCCTGCCCGCGAGCTCGATCTCGGGATAGCGCTTCAGCGTCTCCTCGAACATGATCCTCAGCTCCAGGCGCGCGAGCGCGAGCCCAAGGCAGGTGTGGCGTCCACCGGCGCCGAACGCCTGGTGCTCCTCGGTGCGGCTTACGTCGAAGCGGTCGGGGTCCCGATGGCGGGTCTCGTCGCGGTTCGACGAGACGTACCACATCACCACCTTCTCTCCCTCTTTGATCTTCTGCCCGTGCAGCTCGGTATCGCATGTGGCGGTGCGGCGGAAGTGCGCGAAGGCGGGGAACATCCGCAGGGACTCCTCGACCGCGCTCGGAATCAGGGACGGATCGTCGATCAGCAGTCGCAGTTGGTCTGGGTTGTCCATCAACGCCCGCATACCGCTGCAGTAGGTCGCCTTCGTCGAGTCGTTGCCGGCGGCCATCAGCAGGAAGAAGCCCATCACGATCTCGTGTTCCTCGAGCTTCTCCCCGTCGATCTCGGCGTGCACCAGCACGCTCGTCAGATCGTCGGTGGGGTGCTGGAGGCGCTCGGCGATCAGCTTGCGGCAGCGCTCGAAGATCTCGGGTATGTCTCTCTCCACAGCGCCCTCGAAACCGTAGGGATTGAGGTCCGGGTCGGCGGCGCCGAGCGTCGAGTTCATGAGTCTCGCCCAGATCGCGTCGTCCTGCTCGTCGATCCCCATGAAGCTCCCGATCACCCGCGCGACGATCGGTTGTGCGACATCGCTCACCAGATCGCACGTCTGCCGGGCGGGCGGGCCCTCCAATCGGTCCAGGACCCTGACGGCGATCGCCCGGATCGCGTCCTCGTGAGCGGCGATCCGCTTCGGCGTGAAGCCCGCCTGGAACAGCGCCTTCAGGCGGTCGTGCTTGGGCGGGTCCATCCCGATGAACATCGCCTGCGCCAGCTCGAGCGGAAAGCCGGCCGCGGCCACCAGCACCCCACCGCGTTCCGATGAGTAGGTCTTCCAGTCGCGGCTGACCGTGTGGACGTCATCCGCGGTCGTCACCGACCAGAATCCGGGCTCCTCGGGAAACAGCTCGAAGCTCTCGGTCCAGTGGATCGGACAGCCGCTGCGCATCTCTCTGAAGACCTCGTGCGGCGGACCGTCGAGCCACAGCTCAGAGTCGGTGAGTTCCACATTCGCGATGTCGCGCCCAACCGTTGCCATCATGACCTCCTCGCTCGCGTTGAGGTGATGCTACATCGACCAGATGAGACAGCGCTAGCTGCGAGGGTCCGGGATGGCGGGAACGGAGCTGTCGTGTGAGCTCGCAGTGGTTGCTGTAGGGATCTTCCTCGACGTACTCAACGTGTTCCTATTTTTCTTGCGCCTGCTTCGGTAGGGCTGCGTCGCCTCCGTGTTCGCGGCGTACGGCTGCTCTTGGCTGCGACTCGGCTTTATGATGGCGAGGTGCTGCGTCAGCGGCCGGTGAAAGCCGATCATCACCCCGTGCTGTGGAGGGTTGCCACGCTTCAAAGAGCATCGCTTCGGTCCGCTGAGTGGTAGCGTTCCCGCCCCGTAAGGGGGAATCCGATGGAGTGCCGGTCATGTGGCGATGAAAATCCGGACGACGCTGTCTTCTGTGGGGGCTGCGGCGCGTCGCTTGCCGCGGTGGCGGATTGCCCTGAGTGTGGCGCGGAGAACCCTGCGGGCAAGAAGTTCTGCAATGCGTGTGGGCACGCGCTGAGCGGCACGGGTTCCTCGGCGGGCGAAGGGGAGGGGACGCCAGCCGGATCGGAACCCGCCAGCCGGCGCGATCCGCGCGCTCACACCCCCGAGCACCTGGCGGAGAAGATCCGTGACGCCAGGGCCGATCTGGATGGGGAGCGCAAGCAGGTCACGGTGCTGTTCGCGGACGTGATCGGCTCGATGGACCTCGCTGAGCGGACCGACCCGGAGCTCTGGCGGTCGATCATGGATCGCTTCTTCACGATTCTCTGCGACGGCGTTCACCGCTTCGAGGGCACCGTGGACAAGTTCACCGGCGATGGGATCATGGCGCTCTTCGGCGCCCCGCTCGCGCATGAGGACCACGCTCAGCGCGCATGTTGGGCGGCGTTGACGCTGCAGCGTGAGCTCGCTGCCTACGCGACCGAGGTACGCCGCGGCGAGGGGTTGAGCTTCTCGGTGCGGATGGGGATCAACTCGGGCGAGGTCGTCGTTGGACAGATCGGCGAGGACCTCCGCGTCGAATACACGGCTGTCGGCCATACGGTGGGCCTGGCGCAGAGGATGGAGTCCCTCGCTGAGCCGGGCAAGGCGTATCTCACCGAGCACACCGCGAAGCTCGTGTCCGGCTATCTCGATTTCGACGACCTCGGCGAGTTCGACGTCAAAGGTGTCAGCGAGCCCGTCAGGGTGCATGCGCTGGCGGGCGCCGGCGGCGCGCACACGCGCCTAGACATCTCGCGGGCGCGCGGCTTCAGTCGGTTCGTGGGGCGCGGGGACGAGCTTGCGACGCTGGACGCGGCACTCGAGCAGGCCCGCAGCGGCAACGGTGCGGTCGTCGGCGTGGTCGGCGAGGCTGGTGTCGGCAAGAGCCGGCTCTGCCACGAGTTCGTGGAGCGTTGCCGAAGGCGGGGCATCCCGGTGTATGAGGCTCAGGGCCAGGCGCACGGCAGGGAGATCCCGTTCCTTCCGGTGTTGCAGATGATGCGCAGCTACTTCGCGATCGCCGAGTCCGACTCCGACCAGCAGGCGCGCGAGAAGATCGCCGGGCGGATGCTCCTGCTCGACGATGCCTTCGCCGAGAGCCTGCCGTTGGTGTTCGACTTCCTCGCGGTACCCGACCCGCATCGCCCGGCTCCGCGCATGGATCCCGATGCCCGGCAGCGGGCGTTGCTCGAGATGGTCAAGCGTCTGGTTCACACCAGCAGCCAGAGCAACCCCGGGATCAACCTGCTCGAGGATGCGCATTGGTTCGATCCCGGCACCGAGCTCTTCGTAACTCAGTTCGTCGAGGCGATCCAGGGCTCGCGCACACTCGGGATCTTGAACTTTCGCCCCGAGTACAGCGCCCCCTGGATGCGCAAGTCCTACTACCGCCAGATCTCCCTCGCGCCGCTGGGGTCGGAAGCGATCAGGGCGCTCCTCGTGGAGCTGCTCGGCGAGGATCCCTCGCTGAACGGTCTCCCCGACCTGATCCAGGAGCGGACAGCCGGAAACCCGTTCTTTATCGAGGAGGTCGTGCGCGCGCTGGCTGAATCCGGCAATATCGAGGGCAAGCGGGGTGACTACCGGCTGGTGCGTCCGGTCGAGGAAACCGGTGTCCCGCCGACGGTCAACACGATCCTTGCCGCGCGGATCGACCGGCTCTCCGAGCGCGAGAAGGGCCTCCTTCAGAGCGCGGCGGTGATCGGCGGGGAGTTCTCCGAGCCGGTTCTGGCGCGAGCGGCCGCGCTCGGTGACGGCGAGTTCGAGCCTGCGCTGCGGGCGCTGATCGCGGCGGAGTTCCTGTATGAGCAGGAGCTCTACCCCGAGGCGGTCTACGCGTTCAAGCACCCGCTGACTCAGGAGGTGGCCTACGGATCGCAGCTCGGCGAGCGCCGCGCGGCGGTGCACCGCCGCGTCGCGCAAGCATTTGAGGAGCTCTACCCCGACAAGCTGGATGAGCGCGCCGCGCTGCTCGCCCAGCACTGGGAGGCAGCCGGGGATCCCCTCGCCG
>DAIOGX010000148.1:0-3797 GCA_036744995.1 Solirubrobacteraceae bacterium | reverse complement strand
AGGACCGTGCGGAAATGCGTCGCGGTGTAGCGCCCGAGGCGGCCGATCGGTCCGACCTGCAACCCCTGCCCGATCGGCGCGCTGGAGACATGGGCGGCCTGTGGCGCGACCGTGGCGCTCATCGGCCCGCTCCCGCCGGCAGCACCGCGTCGAGCTCGTCCAGCTGACGGCGCAGTCCACCGCAGACCTGCTCGCACAAGTCGAACACGCCCTCGTCGGCGATCGCGTAGAGCGAGAAGTTGCCCTCCTTGCTACGGCTCACCAACCCGCTGCGAAGCAGCAGGCCGAGATGCTTGGAAACGCTTTGCTGCGATGCGCCGGTCGCCCGCTGGAGCTCCTGGACGGTAGCCGGAGCCTCGCGCAGCGCGTCCAGGAGACGGATACGCATCGGCTCGCCGAGGACGCGAAAGCGCTCGGCGATCAGCTCGACAAGCGGCGCCGGTAGCGGGTGGGGAATCTCCGTGGTAGTGCTCATGTCGCCCACCATATCACAACTGTATCGTTGTATGCTACTGTCGTTGTATGAGTACAAGTTACGGATCGGGTCGGGTAGTTGCGCGGGATGACATCGCAAGCGGCTCAGGGCAACGTGTTCAGCGATGAGCATGACCGCGACAGCCTGCCGCGCCGGCAACGGCCTCAGACACGAGGTCGACGTCAACGGTCGTCACACGATCGTCACCGACGAGCCCGAGCGCCTCGGCGGCAGCGACCGGGGGCCAGCGCCGCACGAGTTGCTCGCCGCGACGCTCGCCTCGTGCGTTGCGACGATGATCGCCATGTACGCCCAGAATCGCAGCTGGAACATCGGGCAGACGGCGGTCACCGTGGAGTACGACCCCGACAGCACGCCGCGGAACTTTCGCATCGACCTGCAGCTCCCCACCGACCTCACGCCCGAGCAACGACGCCGGCTCGAGCGGGTCGCCGAGACCTGTCCCGTGCGGCGCGCGCTCGAAACAGGGTTCAGCTTTCAAGAGCGGATCGTCGAGGCACAGGCTCCGAGCGCTGCCGCGTAGGCGCATCGCCACCCGGAGCGACGGTCTGCCCGCCAGCTGGAACGCTGGCTCGTCCGGAGCGGTCGTCTCCCGCGGCGCTGGTCGAGAGTGCTGCTCCTCGCGCCCGGCGACAGCATGGCCCGAGTCGCTATTCGATGAGTTCAGCGGCGACGGGTCGTGGAATCCCGCCGCGTAGGTTCTTGCTGACTCATCATGAATCGGTCACGACATACTACGGCGCATGTGGGTGCGCAGGCGACGCCATCCGAGGGCAAGGCAGGCCACTCCAGGGCGCGTTGAGCCAAGCCCGAGCCAGCGAGTAGCACTCCCCACCGATCGGAAGTTCATCAGGTGGACGTCCCTGGCGATGATGACGGTGGGATCCGTCGGCTACCTCGGGTCGGCGCCTGCGACCTCTGTGTTCGGGCTCGCCTCGGTGTTTCTGTACGTCCTGCCCGCCTTCGTCTTCCTCGTGCCGGTCTCACTTGTCGCGGCGGAGCTTGCATCTGGCTGGTCAGGCGGGGTCTACAACTGGGTGAGGGCAGGCGTCTCCGCGCCGATGGGGTTGCTCGCGGTGTGGTGCGAGTTCTCGCAGACCATCTTCTACTACCCGGCGCTGCTCGGCTTCGTCGGCAGCGCGCTCGCGTACGTCATCGATCCGAGCCTGGCCAGCAACGGGGTTTACACCGCCGCCGTGATCATCGTGCTGTTCTGGGGCAGTGTGCTGGTGACCTCGCGTGGTCCCTCGCTGGTCGCCCGGCTCTCCTCGAGCGGGACGGTGATCGGGACGTTGATCCCGGGAGCGGTACTCGTCATCCTCGGCGTGACCTATCTGCTGCAGGGCAACCCGTCCGCAGCGCCGATGAACGTCCACCACGTCCTGCCGCCATGGCATGGCCTGGGCAGCATCGTCCTGGTCGTCAACAGCTTCTTCACCTATGCCGGGGTGGAGATCAATGCCGTCCACGTCGACGAGCTGCGCGATCCGGGGCGCGAGTATCCGAAGTCCATCTTCTTGGCCATGGGGCTCGTCCTCGCCGTCTTCATATTGCCGACCCTGGCCATCGCGTGGGTGATCCCCGAACATCAGATCAGCTTCACAGCCGGTGTGATGCAGGCGTTCGACAGCCTCTTCACGCACTTCGGCATCTCGTTCGCGGTGCCATTGATCGCGGTCACCCTGGCGGTTGGGGCGCTCGCCGGAATGCTGGCCTGGCTCGACGGACCGTCCGAGGGGCTTCTGAGGATCGGCCGCGAGCAGGGCTATCTGCCTCCCTACTTTCAGAAGGTCAACCATCAAGGCATTGAGGTCCACATCCTCGCGGCCCAGGGCGCCACGATCACGATCATCGCCCTGCTCTACGCGTTCGTCCCGACCATCTCCCGGGCCTACTGGATCTTCACCGCCATGGCCACCCAGGTGTACCTGATCATGTACGTGCTCATGTTCATCGCCGCGGTCCGCCTTCGGCGCATGCAACCGGATCACTCGCGGGGATACAGGGTTCCATGGCTGGGCCCGCTGTGCCTGCTCGGCGGTGTCTCCTCTGTCACCGCGTTCGTAATCGGGTTCGTGCCTCCGTCGCAGCTCGGCCACGAGAGCCCGCTCCTGTACGGGCTCTTGATACTTGCCGGGATCCTCGTGATCGGGATCATCCCGCCGCTGCTTCTCGACCGGTTGCGCAAACCCGGGTGGAAGACAGCGGCCGGGGATCGGCCAGCCAGCTCGTAGTCCGGCCAGAGCAAGGGATCCGCCACAACCTACAACTAACCGAACCCATGTCCCGAACCGCGCGGTTCGTCCCGCAATTGTCCCGAGATCGGGCTTATGCAGCCCGCCCGGGTCACGCCTAGCCTGTGAGCCTGGGCGAGCCTCTTGGTGGCGATTTGCCTGTGCCTCACGGCATGGGCCACCACGTGGCGCGCTAGCGCTTTGTGGGCTGAGCAGGCGTCCTCGCGCGAGCCGTTCTCACGCTCGCCTTGGACGAAGACCGGATCTGAGGCCGCGCGGCGAGGCGAGCGCTTACGCTTCGCCCAGCGCAAGCGGGGGGCGATCGCTGTTCGCCTTCCTCCTACGTCCGACGGTGCACTTCAGACCTATGAGCGACGGGGTCAGAGGCGCCTACCGCCTCCAGCTACCCTCCCGCTCAGCCCAGTACCTATCAATACGAATCGAGAGGAAGCTAAATGTCAGCGACGGACCTTCAGCAGCAGACCCCGGTCATGAAAGATCCTCTGCGTCACCACAAGCACTACCAGCGGGGCGGCAAGAACCCGTCGCCGTACGCCGGTGGAAGCAGCTTCATGGAGCGCGTGGCCGAGAGCGTCGCTTCGGGCATGGGCACCGTGCAGTTCGTCATCATCGGCTCGCTGATCATCCTGGGCTGGGTGTTCGCCAACGGCGCGGTGCACTACATCGAAACGACCGTGAAAGCGTTGGAACACGGCGGCCAGTTCGACCCCGAGCCCTGGATCCTGCTGAACCTGATCTTCTCCGGCGTCGCGTTCTATACGGGCGCACTGGTGATCATCGCCCAGAAGGCGCAGACGCGGACCGACAAGGCGAACGAGGAAGCTTCGGCGAAGCACCGCGACGAGCTGGCCCAGTTCCAGAGCGACCTGCTCACCAAGAACACCGACCTGACCCAGCAGATCCATACGTTGAGCGAGAAGATGAGTACGCTCACCGAAGAGGTTCATCAGGCCACCTGCAGGGGGAGCGCTTCTCCAACCTGACGCTGGTCAGCTCATGAAGAACTGTTGGTAGAGCAGGAAGACGTTGAGCAGGCTGATTACGCC
>DAIOGX010000147.1:0-3923 GCA_036744995.1 Solirubrobacteraceae bacterium | reverse complement strand
ATCACGGCCGCTCAGCGCCGCGCCGAGGAGACGGTCTCGCCCGTCAGTGATCAAACCCTCGAGGCAGCCCGCCTGCGAAAGGACCGCGAGCTGAAGGGCTCCCTCAGTCAGGAGCAGCGCGAAGCGCTTCAGACGATCACCGGACCCGGCGGCGTCGTGATCCTCATCGGCCAGGCCGGCACCGGGAAGGGGGTCGTGCTGTCGGCCGCGACGGATGCGTGGCAGAAAGAAGGCTATGAGGTGATCGGCACCGCCGTCCCCGGCGCGACCGCGATGCGTCTGCAAGCCGACACGAAGTCCGACCAGGGGGTCACCGCCGACTCGCTGATCACGAGCTTCGAGCACGGGCATCTGAAGCTCGATCCCAACACCGTGATCGTGCTCGACGAGGCGGGAATGCTCGACAGCGAGCGACTATCCAAGCTCGTCAGGCTCTCGCAGCGATATGGCGTCAAGCTCGTCCTTGCCGGTGACGCCGCCCAGCTCTCCTCGATCGGACCGGGAGGTCTCTTCAAGTGGTTGGAGCGCAAGGTCCCGACCGCGGAGCTCACCGAGGTGCACCGTGCCCACCACCAGTGGGAGCGCGAAGCGTGGTCCGAGGTCAGGAAGGGCGAACCCGGGCTGGCGCTCGCGCGCTACGGCGCTCACGATCGCCTCCACGTCTACGACACCCGTGCCGAGGCGACCCATGCGATGGTCGAGCGCTGGGATCAGACCCGTCAGGGCCTCCCGCCGGATCAGACCGTGATGATCACTGACAGCTCGAACGAAGAGCGCGATGAGATGAACGCCCTCGCCCAGGATCGTCGCGCGCAGGCGGGCGAGCTTAGCGAGCACCGTGTTGAGCTGCCGGACAAGCCCTACGGCCTCGCGGCCGGTGACGAGGTGATCTTCACCGACAAATTCAAGATCAAACGGTGGGACCGCGTCGAGAACGGGATCACCGGGACCGTCATCCACGCCAGCAGCAACGAGGACAAGGTCACGATCCGCACCCGCGAGACCAAGCCACGGGACGTCGAGGTGGATACCGAGAAGTTCTCGGAGATCTCACTCGCCTACGCCGTGCACATCCGCAAGGGTCAGGGACTCACCTCCGAGACCTCGGGGATCCTCGCCGGCGGCTGGCAGACAGACAAGGAGCACGTGTACGTGTCGCTCAGCCGCGCCCGCGAGCGCACCGACATCTACATCAGCCGCGAGGACCTCGGCGAGCAGGGCATGGACACAGGCGCAATCGAACGACTGGGAGAACGCATGGCACTCAGCCGCGCACAAGAGGCCACCATCACCAGAGACGTCGCGCAGCCGACCGCCGAGCCCGAGCGGACCGCGCAGCCCGACCGGCCAGCAGAGCAACCCGCACAGATCGAGCCGACCACACAACCCACGCCCGAGCCGAGCGCCGAGCAACCCGCGCAGATCGAGCCCGCCGCCCAAGCCACGCCCGAGCGAGTCGTCGACCCGCCCGAGCCCGACCGCGCAGCCGAGCCGCCACAGCAACACGAGCCCCCGGACCGCACCGCCGACCACCCCGAGCCCGAGCGCTCAGCCGAGCCAACACCGCAACACGAGCCCCCGGACCACACCGCCGAGCCGACCGTCCAGCACTCGACTGAGACCCCCTCGGCCGCCCCGAGACCACACACTCGTCGGCCCGTGCCACAGACCGCGATGGATCGCATCGGGATCGATCGCAGCAGCGACGTCTCGATATTCATCCAGGAACGCGACGCGATCCCCTGGCTAGAGGCGATCATGCGCAACCAGGGCGCCTCCCACGACGAATTCCTGGCCGAGGTCGCCAAGCGCTATCAAGGCCCCGAGGCGAAGAAGCTGCTCGCCGACGACAACCACGAGAAGGAGCAAAAACGACAGCAGCACCTCGACCGGATCTGGTTCGCGGAACACAAGGAGGAACTCGAGCGAGAGGAGCAACTAACGAAGGCGCGGGAAGCCGCTGTAAAGGAGATCCAGACGGGTAACGGCATCGAGCCCGAGCGCGACGCGCTTGACCCGGCCGACCAGGATCTGATCGAGCCCAACATCGACCTCGCCGCCGACCCCGAGCGCGAAACCGCGCAACCCGTCGAGCGCGACCCCTACATCCAGCAAGCGATCGACCGCGAGCGCGATCAGCAACAAGCCTGGGAGCACGGAGCCGAGCCAGATCGGGATCGAGACATCCAACAGGCGATCCAGGACGAGCAAGAGCGTCAGGAGAACTGGGGGCGCGGCATCGA
Organism: Solirubrobacteraceae bacterium; assembly: GCA_036744995.1. Classification (GTDB taxonomy): domain Bacteria; phylum Actinomycetota; class Thermoleophilia; order Solirubrobacterales; family Solirubrobacteraceae; genus Palsa-744. The sequence goes on along the minus strand of DAIOGX010000147.1, from coordinate 1,680 downwards.
GCCCGACCGCGACAACGATCTGGGCTTTGGGATTGAGTGACCGGCCTAGATTGCCCCTAGGCTTCGGAAACGACCTGGCTGCCGAACGGTGACACTGTCTGAGGCGGTGGGCGCACTCAACTCCAGATGCGTCCGATGTGTCCCGGAAAACCCCGCTAGGAACCACCCACGGCTATACTCGCCCCCTCTGCGCTCGTGGCGGAATTGGTAGACGCGCTAGGTTGAGGGCCTAGTGGAGAAATTTTCTCCGTGGTGGTTCGAGTCCACTCGGGCGCATACAAAGCCCTGCGGCATGGCCCTCTGTTGAAGGCGCGCAGGCTGCCGTTGTCGCGACGCTAGCCTGTCCCTCTGATGCCGCGCATAGGATCGGCGTCAGTGACTTCTGATCCTCTACTCGACCGCCTGCGCTCACAGCTACGCATCCGGCGGCTCACAGGCATCAAAAGCGCAGTAACGATAAGGACGGCGGGCACCGCGTATGGCGAGCGAACCGTGGTGCAAATCGACCATCGTCTACCTGAGCCTGGCCGGGGTACTCGAGCTGCCTTCCGCGTCACGACTGCAGAGCAGTTCCTGCCCCGTGCGCACTTCGACCGTTCGGTGCGGGAGATCGTCAACCGGGCCGCTGCAGAGCGCGGGAGGCGCATATACGCAATCGACTTGGACGGCCAGGAAGTCATGGCCGTGCTCAGCTACCACCTGCACGACAGCCCCAGCAGGCCGCTGCTGATCACGGCGCTCGGGACACGTGCCGACGCGAATGCCACGCCCGATCTATATGCGAGGAGCCTGGCCCTGGTATGGCTGCTCAAGCAGTACGCGCACGCGATCAGCGAACGCACCAACCGCGGAGGCTACGTGGATATGGATGCGGCAAACCGCCCCGACGTGATCGCCATCCTTCGCCAGCTCGGCTTCCGAGACGCCCCACGCGTGAGCGGGTTCAGCCCCTCAGGGCGACATCTGCGCCAGGACGCTACCGGCCCGCACTAACCAGTGCGGCCGGCCGGGTGCCCTTGGACGCCTGGTAGACCCGCCGCACCTGCTCGTATAGGCCGGCGGGCAAAGCTCGCTCAGCCTCCGCGAGGAACTCGCTCTCCGAGCGCACCGAGGGCACGCTCTGCTCAAAGAAGCGCTCAACCTCCTCCTGCACATGCTCCGCGTGCTGAGGAGAGCTCTCCCGGGCACGAGCGATGAGGTCAGCGGCCACCTCACCGAGAGAGCGCTTGCGGTAAACGACGGCCAAGCGCATCACCTCCCCGGCGGGAACCCGCTTGTCGCGCTCGCCCATCCGCTCGACCACGAGATCGTCCCGACGTGAGAGCGTGGACGCGCTCACACCAAGCAGACGAGCCGCCTCCGTCAACGTCGGATAGGCAAGCAGCGAGATGTCGAGCGTCGGAGTCATGGCAGAGTCTCACTGCACACTCTACCCTATCGATGCACCAAACGCAAGAGACGCAACGTACGGAATGGATACCGACAGACGCGACCACTTACGCCGCCCGATCCGTGGCAACATTTTGGCAACCAACGTGCGGTAAGATGCGTCCGACACGTCCGCGAAACCCCGCAATTTGGACACATCTGACGCCCCCGGACCCATATACGGCGGGTGACCAAGATTGAGGGCCTTGTGGACTGATTGGTCCGTGGAGGTTCGAGTCCTCTTCGGCGCAT
>DAIOGX010000146.1:0-3926 GCA_036744995.1 Solirubrobacteraceae bacterium | reverse complement strand
TGGACATGCTCACCCAGGCGCACCGCGCCTCGCCGGGCACCAACCTGCGGATGCTCGCGGCGGCCGTCAGAGGCCGCCACCTGCGCGCGATCGGCCAGCCGAACGAGCCGGCATTCATCAACGCACCGGGCGGTCAGGAGGGCTGGCTGCACGTCGTCTCGATCGGCGAGGACAGCCGCTGGCGCGACCGCGTCTCCTCGCGCTGGCTGCTCGGCCGCCCCTACCGTCCGATCCGCCACGCCCGCCGGCTGCACTGCCCGTGGCTCGTCTGCGTCGGGGAGGCCGATCGGGTGGCCCGGCCGGGACCGGCGATCCGAGCCGCGAGGAGGGCCCGGCACGGCGAGTTGCGCACCTACCCCGGCGTCGACCACTTCGACATCTACGACGGCCCCGAGCACGAGCTCGTCGTGGCGGACGAGGTCGAGTTCCTGCGGCGGACCCTCGGCCTGGCCGGCCGGACATAAGCGCAGAATCACCTGGAACAGGAAGTCCGGCCCGGCAGCCATCGGCGGGCAGCGTCCTTGACCTCGGGCGCCGCATCACACACAGCCGGGACCCGTCGCTGTCTGATCTGGCGTCTGCTGCACGGCGACTACGCCTAAGACAGGCACGGAGCGCGCACAACGGGGTTTGCGCAACGCACGGTCCTCTCCGTTAGTGCCCATACCCCACTTTGGGAAGCCGAGATTTGCCATCAGACGGGGGAATCGAATCAGAGCGATGTTCCCGCCATCGGCGACCACCGCCCGAGGGTACGGAGACAGTCGCCCTACACGTGCAAATGTCTTATACGTTAAGAAGACCGTGGCGGTCCGCCTTCCGTATGGCTGCCAGCGGATTGTCGCGTTCTATACGGGGAACCAAGTGAGGAGGGGAGCCAAGTGAGGGGGGGGGAACCAAGTGAGGAGGGGAACCGAGTGAACGAACGGGGAGCCAAGTGAGCGAGCGTATCGTCGTGCTCGGCGCCGGTTTCGGTGGGCTGGAGCTTTGCACCGTGTTGTCCGAGGCGCTCGGCGAGGATGCTCACGTGACGCTGATCGACAAGTCAGAGACCTTCGTGTTCGGCTTCTCCAAGCTCGACGTGATGTTCGGTAAGACCCCGCCGGAGGCGGTCCGGATGTCCTATCGCGACGTCGTCAAGCCAGGTGTGCGGGTTCTCCACGAGACGATCACCGCGATCGATCCGGAGTCCCGACTGGTGAGCACCGACGCCTCCACGCATGCGGCGGATGTGCTCGTGATCGCGCTCGGCGCCGACTACGACATGGACGCCACGCCCGGCCTGGCCGAGGCGGGCAATGAGTTCTACTCGATCGCCGGCGCCGAGGAGCTTGCCGGGATCATTCCGTCGTTCGCTCGCGGCCATGCCGTGATCGGCATCTGCGGCGCGCCATTCAAGTGCCCGCCCGCCCCCAGCGAGTGCGCGCTGCTACTCGACGACGAGCTGACCGTGCGCGGCGCGCGCGACGCGTGCGAGATCTCGATCGTGATGCCGCTCGACAGGCCTGTCCCGCCCTCGCCAGAGACCTCCGCCGCGCTTGAACGGGAGTTCGCCGCGCGCAACATCACGCTGCTCAGCGGGCGGCGCGTCGCGGCGCTCGATCAGGCTCTGAGCGTCGCCGTGCTCGACGACGGCAGCGAGTTGGGCTACGACCTGTTCCTCGGGGTCCCGAAACATCGCGCACCGGATGTCGTGATCTCCAGCGGCATGACCGAGGATGGCTACATACCAGTCGACCCCGCGACGCTCTCGACGCGGTTTCCCGGCGTATACGCGATCGGAGACGTCGCCACCGCGGGCGTCCCCAAGGCCGGCGTCTTCGCCGAGGGCGCCGCGCGGGTCGTCGCGCAGACGATCGTCGCCCAGATGAGAGGCGGCGAGTCCCCGGAACGCCATCTCGGACGGGGTACCTGCTACATCGAGTTTGGCCAGGGACGCATCGGTAGCGTCGACATCGACTTCCTCTCCGGCCCGAGGAAAACGGGCACCTTCAACGCGCCGTCGACCGCTCAGATGGTCGAGAAGGAACGGTTCGGCTCGAGCCGCCGCGCTCGCTGGTTCAGCGCGTGAGCGCATGCGGCTTCTGAGCGGACGCGACTCTCGCGAAGTCCATCGCTCCATCTTGCGGCAGGGGGTCGATCGGGCCGTCAGTCGGGGAGGAGGGTGAGGCGCGTGCAGTGTCGGGTGCTCCAACTCGACTGCGCGCGTCAGATTGGCATTGGTTCGATGAGCCACCCGGTGGGCGCCTCGGTCGATGTCGCTCGAGTTCGGCACGCGGGCCATCGGGCGCGTGCTCGAGCGCTTTCTGTTGTAGCTTCCGCTCTCTGTGGCTATCGGTATGGGGACAGAGGCGTCCAGCGGCTCCGCCGCGGAGGACTGGCGGCTGCAGGCCGAGCTCGATGTAGCGGACGCCCCGCGCGCGCTCCATGACCTCGTCGGGCATTTTCGCGGCCCCAACGTCGTCAAGGAGATCGAGGCGAGCGTTCCCCATGACGTCGTCATCACGCACGACGGACGTCTGCTGTTCGCCTACGCCGCCGACGTCCACGTGCTCAATACGGCGCGGATCGCGATCCAGGACGTCCTCGATCGCGATCACATCAAGGCAAGCGTGCGCGTGAGCCACTGGGATGACGAGCTCGATGAGTGGCGCCAGACCGATCCGCCGCCGAGCGCCCAAGAGCAGCGAGTCCGTGACGCCGCCGACCGCGACGCCGAGGCGATCCAGACGCGTACGCTCGTCGTGAGCTCCGGCAAGATGATCCGCGCCGAATTCGAGCAGTCGATGCTCGAGTGGGCTGAGGAGCTCGGCTTGGCATGCAAGATAATCGAGCACCCGCACCTGCTCACCACGCAGGTTGCCTTCACCGTCACCGGCCCCAAGCACAAGCTCGACGAGTTCTCCCAGGGCCTCGCGGCCGAGGAGGCGGCGACGATCCGCACCGAGCGAGCCGTCATGCTGAGCCCGCTCTAGGGCAGGGATCTTTCGGGGCGTTCGGCTGTTCGCTGGCCGCCTGGTGCTCGGTGGCGAACCCATACGCTCGTCAGCGGATATATATTCCAAGCAACCCACCAAGGCTGAATTTCTGGAGGTATCCGGGAGATGCGAGTCGATGTTGAGGGTGTGGGCATCGAGTACGAGGTGACGGGCGAAGGCAGGCCGGTGGTGCTGCTGCACGGCTTTCCCGATTCGGGGCGGCTGTGGCGAAACCAGGTGCCGGCGCTGGTCAAGGCGGGGTTCAAGGTCATCGTTCCCGACCTGCGCGGCTATGGCGGCTCTGACAAGCCGGCGGAGGTCGAGGCGTACGGGATGCAGTCGCTCGTGGGCGACGTGCTGGCGGTGATGGGCGATGCCGGCGTGGACAAGGCCCACGTGGTCGGGCACGATTGGGGCGCGGCGCTCGCGTGGGCATTTGCGACGGTGGCCGGTGAGCGCGTCGACCATCTCGTCGCGCTGTCCGTGGGGCACCCGGCGACGTTCCGGGCCAACGGCTTTGAGCAGCATGAGAAGTCGTGGTACATGCTCCTCTTCCAGTTCGCCCCGGTCGCCGAGGAGTGGCTGTCGGCGAACGACTGGGCCAACTTCAGGGCGTGGGGGCGTCATCCCGACTCAGACGCGGTGATCGCCACGCTCGAGGAGAACGGATCGCTCACGCCCGGGCTCAACTACTACCGCGCGAACATCCCGCCGGAGTCCTACCTCCAGGTGGGCTTGGCGTTGCCGCCGATCCAGGCTCCCACGATGGGGGTGTGGAGCTCGGGCGACTTCGCGCTCACCGAGGCGCAGATGACGGGATCTCAGAGCTCTGTGGCCGGCCCGTGGCGCTACGAGCGCCTCGACGGACCCGGGCATTGGATGCAGCTACAGGACCCCGATGCGGTCAACCGGCTGCTCCTGGATTTCCTGCCCGCATGAGCTTCCGCG
>DAIOGX010000145.1:2687-3941 GCA_036744995.1 Solirubrobacteraceae bacterium | reverse complement strand
AAGGCTACGAGCGCTGGCACTGCGATGTTGGGCGAATCACCCAACCTGATGTATCAACGGTAGCAGCTCAACGACCCCGGCCGCAACAGAGCAGCAAAGCGTCCCCGTGGCCAAGCGCCTCGCTCGACGTGTCAGCGCTTGAACTGCAGGCGTATCGTGACGTGGGCGCGCTTGTGCTTGCGCTTCATCTGAGCCAGCAGCTTCTTGCCCGCCCTGTTGAGGTGGATGTGCAGTTTCACCGATCCAGCGCTCTTGATCTTGATGTCACTTCGCCGGTCTTTTCGTTGACGTCGACCGTCGTGTTTTCGAGCGCGTCGCAGGCTTCGCGGTTGATCCGCTCGTCTTCGAATTCCGTGGCTTCGATCCGCATCTCGGCGGGTTGACTATGAGCTGAACCGTAGTTTGCCACGTGCGGTCTGACGGTAAGTACCGAGGGGCCGCGAGCGCGACCTGCCGATAGGACGGAAGCGCGTGAGGAGGCCCTCCGCGATTGCCACGAGCTGTCCATACGAGGATGAGACCGCGTGCCTGACACCCAAACCCGTGAGTCGCCCGCCGTCCCGCAATCTGCACCGGCGGGGCGGTCCAGGGCGCGTATCGGCGGACTGGATCGTGTGGTGTCGGTGGTTGGTCGTGGTGGGGGCGTGTGGGTGGTGGTCGCCGTCGTCCTGGTGCTTGCGGGGGTGTTTGCGGCCGTGCTCGGGGCACGGGCGGTGGCCCACTCCGATGCGCAGCGGGGGCGGCTCGCCTCGCATCTGGCCTCGACCGAGATCGCCTCGACCCTGAAGCTGGCGATCCAGCACGAGGAAGACCTCGTCGTCAGCGCGAGCGCGTTCATCAGCGGCGACCCGCACGCGAGCGCGGCGGGCTTCGACAGGTGGGCCGGATCGGTGCATGCGATGCGGCGATACCCCGAGCTCGAGAACATCGGCCTGGTGGTGCTGGTGGCGGCGTCGCGCCTGCGGGCCTTCGAAGCGTGGATGGCAACACATCCGATGCGGGCGCTGGGAGAGCTCTCGCCGGCGCCCGCCGGGCGCCTGCGGGTGCTCCCGGCGGGGAAGCGGCCCCACTACTGCATTGCGGTAGCCGGGCTGGCGAGAAACGCCGCCAGCTACCTGCCTGCCGGTTTGGACTACTGCGCGTTCGCCCCCGCGCTGTTCGCGACGCGCGACTCGGGACAGGCACTGTACGGGCCGTTCAGCGACGGGGCCTCCACCACCCTCGGCATCGAGACGCCGGTGTACCGCGGCGGGA
>DAIOGX010000145.1:0-2587 GCA_036744995.1 Solirubrobacteraceae bacterium | reverse complement strand
TGTTCGTCGACATCGACGGCTTCAAGCACGTCAACGACAGGCTCGGGCACGCGGCCGGCGATGAGCTGCTGAGGGTCGTCGGCGGACGGCTGCAGAGCGCGGTGCGCGATCAGGACACCGTCGGTCGTCTCGGCGGAGACGAGTTCGTCGTGCTGGTCGAATGCTCCACCGAGGAAGCGACGCTCGAGCGGCTCGCCGACCGCATGACCGCGTCGCTGCGCGAGCCCGTCGACCTCGACGGCGTCCGCGACGCCTGCTCGGTGACCGCGAGCATCGGCGTGGCGATCGGACGGTACGACACCGCGGAAGGGCTCCTGCGCGACGCGGACCTGGCGCTCTACTCCGCCAAGGCGGCCGGCAAGGACCGCCACACGCTGTTTGACCCGAGCATGCAGGCGGGCATGCGGGCACGCCTGGGATTCGAGGCCGAACTGAGCACAGCGCTCGAGCAGCGACAGTTCTTCCTGCTCTACCAGCCGATCCTCGACCTGTCCACACACGAGGTGGTCGGCGTGGAGGCGCTCATCCGCTGGCGGCATCCGACGCGCGGCGTCATGGCCCCCCACAGCTTCATCGGACTGGCCGAGGAGAGCGGGATGATCGCGCCGATCGGCCGCTGGATCCTCGAGGAGGCCTGCCGCCAGGCGGCGACGTGGGCCGCGCAGGGCCTCGAGATCGCGGTCAACGTATCCGCGCATCAGCTCAGCCACAGGGGATTCGCCGAGGAAGTCAGGCGCGCCCTGCAGACATCCGGGATCGCACCCTCCTCGCTGACCGTCGAGATCACAGAGACCGCGCTCATGCGTGACGTGCCCGGCGCCTACGAGCGCATGCGCGAGATCAAGAGCCTCGGCGTTCGCCTGGCGCTCGACGACTTCGGCACCGGATACGCCTCCCTCTCCCACCTGCAACGCATGCCGGTCGACATCCTCAAGATCGACCGCGGCTTCGTGGCGGCGTTGAACGACGGGGGCCGCAGCCGCGATCTGCTGGAGGCCATCCTCGGCGTGGCCGAGTCTCTCTCGCTGAAGGTGATCGCCGAGGGCGTGGAAGACGAAGCCCAGCTGACCGTCCTCGAACAGCTCGGCTGCCAGATGGCCCAAGGCTACCTGCTCGGCCAACCCGTCCCCCCACAGAGCATCGAGACGCTCCTCGCCTCCCGTCAGCTCAGCGCCAATGGGCCACGACACCCGGCCCAGGTCAGCTGACGCCGACCGCGCGCGTCATCCATCGCCGGGCCAGCGTTCAGCCAAGCGGGCCGACGGCGAACCAATCCGACTCGAGCTCCGGTGCGCTCGCGCAGACGTCGTCCACGATGCTCAACACGGCGTGGCGCCCGATCCCCTCCCGTTCATCGCGCTCCACCCAGATCGGCTCATCCTCTGACCAGGTGGCCCTGATCTCGGCGCCGACCCTGGCAAACCGGGCCTCCTCCCCGCTGACGCTGAGCCTCTGCCACAACAAATCGATAGCGTCGGCAGGAGCCGCGTGGCCTGAATGCGTCGTGATTCTGAATGTCACACGGCGACACTACAGGCCTCCCCGGAGGTCGCGGCGACCGCCGCGCTGATCATCGCAAGTGGCGTGCTCGGCGCCCACCCCACACCAGCGGCCGTCCGTGAAGATCCAGGAGCACCTCGCGGTGCAGGACGGGGTGCTCAACACGCTCGTCGAGAAGTTACAGGCGCAGCACCGCTGATAAGGGGCGCCACGCCTCTGGTTTCTGAGATGCCTTGACTAATCTCTTGGCTTGCCATACTCTTGGTTTATGGCTACCAAGGAGCTGTCGCGTTCGCCGGCGATTGAGGACTACTCGAAGGCGATCTTTGCGCTGGAGTCGCGCAGCGATGCGCCGGTCTCCACCAATGCCCTGGCTGAGCGATTGGGCATCACGCCGGGCTCGGTTTCGGCGATGCTCAAGAAGCTCGACGAGTTGGGCCTCACTACTCATATCCCTTACCGGGGGGTGCGTCTCACCGCCGATGGACGGCGCCTTGCGCTGGAGGTGATCCGCCATCACCGGCTGATCGAGAGTTTCTTGGCCGATGCCCTGGGGATGCCGTGGGATCGCGTTCACGCCGAGGCCGAGGTCCTCGAGCACGTTCTCTCCGAGGATCTCGAGGAGCTGATCGCGGCCAAGCTGGGGCACCCTACCGTGGACCCTCACGGCGACCCGATCCCCAACGCAGATCTCGAGCTCGAAGAGCGCTCGACGCACAGCATGGAGAGCCTCCAAGACGGTCAGGAAGGGACCTTCGTGCGGGTCTCGGACTCCGACCCGGAGATGCTGCGCTACCTCGCCGGCTGCGGAATCTCGCCGGGAGATCGCTTCGCGGTGCGTGAGCGCCAGCCCTTCGGCGGCCCGCTGTTCGTCCGCTTCGGGAAGCGCGAGCACGCGATCGGCGGCCGGCTTGCCGGCGCTATGCGTGTCGAAGTCGAGGAGGCGCCTCAGCAGGACCGAGCGCGTACCCGGAAACGGTTGGGCGATGGCCAGCACTGAAGCCGCCGTCGCTCCCGGCCTTGCCCCGCCGCCGCTGACCGAGGAGGACACCGCACGCTCTCAGGACCGCTCGCGCGTTCATCACGC
>DAIOGX010000144.1:0-3948 GCA_036744995.1 Solirubrobacteraceae bacterium | reverse complement strand
GCTCGAGCATCTGGTCGTACAGCCTGCGAATGATCGGCGCCATCTTGATCGACACCCGCCCCGCAAGGATGATCAGGTCGGCCTGGCGGGGCGAGGCACGGAACGCCTCGAAGCCGAATCGTGCGATGTCCATGCGCGGGCCGGCGGCGTGGAACTGCTCCATTGCACAACACGCAAGCCCAAAACCTAGGGGAAAGAACGAGTTCGACCGCGCCCATGCGACTGTTTTGTCGAGCGTGGTCGTAAGCACGCGTTCTTGCACGTAGCGCTCGAGCTCCTCGCCCTCCAGGTGCGCCGGCTGGTTCGCGCCCTCGAGGGCACCTCCGCGCAGCAGCTGGTGCGCGTTCAGGTTCCGCACGCGCAGGTCTCTGTCCGCACCTGGCAGCCCTGGGGTTGCGCTGCTGGCGAGGCGGGACTGGATCCGCTCGCGTCTTACTTCCATGCGAGCGCTCCCCGCCGCCACACGTAGACGAACGCGACAAACAGCAGCACGATGAACGTGATCGTCTCAGCCAGGGCGTATCCGCCGTACGCGCGCAGCTCGATTGCTATCGGGTACAGGAACACGACCTCGATGTCGAACAGAATGAACAGCATCGCGATCAGGTAGAAGCTGATCCCGAAGCGCATCCCGCGCTTGATCTCTGAGGGCAGCCCGCACTCGTAGGGATCCTGCTTTTGCGGGGTCGCGCGACGGGGGCCGATGAGCGTGTTCAGCAGCGTGAACGCTCCGCCCACGGCGCCGCCGAGAATGAGGAAGACGATCGCCGGTAGATAGCTGCGCAGCACCGCCGGCTGTTATATCACCGCTTGTGGCAGAGTGTTACTAGTGGCAATCGGCTCGATCTCGATATCCAAAAGATGACGCAAGCAGTCGTGGCGGGCGCGCTCGCGGTCGCGGTGCTGAATGCGATCCCATGTCTGCTCGGGGCTTGGAGCTGGTATCGCGGCGAGGCGGGAGAGCACGGATTGGCCCGTACGTTCTGGGTGCTGGTGCGTGTCGGGCAGGGCTCAGCGCTGATGCTCGCGGTGGCCGTTGGCTCGCTCGCCGCGGCGGGAAAGTACTCGAGCGAACACCTCTTCTATCTCTATGCGCTGCTCCCGCTCGCGGTGGGGTTCGTCGCCGAGCAGCTGCGCGCCATCTCCGCGCAGACGATCCTCGACCGTCGCGGGCTGGCGGACGCGCAGGCGGTGGGCGCCCTGCCCAAAATCCAGCAGCGCCGGGTCGTGGCTGAGATCGTGCGCCGCGAGATGGGCGTGATGACACTGTCCGCGCTCGTCGTCGTCTTCCTCGCCCTGCGCGCGGCGGGAACCGCGCATGGCTTCTGATTGGGCTGGAGGATCAAAGGCCCGGTTACGGACGGCTGGAGGAAGTCCGATCTAAGAGCGCCTAACAAAAAGATCGGCATGTCCGGATGCGTCCTTGGACACGGCGCTGGACCGATCGAAGATCCCGTGGATCTTCGATCGTCTCGCCACGTGATGGCTCGCACATGCCACCGGCATGCGCTTCGCCATCCCGCAGCGCCCAGCTTGGTCCATGAACGCCCCGACCGCACCGCCTATTTTGTTAGGCACTCTAAGCGGACGCGGGCTGGAGGTCCCGTGGGGCTATATATTCTCGGCGCATGAAGATCGCCGCCACGACGATTGTCCTACTCGCCTGCGCCACGGTCCTGGGCGCATGCGGCTCACAGGGGATCCAGGTCGCAAAGACCAGCCCGTACTATCGCGGGGCCGTCCTCTTTCGCGACCATTGCTCGGGTTGCCATACGCTGGCCGTCGTCGGAGCGGAGGGGTCGGCCACGAGCATCTCAAACCGTGTGAAGACGAACGGGCCGAACTTCAACATCCGCAAGGAGAACGTCGAACAGGCGCTCTACGCGATCCGCAACGGCGGCTTCTCCGGCGCGATCATGCCGGAGAACATCGTCCTCGGCGACGATGCGCAGGCGGTCGCCGCCTTCCTCGCGCAGTACTCGGGGCTACAGGCACAGAAGGTGCCTACCGTGAACATCACGCTCTCCACGAAATAGCGCGGGATCGGCATTCTCAAACAGACGGAAAAGCCGCTTCGCGGGCCGTCCGTTTGAGAATGTCCGACCCGCTTGGCTGATGACGTGTTGACAGGCATCGAGCGCGCTGGCGGGGACGAGTAGGCTGCCGGAGTGCTCGACATCAAGCTGATCCGCGAAGACCCAGACGCCGTGCGCGAGGCGCTCACGCGGCGCGGTGTGCAGGCCGCGGACGGCCTCGATCGCGTGGTCGAGCTGGACGAGCGCCGCCGGGCGCTGCTCCCGGAGCTGGAGGGTCTACGGGCCGAGCAGAACGAGGCAAACGCACGGATCAAGGCAGCACCCGACCCGGCCGAGCGCGACCGGGAGATCACGGCGATGCGCGCCGTCGCCGCGCGCGCGAAGGAGCTCGAGCGCGAGCTGGGCGAGGTCGAACTTGACTTGCAGGCCGCGCTCGCGCCGCTGCCGAACCTGCCCGATCCGACGGCGGCGCCCGGCCCTGAGGATGAGCTGGTGCGGGAGGTGGGGGAGATCCCGGCGTTCGCCTTCGAGCCTCGTGACCACCTGGATTTGGCCGGCCCCCTGATCGATATGGATCGCGCGGCGCGCCTGTCGGGCGCGCGCTTTGCCTACCTGAAAGGCGACCTCGTGATGCTCGAGCTCGCGCTCGTGCGCTGGGTGCTCGAGCAGCTGCGCGGGCGTGGCTTCGAGCCGGTGATCCCGCCCGTGCTGGTGCGCGAGCGCGCGCTCTTCGGGACCGGCTTCCTGCCCGACACCGAGCAGCAGATCTACTCCCTTCCAGAGGACGAGCTGTTCCTCGTCGGCACCTCCGAGGTCGCGCTCGCCTCGCTCCACGCCGAGGAGATTCTGAATGCCGAGAGTCTGCCGCTGCGCTACGCCGGCTTCTCGCCCTGCTTTCGCCGCGAGGCCGGCGCGGCGGGGAAAGACACGCGGGGCATCTTCAGGGTGCACCAGTTCGACAAGGTCGAGATGTTCAGCTTCGTCTCGCCCGAGGAGTCCGTCGCGGAGCACGAGCGGATCCTCGCGATCGAGGAGGAGATCCTCGGGGAGCTGAACCTGGCATACCGCGTCGTGAACATCGCCGTCACCGACCTCGGCAGCTCAGCCGCGAAGAAGTATGACTGCGAGGCATGGCTGCCCAGCCAAGGCCGTTACCGCGAGCTGACGTCGTGCTCGAACACGACCGACTACCAGGCCCGCCGCCTGAACATCCGTGTGCGTTCGGACAAACGCACGCACGCAGTGCACACACTCAACGGCACCGCGGTGGCGGTGGGGCGCACGCTAGTGGCTCTGCTGGAGAACGGTCAGCGCGCGGACGGGAGCGTGGCGCTGCCGGACTGTCTCGTTGCGTACGGTGCGCCGGGCGAGCTGCCCGCGGCGCCCGTCACTGTCAGTTAGTAACGGCTATCGAGCAGCTGTATGTGGTCGGCCTCGGCCGCGCTCGCGAAGGGCCTGATCAGGCCGAAGCGCGCAAGCGTCGCTTGGGGCACGCCCTCGATGCCGGGCGTGTCTGAGGCTTCGCCACGTGTGTGTGGGTCGTTGGCGAAGCCGCCGACCTCGATCGAGTGCTGCGGCGTGCGGTAGCCGGAGATGCCGATCAGGTGCAGATGCAGGGCGATCCCCAGCGTGTTCACGTGAGCGACGAGCACCGGCTCCTCTCCCACAGAGTAATCGGTGCCGGGCGCCTGGAAGAAGCCGTATTCGCCCTGGGGAGTCGAGGTGAAGTTGCCGACTGGGCCGGTGTAGGCGTTGGCGATGCCCTCAGCGGCGAGTTCGCTCACGGCGAGCTTTGAGAGCTCGTGTTCGAGCGAATGCCGATGTGATTCCAAGGGGGCGAGCTCGGCGCTCTTGCGGTCGCGTGCGCTGATGAACTCGAGCTGGCGGTTGACCAGCGCGAGGTGCAGCTGGG
>DAIOGX010000143.1:0-3950 GCA_036744995.1 Solirubrobacteraceae bacterium | reverse complement strand
GTGACTCGAGGAGGTAGCGCGCTCTGGCGGCGTTGAACGCCTTGCTGGCGCGAGATGTCGCTGCGGGACTTGGGCAGCCATGCGCAACGGCTCCGAGTGCGCGCTGCGGCGCTGGCGTCGAGGAGAGCACGATCAACCCAGCCAGAGCGATTGCCGCGAGGAGGCTGACTGCTAGAACGCCCGCGAGCGGGCGAGGCACCGTGGAAGTTTGGGGAAAGCTGAGAACCACTTAATTGGCAGATTCGCGACCGCGCCTAACGGACCTTGAAAGACCTGGTGAGAATCGCCTTAGGACGTGCGGATGGGTGCCGAACCTCGTGGGCTCAACTGGGTGAGAATCTTCTTAGGGTTCGGCGAGTAGCGACGCTGTTCCGGGGACGCTTCCGAGCGATACGAGTCGTGCCAGCGCCCCGGCCCTGTGCTTGAGGTAACCGTCGAGGAAGGCGATCGTCACTCGCTCGACGATCCCGAGCTGTGGCTGCTGATCGGAGTACGGCGGTAGGTGTTCCGCCCCGAAGAGAGTGAGCAGGTACTTCGGTCGCGGTGCGACGTCGAAGAACGCGTTCGTGGCGCTCGGTGGGTTCTCAGTGTCGGCCGTGCCCTGCGTAGCGAGGAGTGGCGGGCTCCCGGCGGGAAACGTGAACCCACCGATGCCCGGGATCTCGGCGCCCGACAGGATCACCGCGGCGCTGACCCGCGGGTCGCGGTAGGTGGGGTCGTAGGCCACAGCGAGGGCCGTGTCGCCGCCGTCGGATTGGCCTGTGACGGCTATTTGCGTGGAATCGATGAGTCCGGAAAACGGGCCCGCGCTGGTCCTGGCGGCCGCCAGCATTTCTGAGATGACGAAGCTCATGTCGGCGGGCTGATTGGTCAGGTCCGACTCGTCCGGGCCGTCGGGAGCGTCGGCGTTCTCCAGCGGGAACACCGGCGCCGCGACGACATATCCGGCCCGTGCCCAACTCTGCAGCAGCCTCGCGTAGAGGGTCGGTGTGACGGCAAAGCCGTGTCCGAAGATGACGAGGGGGAATGGCCCGTCGGCACGCGCCGCCGGGGCGCCCGGCAGATCGGTGCCACCGGGGAAGCCGAGCGCCGGGTAGCGGACGTAGGTGAGCAGCGTTCGTGGCTCGGAGGTCCCATTCGGGAGCGTGATCGTACGACTGGTGTCGAGGAGTCGCAGCACGCGCAGCCCAACCGCGAATGAAGACGGCGGCGGCTTTGCAACTGGGCTGCTCGTCACGCTCGGGCTCTGACCGGGAGCAGTGCGGGCCGTGCCATGCCGCTGCGAGCCCGGCCCACCGGTCGCCATGACGACGCTCAGCGCGACGGCGGCAGCGACGAGCGCGATAACCACGCAGGCAAAAAGACGCTGGCGCCGGATGGTTCGCCTGCGCCTGGCCCGGTCGCGCTCAGAAGCCCTTCGGCGGGCGGCTGGTTCGCTTGCGCGATCGGATCGGCGTGGGGAAGGTGTGGGCGGCACAGGATCTCGCGGTGAGAATCAGTGTGGCGACCGGGCTCGCGCGGCTAAACCCAGTGCAAGGAGCGTTCGCGAAGCACACCAGGAACCATACCCAAGACCTCTTAACCGCTCCCAGCATTTTGTATCGAGTGATGAGAGGATTCTCACCGCGCGTTTAGTTGGCATGTAGGGCGGTAAGCATCAATCCTTAGATGCGGAGAGATACCCGAGGTGTGCACGCTCGGCGACGACTTGGTGTGTTGGTGACCGTCGTGATGTTCGTCCTCGCGGGCGTATACGTCAGCGTGAGCGTTGGTCAGTCGGCCCCGCCGCGTGCACATGCGGCGAGCGTAAAAGCAAAAAGGAGGCGCTTGGCGGCAACCCACGCACAGGTAGCGCGGCGGCTGCTGGTGAGCGCGCCGGGGCAGCCCACGACGAGCTGGAAGGTTGTGGCGCAGGCTCAGGGGCAGCCCGCCGCATGGATCGCCCAACGCTCCGGTGTGACCCTGATGCGCTTTGACCAGCGCCTCGTGCACCTGACGCTGCACGCCGGGTCGAGCGACGGCGGCGTGAGTGGTTGGGCCTATGGTGACAAGATCACCCCGAGCGAGATCCATCTGCTCGTCGCCGCGTTCAACGGCGGTTTCAAGCTCACCTACCGCGACGTCGGGTTCTCCTCAGGCGCTCATGTGGCGGTCCCGCTCAAGGCGGGACTCGCGTCGATCGTCACCTACACCGATGGCACAACAGATATCGGAGCATGGCGAGCGGGCGTGCCGAGCGCCGGCAAGACCGTCTTCTCGGTGTTGCAGAACCAGCGACTGCTCGTCGATCGCGGCGTCGCCGCGGCGAGCGTCTCTGACTGCCTGATCGCCTGTTGGGGTGAAACGATCGGCTCCCGCACATTCGTCGCTCGCTCGGGGCTCGGAATAAACGCGAGCGGGCAACTCGTGTGGGCCGCCGGCGAGCAGCTCTCACCCGCCGGCCTCGCCGCCGCGCTGGTCGGTGCTGGCGCCGTGCGCGCGATCGAGCTCGACATCAACCCCGACTGGGTCGCCGGTTACCTGTACGTCCATCACACCGGCGGACCGTCCCCCGTGCCAGTCGTGCCCGGCCAGCTGGGAATCGCAGGCGAGCTGCTCGAACCGTACAGTCGCGACTTTCTGGCGATCGTCGCGAACTAGCGAGGTCCGTGACTGTCGGGCCGCCGAGAAGCTGCTCGAAGTGACGGACAGCCTGGAGCTGCCGTTGCTCGGCTTGATGAGTGAACTTTCACCGATTGCATAACCCAAGCTTAGGTGGTCTGTCAATGATAAGGATCGCAGCGTGTCACCCAACCAAGGAGGTAAAAAAACATGACCCCGACAAGACGAGTCGCTAGCGTAGCTGTCGCTGCAGCCATCGGCATCGGCAGCATCAGCGTGCCGGCGATGGCAACCACGTCGTCGCACTGGTCGAAAACGCAGTGTCACGCGTGGACGAGCGCCTTCCACAAAAGGAACCCGCATCCCACCAGCAAACGGACGGCCGAAGGCAACAAAGTGCTGAAGGCGAAGGGCTGCACGCAGCGGGTCTAAATACGCAGGGCAGTCGCGAGCTACCCGGGGGCCAGCCGGGTGGCTCGCGGCGCTTGCTGGCATTGTCCGTAGACGGAGATGCATCGCACTTGTGGCCGCGTGACGGAAGGCTCAGGTGCAGGCTCACCCGCTACGCCGACTAGCGGATCCGACGCCATGCCAGTAGCACCACGGCGAGCACCAACAGCGTGCCGAGGAGGAGCCGGCCGGCCAAGCCCGCGTCGGCGGCGATGTCCGCTATTGACGGTCCGAGCAGGTAGGCGCCGACACCAAAGGCGAGCGCCCATATCAGCGCCGAGACCGCGTTGACGGGCAGGAAGCGAGACCAGCGCATGTGGTGTATCCCGGCGATCCACGAGGGCGTGAACAGCACCGCCAGCGGGCCGTAGCGCTCATAGAAACGATCGCCCCGCGCGATCAGCGCCAGGCGCAGTGCCAGCAGCGGGCCGGGCGCCGTGAGCAGGCCCCGGCCGCCCTTCACGCCGAGCAGCCATCCCACGGCCCCGCCCGTAGTGGCCCCGGCCCAGGCGACGGCCACCACCGAGCTCAGGTCTAGATGGCCGTGCGCGGCCGAGATGCCCGCCGCGATGAGGGCGGCCTCGCCGGGGCCCGGAAGCGCCACCCAGCTCGCCCCCGCCGCCAGGAACACGCCGATGTAGTCGATCCCCGGGCCGTGGGGAGGATGGTGCAGGAGAGTCACGGCAGCCAGCGTCGACAGCGGCAGTCCCAGGAGGCGCACCCAGTCATCCTGACGGTCGGCCTCCCGCAATGCGCGGCTGTCTCATACACAGGGCCCGCGGCGCCGTGGTTGGCGGCGTAACCCGCGTGCAGCTATGGCTCCCAGCGCGGGTAGTGCTTGCGTGCCCACTCGCGATCGACCTCGCCGGTCAGTATCCCGCGCAGCGCGTGGCGTGTCG
>DAIOGX010000142.1:0-4029 GCA_036744995.1 Solirubrobacteraceae bacterium | reverse complement strand
ACGGGGTGACGCCGTTCGCGGTATCCCCGGTCTGCCCAGCCGCCGTTGGGCTCGCGGCGGCCACGATTCCGTCTATGGCTAAGTGGGGGCCGCTGCTGTGGCACGCGGCCTAGGCGGCGCTACGGAGCCGCGTCCAGATGCGCCGAAGCCGCCCGCGACGGCGGGGCGGCACGCTTGGGACGGAGAGCCGCAGTGGCAGCGTCGCGGCGTCGCCGCGAGCGAACTGCGACTGCCTCGCCTGTGAGCACCATGGGCAGCTGTCGATGTACTGCGGCTGCAACGTCAGCCATTCTCCGTTGGCGGGAGTGTGGATCCGATGGCGGCCGAGCCCCGGCTGGCCGAGGCCGACGGTGCTCAGCAGGAAGAGGTTGGTGGCGGCCGCGGCGGTTACAGCGTTCAACGTGATCACTGACGGGTCGATTACGTCGCTTTCTCCACCGAGGTAGTCCTGGGCGATCCGCTCCTCCTCAGTCGCAGTCTCGCGCTGCACGAGCAGCTGGTCGATCGCGCCGGCGCAGTGCAGGCAGCCATGAGGAGGCAGTATTGGCCTGACGGCGCAGTAGATCTGCTCGATCGAGCCGTCGGGGCGCGTGTCCGCCTTCGCGCCGATCTGCACAGCGGGAATTAGGTACGCATTCGCAATCGCGTTGACCACTAGCCGACTCAGGTGGCTGTCGGTGGCGAGCACGATGAAATCGGCGCGCTTGACGCGCTCGGCGACATCGGCGTCGACTACGTCGCCGTCGATCGCAGTAAAGCGGACGGTGGGGTCGATGCGCTCGGCTAGGCGGCGAGCGACCTCGATCTTCTTCGTGTTGTGGCGGACGTCGTCAGCGGTGGCTCCGACTATCCGGGAGAGGTTGTGCTCGGCGACGGTGTCGAAGTCGACTGCGACTATCTCCCCCACGCCGAGATGCGCGAGCTGCTCGACGACCAGCGAGCCGCCACCGCCGACCCCGATCACCGCGACACTCTGCGCGTGCAGGAGCTGCTGTCCCTCTCTGCCGAAGAGCCTGACCTGGCGGTCGTGGCGGTCGTCGTCGGCGGCGTCACCAACCGGGGGTTCCGAGTGAAGGGTCTCGGCGCGCTCGCCTATGACGGCGACGCGATCCACGGAGCGGGCGTCGTCTGGGGTTAGCCAAATCTCCCCCGCGGCGGAGCGGGCGCCCATGGCTAGGCCCCCGACGGGGCGCCCGCCGACGATGTCCAGAAGGTGCGGGAACACCCGCCGGTGACCGTTCAAGTCGTCGGGCGAGAGCGCGACGCTGCGGTCGGCCCCAGGATGGCTATGCAGCGAAACTAGGCCGAGTTGCTCGGCGTAGGCGCGGTTGCCGAGACGCGCGAGCGCGGCGGGAGCGATCTGCCGGTAGCCGTGCTCGCCTGGCGGGAACTCCTCGTCGAGGATCGGGTGCACCTCTCGCGCGAGGATGGTGGTGTCATCTTCGTGGCGGTGGGAGCCGACGAGCAGGACCGCGGCGTGCTCGTCCCGGTCGGCCCGGAACAGGTGCATGCGGATCTGTGCGATCTGATCCGCGGTCAGGCGGAGTGTCGCAGTCATCGGTTCTTTAGCCAGTCCATCGCCTGCAGCACAGATCCGAGGATCGTGTCGAGGCCCGGGCGCCAGGCGGTGTGTCGCAGCGATAGCTGAAGGACGCTCTGCCCCCGCCAGTCGATGCGCTGCAGAGCCTGATCCAGCGCGCCCTCCGGGGCGGCATCGGCGGGTATGTAGTAGGGATAGATGGGGATCGCGGGGAAGTTGAATGGGATCACGAACATCAGCTGGCTATGGTTGAGCGGCCACCCCGTGGGCATCGGCACGCCCGCGATCGCGACGATCGCGCCGCCGAGCCCGTCTGGCTCGCTGGTGACACGTCCGGGGAACGCCTTCTCAAGATCGGCGTGCGCGACAGCGGCCTCCTGCGCCACGAGCGTCGTGTTCACGACACATCCTGGCCCGAGATGGCCGTGAAGCGCTCACCTTGGTGAAGCTCGACGTGCTTGCCGTCCCCGATCAGCTCCCCCTCAGGTCCGTACAGCTTGAAGTCTTGCGGTACCTCGGCGTGGGCCTTGATCTCTGCGCCCGTCGCGTCGTCGGTGTGGAAATGCACCTCGCGGTTGTTGACGAAGATGGTCACCCCGGTCTTGTGGGTCGTCTCTGTCGTCTCGTCGCTCATGGTTCGGCTCCTCGCTCGTTTCAGTCATCATATCAGTGATGTCACTGAAGTCAGGCTGGCTCACAGCGAGCCACCCCTTCGGGAGCCACAGCAATCGACTAGCTGGTGGTCAGCGCCTCGAGGTCCTGCAGCTTCGGCGCACGGTAGGAGTGACGGCCCCGCTCGCCGGTGGTCTCGCGCGTACGACCAACAGCGCCGGTCTCCAGCAGCGCCTGCAGCCGCTGATGTAGCGCCGGCAGCTTGATCTCAAGCCGCTCGGCGAGCTCAGGGGCACTGAATTCGCCCATACGCTGCGCCTCGCGCAACGTCTCCTTCAGCTGCCGACTGCCGCCCAGTAGCTTGATCTGATCGTCCTCGAGGTTCGCGAGCGCAAGCTTGCGGCGTTCGAGGACAATTACGAGGCTCTCCTTGACGTCATCGTTCAGTCCGTCGAGCACGAACAGCTTGTTCGCCTCCCCGCCGTGCAGTGAGGCGTGGATACTCGCGAGCAGCTCATCTAGGAACGGCGGCGAGGCGACCTCGACACCCGCGAAGCTGAGGACGAGTCCAGGCGCGTCGACTAGCGCGTCTTGCAGCTCGCGGCCGACCACGCGGCCGAGGTCCCGGGTGGCGAGCACGCCACCGTGGTCGCTCAGCGCAAAGGCTCGTGGCTTCACTGACATGACTGAATCCTATCCGACGGGCCCCGACGCAAGGACGTTTGTTCTACTGGCACGGTCCAGGATTGGGTGATCACAGGCGGACCGTAAAGGACGCGACGAAGCCGGGGACCGCCGGCCCCTCGTTGTAACGCAGCCGTTCACTCGTTGCCCAGCGCGCCCGCGCGGCGCCGCTCGCCAAGCGCAATGTCACGTCGAGCCTGCGCCTCTCCGCGAGCAGGACAAGGGACGCGAGGCCGCCGAGGTCCCGCCGGCTCCTAGCGACCATCTCGCGCAGCCGCTCCACCGGCTCCGAATCCGCGCTGACTCCCTCCCCGAGGTCGAGCGCGACGAGCTCGAGCTCGCGCGTGTTGGGCTTGAGCGCACAGGCGACTGACACGCCGATGCGCGAGTCGGCGGCGTGCGTGCGCGCGTTGTCGACGAACACCACGATGGCTTCGGCCGGAGCTCGGGCGGCGGCGATCTCGACACCGAGATGGGTGTGCGCGCGGGCGATCGTTTGGCCGAGCAGCGCGGCCTGCTCGGGGTCGTCGATGCGAAACGCAGGCACGATGATCTCCGGGTCGCGCTCAGGGTGGGACTGGTCTTCGACGAGCTCGCAGCGATCGGGCAGCGGCGAGAGCAGGTCATGGAGCCGGCGCCAGACCGCTTCGTCTTTCGGCTCCCAGATCTGAGCCCGGTTACCGGGATCGTCCTCAAGGTGCAGGTCGATGCAGGCTCGTAGCACCAGGCCGGTGTAGGCATCACACGCAGTCAGCCCGTTGACGATCAGCACCCGCCGGTAGGCCCCAGCCAACCTCGGGGTCGTGAGCGTCGCCAAGTAGGCGAGGGCCTGCTCGCCGGTGAGCTGGCCGAGCAGCGACTCGTTCGCGTTGGGGAGCTCCTCTGAGACCAAGACCCATGCCTATCGTCGTCGCGCAGTTGGGCTCATACGACTAGGCAGTATCCACGTAGTTGCAGACGTATTACACGCCGCCGCGAACACAATTGGATCGGGCCCGCCTCTACTGTCTATCGGATCCAGCAGGTTTCCCTGGGTCATGGAACAACTAACTGGGTGCTGCTCGACGCCGCCCGTCCCAAACCGGCGGCAACTACACTCCGATAGCGAACCTGTGCCTAGCTGGCAGCCGGGCTGGGCAGCGTGTCGAGCGCCGCCTTCAGGTCGTCCACCGACTGATAATCGAGCCCGAGCA
>DAIOGX010000141.1:0-4077 GCA_036744995.1 Solirubrobacteraceae bacterium | reverse complement strand
CATTTGAATCCTCCTAGGATCCGATTTGGGCGCCAGCCCTCGGTAATCGCCTCGAGCGGCGATGCGTCCCCCTTGCGAGAGCCGCCGGCTTTGCTACACACCCAACGGGCGTCTTGCCTTGCCTCGGCACTGGCTTTGTCAGCCCGTGCATCGACCACAGCGCGCGTCACCTTAATAGCTGCATAAGACCCTGGACGGATGACCGTGCCGGCAAAGACCGCTACTTGGGAGAGGCCGTGGCCTTGCTGTCCCTGCTGAGCCAGGATGCCTGGGCATCGACGCCCGCGAGGCGCACCCCGCCGCCGCCACACCAGGGACAGGGGACCTTGTTCGCGGTGCCGCCAAGGTTGGAGATCACCTGGCCGGTGCCGCGACAGGGCATACACTCCCGCGGCCCATGAGCCGCGTCCGCCCGATCCTCGCCGTCGCCTGTCTCGGTCGCCATCTCGGGCGAGAGACTAGCGTGGTTCCTCGCCCATGAGACGACTGACCGGACACCCCGAGTGGACCGCAATCGCCCTGATCACCGCCGGGGCAGCCGTGCTGCGGCTGATCCACATCGGTCAGGTGCCACCCGATCCGTTCTACGACGCGGCGGTCAGGAGCATGGAGCTTTCGTGGCACAACTTCTTCTTCGGCGCATTCGAGCCGGGAGGGAGCGTGTCGATCGACAAGCCGCCCGTGGATCTGTGGCTGCAGGTGGCGAGCGTGAAGCTGCTGGGGTTCTCGGCGACGACGCTGAAGCTGCCCGAGGCGCTGGCGGGAACCGCCGCCGTGGGGCTGCTGTTCGCGGCGGTGAGGCGTATGTGGAGCACGCCCGCGGCGCTCGCCGCGGCGCTCGCCCTGGCGGTCCTGCCGGTCGAGGTGATCACCTCGCGCAGCGACACGATGGACGCGGTGATGATGATGTCGATCGTGCTCGCGCTGTGGCTGATCGTACGCGCGTGCGAGACCGGGCGCCACACCTGGCTGCTGGGGGGAGCGGCGATGCTCGGGGTCGCCTTCGACGTGAAGCTCTTGGAGTCGCTCGTGGCGCTCCCCGGGCTCGCGCTGCTCGCCTACCTGGGGCTGCCTGGGCCTCGCCGCCGGCGCCTGCTCCAGCTGACCACGGCCGGCGCCGTCTACGTCGCGATCGCGCTGGCGTGGCTCGGAGCGACGCTGCTGTTCCCCGCCCACGACCGGCCCTATGCGATCGGCTCGACGAACGGCAGCGCGTGGAACGCCGCGTTCGTGTTCAACGGTACCGACCGGCTGGCGGGCAAATCGGTCGAACCGCAGACGACCGTCTATGAACCGGGCCACCGCTACCCGGTGGCAACCCAGTCAGAGCGCGACCACATCCCGATCGTTCCCCCCTCTCCCACACGTCTGCTGGCGCGGATCGGACCATTGTCGGGCGAGCGGCTGGGGCTCGAGCTGCTCGTGGCGCTGCTCCTGGGCATACCCGCGCTGATCACCGCCTTCGGCGGCGGTCTGCGACGGCCGGGTCGTGCCCCCGCCGCATTGGCAAGCGGACGAACGAGCCAGTCGGACGAGGACCTCACCGAGACATCGGAGCAGCCCGATCGAGCGGAGACCAAACGGCGAATACGACGGGCGGCCGCAATCGGGCTGGCGGCGTGGATGGTCACCGGGATCGCGCTGTTCAGCGACATGACCCGCCTGCACCCGCGCTACGTGGAGGGTTTTGTGCCGGCGGTGGCCGCGATGTTCGGCATCGGCGTGGCGTGGGCCGCGTCCGATCGGGGACGCGCGCGCCTGATCGCACTGATCGTCGCGCTCGCGGCCACGATTTACTACGTCGAGCGGCTGCTGTACGGGCGGCCGGGCGTGTGGTGGATTGCGCTCGCGGGCGCGTTCGGGACGATCGTGTTCGCTGCGCTTGGACGCCTCGGCCCGGGCCAGCCCGAGACGCGGCGCGCGGCGCTGCTCTCACGGGCGACGATCGCGATGACGCTGGTGGCGGTGCTGGCGCTGCCAATGAGCGTCGATGTGACCGCGATCGACAACCGCGTGAGCGATGCCGGCTACGTGGGTGCGCTGCCGGGCGAAGAGCAGCATCTCATCAGCTCCTACGTGCGCGCTCACGAGCACGGTGCTCGCTACGAGCTGGCGGCGGAGTCGGCGACGCAGATCGGCTCGCTGATCGTGCAAGACGGACGCCCGATCGTGATCCTGACCACATACGACGCGCGCGTGTTCACGAGCGTGGCGAAGCTGAAGCGGTTGATCGCTCGTGGGGAAGTGCGCTACGCCTTCCTGAACACCTACTGCGACGCGCAAGGCTCGACGATCGACGCCGCCTGCTCGGCGCCCGCCAAGTGGGTGCGCGCGCACGGGACTGACGTCTCCCGGCAGGCCGGGCTCGAGCGCGACAAGATCCTGTGGCTGCTGCCGGGCGCAACCCATGAGTGAGACGGCATGCGCTGCCGAGGAGCCGGATCTGCTCGGGTTCGCGAGCGCGGCGCGAGCGAGCGGGCGGATCGCGCTCGACACTGAGTTCATGGGCGAGGGCCGTTATCGGACGCTGCTGTGCCTGGTGGCGCTCGCGGTCTCGGACCGTGCCGATGAGACGCAGCGGATCGAGCTCGTCGATCCGCTCGTGGAAGACCTCGATCCCACCCCTCTGACGGGAGTGCTCGCCGACCCCGCCGTGCAGGTGGTGGTGCATGCCGGCCGCCAGGACGTCGCGCTGATCCGCAGGCACTTCGACACTGAGGTGAGGAACGTGTTCGATACGCAGGTCGCGGCTGGGTTCGCGGGGATGGGGGCGCAGACCTCATACGAGTCGCTGCTGGCGGAGATGCTCGGCGTGCGCGTGGCGAAGAGCGCGAGCTTCACGCGCTGGGACGCACGCCCGCTGTCGACGGAGCAGCGCGCCTACGCGCGCGAGGACGTCGTGCACCTGCTGCAACTCGCACGCGAGCTGGAGCGGCGGTTGGTCGAGCTGGGGCGGCTGGAATGGGCGCGCGAGGAGTGCGAGTCGCTGGAGCGCGCAAGCGATGAGCGCGCCCTCGAGACGGTGTTCGCGCGGCTGCCCAGAATTCGCGGTCTGAATGCTCACGCGCGGACAATCGCGCAAGAGTTGGTGGAGTGGCGCGAGCGGACCGCGGCCACCCAGGACCGGCCCGTGCAGAGCGTGCTGAGCGACGCCGCGCTGGTGGAGATCGCCAAGCGCAAGCCGGTATCCACACGCGAGCTCGAGCAGATCCGCGGTGTGAACGCGGGGAGCCTGCGCAGACGGGCGGGAGAGCTGCTGGAGACTGTGCGACGTGGGCACGAGCGCCCACCTGCCGATCCTCCGTCAGCGGAGGAGCGCCCGCCGCCGCCCGGGCCCGAGGATGCGCCGCTCATAGCCCTGGCGGAGGCACTTGTTCGTGCGCGCGCCCGCGAGGCCGGCCTGGCCTACGAGCTGCTTGCCGCGCGCGCCGACCTGCAGGCGATCGTCGCTGAGCACCGGCTGCGCCGACGGCGCCCACGCGTGGCCGGCAACGCCGCCGGCGCATCGGGTGGCCAGGCCGACGTGCGCACCCTGCGCGGCTGGCGGCGGGAGCTGGTGGGAGCGGAGTTGCTCGACCTGCTCGACGGCCGCCTATCGCTGTCGGTCGGCAGCGACGGAAAGCTGCGCGTCTCGCAGTGATAACGGCGCCGAATCCGGTGCGGAGAGTCAAGTCTGGCAAGGACGCAGCAAGCGAAGCGTGCTCTGCGCGTGAGCGCACGAGGACGAAGCCAGGCGCAGGCTAACCGTGCCGGATTTTATTCGATGTGGTTGTAAACTTCAAACAACGGTAGGTACATCGAGATCACGACGAAGCCGACCATGCCGCCGATGACCATGATCATCACCGGCTCCATGATCGACGTGAGCGCTTTCACCGACGCCTCGACCTGGTCCTCGTAGAACTCGGCCACCTTGTCGAGCATCGCGTCGAGCGCGCCGGTTTCCTCACCGACGCCGACCATGTGCGAGACCATCGTGGGAAAGATCGGCGCCTGCGCCAGCGGCGCGGCGATCGTGCCGCCGCGCTTGACCGAGGCGATCACGCCGTCCATCGCCTCCTCCACGGCGACGTTGCC
>DAIOGX010000140.1:0-4111 GCA_036744995.1 Solirubrobacteraceae bacterium | reverse complement strand
GGCGACGAGCAGGTGCGTCGAGACGCGTGGGTCGAGACCCGCATTCGTGCTCGCGGGCGCATGGTCGGCGGGTACGGGCTTCGTGACCGCGTGTGTCCGAGAGCGGCAGCGTTCGGCCGCGTCGGCCGCGTCGGGATGGTGCCTGCGTTGCACCAGCACCGGCAGTCTGGTCGACGTCGCCGACACTGCGCGACTACTGCTCACCCAGGCGATGGACGCGTCTCGGCGCCGCGGACCGGCGGACTTCTCAGGATCCTCGGGAGCGAGAGCCACGGCCACCTCTTTTGCGTTCGCCGGGCGAAGCAGGAGTCAGCTGAGCGCGCCTGGGGACACCCGGTGGTCGTCCAACAGTGCGCTCGACGTCCGTGCGGACTTCCGCTGTTGATTGATTGGGCGGACACGCGCCGCCGCCTCGTTCAAGCCCCCGCGGGGAGCGGTCCGCAGCCGTAGAGGTGCTCACGCAGCTCAGCGCAGCTCTCCGCCGACCAGCGCTCGCTTTCCCGCAGGCGCGTGATCAGGTCCAGCGCCCGGACGAGCCCCTGCTCGCTGTCGGGGTCGCCAAATAGCAGCGCGTCGGCGACGGCCAGCAGCTGCTCGCGCTCATCGGCGTGCAGCTTGGTGGCGCCGCGGGCGCCGATGGTCTCAAGCAGAGCGGTGTAGTGGCCGCTGCGGGTGGTCATATCCTGCATGTCCGTCACCACCTCCTAGGCACCTAGGCCTTGCCGATCTGGGAGCGGCGCCGAATGCCGAGCAACTTTCGCAAGGGCTGCCGATTCGGTCTAGTGATGTGTTGTGGCTCGATCTCGAGGCTGTGCGCGGCGTCGCTGTTGGCCCTCCGCGCCTTCGCCCGCTTGTCAAGCAGCGCGTTCGGCGACCTGGCGCGGCCACCGCCGGCCGACGCCCCCGGCGACCTCACGGACAGTTTCATCCTCAGCTGAAGAGAGCCGTTTCTCAACGAGAGTCGTTCGGGTTCCGCCCGAGTAGTCCGACGGCTCTCAAGGAGGTCCCCGTGCGCTTCCGAGCCTGAACGATCGGTGCCACCTCTCGACTCGCGCCCGACGCCATCCAGCGCGCCAAGACTCCCACGCCCGCGTTGTCGTCGTCCGCCGGGCGCGCTTGGCAGCGGCTTGCCGACGTCGATCTCGCAATTACGTCCGTCAAACCGGCAGTCGAGCTTGAAGATCCGGCGAGACTTCCCGGGGCAGCCGATCGCGATTCGCGAGCGCTCACGCAACGCATCGCAAGCAGCCTGAACGTCCCCGCCGCCGTTCATTCCGCCAAGGAAGAACCTCGTCACTTGCGGCGCGGTTTCGGGGGTTCGCGGCGGGTAGAGATTGCGCTCCTCCACGGTCATGTTGCGGACCGTCAGCGAGCCAGCCTCGATCTGCCGCTGAATCTCTTGCAGCTTCGCACAACGCTGCTCAGCCCTCCGATCAGCGATAGACGCCATCGACCCAGCCCAGCGCCCCGCCTGACTGGCCCCAGAAACGATCTCGCATGCTCTATGCCCAACGCTTCGCGTTCGCCACGCTCAGCGCCTAGCACTGGCCTCAGGACCTCTGCACTGCCCGACGAGTAGAGCGGTCGGGTCGGTGGTACGGCCAGGCGTCCGTTGCTCGTATGAGATAGTGGGCGGGTGACCGCCTTCGAGCAGTCCGCCGCCCGGCTCGTGGCCGTCGATGACCTGGGTGCCTCACAGGTCGCCGTCGTGGAGAAGACACCGCACGGCGCTCTAGCGGTTGGCATTAGCGCGGGCAAGCCGTTCGCGGTCTCTAACCACTGTCGCCACCTGTTCGCCTCACTGGGCAAGGGGCGGGTGACCGACGATGGATGCCTGCAGTGCCCGTGGCACGCGGCGCTGTACGACGTCGGCACCGGCGAGATGGTGCGGGGTCCCCAGGGCGCGTTCAAGCCGCTGGCGGGCGCCGTGAAGGCGACGACCGGCGCCCGAGCGCTGAAGACATTCCCGGTCGAGGTGCGCGACGGCGTGATCTGGCTGGTCGGCTGAGCGACGGTCCCACCTCGCCGGCGTCGCGCCCAGCCGAGATCCAGGATCATCTCGACGGCGTCCAGGTTCGGTGCTCGAGCCTGCGCTGCGCATAGCCTGAAACGAGCTCGACGTCGTCGCGCAGGCGCTGGGCTTCGGGGAGGGTCTGGAGCTTCTTGAGCGACTGGCGTTCGATTTGGCGGATGCGCTCGCGGGTGACGTTGAACGCGCGCCCGACCTCGTCGAGCGTCCGCGGATGCTCACCGCCGAGGCCGTAGCGCAGCTCGAGCACGCGACGCTCGCGATAGCTGAGGTTCTCGAGCGCGTCTCTCAGAGCCTCTTTGGTCAGGATCTCGGCCGCCCGCTCATACGGCGACTCGGCCCGCTCGTCGGCGATGAACTGGCCGAACTCGGACTGCTCCTCGTCACCGACCGGCTTCTCGAGCGAGATCGGCGCTTGCGCGGAGCGCTTGATCGACTCGACCTCCTCGGGCTCGATGCCGGTGACCTCGGCGATCTCCTCGATGGTCGGCTCGCGGCCGAGCCCTGTCACCAGCTTGCGCTCCGCGCGACCGATCTTGTTGACCTTCTCGGCGATGTGAACCGGGATCCGGATCGTGCGCGCCTTGTCAGCGAGCGCGCGGGCGGTCGCCTGGCGGATCCACCAGGTGGCGTAGGTGGAGAACTTGAATCCCTTGCGGTAGTCGAACTTCTCGGCCGCACGCACGAGGCCGATGGTGCCTTCCTGGATCAGGTCCAAGAACGGCAGCCCCTGGTTGCGGTAGTTCTTGGCGATTGAGACGACCAGGCGCAGGTTCGACTCGACCAGTTTTTGCTTGGCGTCGAACGAGCCACGCTCGATCCGCTTGGCGAGAGCGACCTCCTCCTGAGCCGTCAGCAGCCGCACCTTGCCTATGTCCTTCAGGAACAGCTGCAACGCGTCGGTAGTCCCCTCCGGCTTGAGATCGAGCGCGGTCTTGGGCTTGCGCCGACCACGCTTGTCCGGGGCGCGTTCCATCTCCGCCGCCGCGAGTGCCGGATCGACTTCTTCTACGAGCTCGATCTCCGCCCGCTCGAGGAAGCCGTGCAGCTCCGCGACGTCCGTTTCGTCGAGGCCGACCTCGGCTGTGGCGATCGCGATCTCGGCGTACGTGAGCACGCCGACCTGCAGGCCGCGCGCAATCAGACCCTTGACCTCTTCAAGCTCCTGAAGCTCCGCTATTGACATCTGGTCGCTTGTCGCGTTCAGCCCCCGTGGCTCAAACGGGCTCATGTCGGTGCGTGGCCTGCCGACCAACAACGCGTCGACCGTGATGTTCGCGTCGGCGCCACGCTCGCAGGTGCCGTCGTCTTCGTGACTTGCGCTCGATCCCATTTCATGGCGCGCCAGCCGACCCTAGGCCGAGGGCGAAGCGCGACCTCCGCCTGGCGGCCGTTCGCGCCGACGACGCCCCGCGTCGAAAGCTCCGAGGACGCCCGGGCACTCGCGGCGGCGCGCGATCGCCGATGCGCCGCTGTGCTACGTGCTGCCTGGTGTCTCGAGTACGCGGGACGATTACACCCAGATCGCCGACTGGCTCCAAGAGCGAGCCGCACACGGGGCATAGATCCCCGATCAGACCGGCTTGGCTTTCCGTGCTGTGTAGGCGCGTCTTGCACGCCAGGACCCATGAGATGCCGCATCGGCAGGCTCTGCTAGTCGTACGATCGCGTCAGGTACGCGTGGCGGGGATCGCTCGGACCTACCGCGTATGCCTTGGCCCGGGGGCGTTCCGCTCGCCGGGCGTTCAGACGTCGTCGGGCATCGACCGCATGCGAGCGCCGCGACCCGCGATCGTGATTGACCTCGCCTCGCCTGAGCACTGCCGAGTTCTCTTCCGTCCGCGTCATGGTCCTTCGGCCTTCCCGTCCCTCTGTTGGGTCCGCGCGGAAGGAAGAGGGCTAGAACCCCCGAGCGTTCAATCAGATAGGGACGCGACCACCAAGCCGGTGGGGTAACGCCGGTAGAGGCACCGCACCGGCCCCGCAGTCAAAACCAGTAACCCGCGCCTCACGCCTCGTGGCGCAGATCGCGCCGTCGGTGGCATCCGGACTTGGGCTGAGAATCCTGGCCGCAGGGCCAGC
>DAIOGX010000139.1:0-4177 GCA_036744995.1 Solirubrobacteraceae bacterium | reverse complement strand
GAGCGCTCGCGACCGCCACCAGCGTGATCGGCACGAACGCGGCGTCTCCGATCTGTGCCGCGTCGCCGTGAGGGCCCCAGCGAAACACGAGCCACGCGCCGTAGACCGCCAGGTAAGCGAGCACGCCGAGCAGCAGCGGCCGCGGGATTGCACGACTCGTGTAGGGGGCCTTGACGGCCGCCTCGAGACCGACCTGTGCGCCCAAGAGCGACTCGTCGATGGGTTGGGAAACGGCCATCTCGCGCCTGTATCGGCATACGCCCCACGCTTCCCAACCGTAGAACGGCACACTCCGCGTCCTAAATAGGTGAGCCCAGATGAGCCGGTCGGATGGAGCGACGCCACAGCGCCGTATGGTCGCGCTGTCTGCTTATCCGTAGTTATGTCGTCCTCTGTGCTGGGAAACTACGGTCTGGTTGATGGGATGGCGACCCGATTTGTTAGTTGAGATGACCGTTCAACGCTCGATCCAGGAAAAGGGCGCGAAGCGCGCGCCGCCGGTGGCGCCGGCGCTGCCCGCCGCGTTGCAGCAGCCGAGTGAGGATCTTCCGCCCCTTGGCGAGGCGTTGAAGGCTTGTGCCGGGGATGTGCTCTCGGAGACGGTCGCGCGAACCAGCGAGCTCGGGGAGGGCTTGGACGATGTGGTTCGGGAGCGCTTCGAGCGGATCAGCATCAGCTCCACGATGGCGGCGGCCCGCTGGATCGCCGGGGAGGGCATCGAGGCGGCCCTTGAGGCCGGCCAGGAAACCTGGGAGATCTTCGCTGAGCTGGCGGCGCGCCGCGCGGTGTCGCTGGACCAGGTGATCAAGCGCTGTTTCGCCTGGCGCAACGTGATGACCGAGGTGCTGCACGACAGCGCCGCAGAGCTGGGTTCCTCACCGGAGGCGCTCTATCAAGCGCTGAGCATAGTTCAGCTGGGCCTCGAGTTCAGCCTCGTGCGGATGTGTGAGTCCTTCGAGGCCGAGCGCAAGCAAGCAGATGAAGAACTTGCGTTCCTGGCGACGCACGATCCGTTGACCGGCCTGCCGAACCGCACGCTGATCCTCGATCGCGTCGAGCAGATGCTCGCGCGCGCCGCTCGCAAAAAGACACCGGTCGCGGCGCTGTTCGTCGATCTCGACAACTTCAAGTCGATCAACGACACGCTCGGTCACGGCGTCGGCGACGAACTTCTGCAGGCGGTCGCCGCGAGGCTCGACGGCGTGATACGCGGCGGCGATACGCTGGGGCGCCTCGGCGGGGACGAGTTCGTCGTCGTCTCCGAGGAGCTGACGCTGGCGGCCGGTCCCGAGCTGATCGCCGAGCGCCTGCTCGATGCGCTCAGCCAACCATTCAAGCTCGGGGCCAAGGACGAGAATCGCGTGAGCGTGACCGCGAGCATCGGGATCGCGGCGGGAGACCACACCTCGGCCGAGGAGCTCCTACGCGACGCGGACATCGCGATGTACCGCGCCAAGTGGGACGGCAAGCACCGCTATGTCGTGTTCGAGACCGGCATGCAGGACACCGTGCAGAAACGCATGGAGCTCGAGATGGACCTGCGCGAAGCGCTGGCAAACGACGAGTTCTTCCTCGCCTATCAACCGACGATCAGCCTGAGCGACATGAGCCCCACCGGAGTCGAGGCCCTGATCCGCTGGAAGCACCCGGTGCGCGGCGTCGTCCAACCCAACGACTTCATCCCGCTGCTCGAGGAGACGGGGCTGATCACAGAGGTAGGTAAGTGGGTTCTCGAGGAGGCATGCTCTCAGGGCGCCACCTGGCGCGCGGCGGGGTATCAGCTCGGCATGGCCGTCAATGTCTCCGGACGCCAACTCGACACCGATCAGCTCATCGTCGACATCGAAGGCGCCCTCTCACACAGCGAACTGGACCCAGGAGCCCTGACGATCGAGATCACCGAGACCACCCTGATGCGCAACATCGAGGACACCATCCGTCGCCTCACCGAGATCAAGGCACTCGGCGTGCGGATCGCGATCGACGACTTCGGCACCGGGTACTCATCGCTCGCCCACCTCCAGCAATTCCCCGTCGACGCGCTCAAGATCGACCGCTCGTTCATCTCCCAGCTACAGCACAACCAGGAGGGCGAGACGCTGATCCACACCCTCGTGCAGCTCGGCAAGGCGCTCTCGCTCGAGACCTTCGCCGAGGGCATCGAGGACCAGCAGGAGCTCTCGCTCCTACAAGACGAGGACTGCGACACCGGACAGGGATACCTGTTCGCCCGGCCCCTCGATGCAGCCGCCACCGAAGCATTCCTCCAGAACTGGGCGCAGAGCAACAGACCCATCCTGGCGCGAGCTCCGCAGCGCGTGTAGCTACGAGGCGCTCACCGAGGAGCTATAGCGGGATCACCACCAGCTCGACTTCGGAGAAGGGGACAGGCGGGCCGCTGCTCTGCATCTGGAGGCTTCACCGGTTGAGGCTTCCGAGAACGCAAACTGACCATCGGCTCACGCTCGCTCTCGCCGGAGGGGAGCGGAGGTCTCCCCGGCGGGCGCGGGACGATCGGACGTCGTCCGCGGCGATCGTCTGCTCGGCTGTTACCTGGGCGCTCGCTCAGCGTTGCAAAGCAGCGGTGAAGCGAGGTTGGTGGCCGGTCCGCGCAGGCGCCGGCCACCATTCCGCTCTGACTGGAGCCTTACCTCGCGCAGAGGCGCCGGTCCGTAGGCCGGCCCCCTCGCTGCTCGCTTCACGCTCGCTACGACGGGCCGCTATCTGCCGCCCCGCGTACCAGCTCCCATCTGGCGAGCGCTACCTGCAAACATAAGCTGATGCGCACGGATCCCAGTGACACCGGGGGCCTGTTCGCCGGACGCCGACCCGGCACCGCGCCCGTACGCTTCAGGGCGATCCCCCAACGGGGAACCGATAGGCGCCAGCGCATCGACGCTTCCATCGCGGACCTCCTGCTGTGCGCGATGGAGGCCGTCAGCCTGCTCTGCTGGGGCCCAATCCCGCTGGCCTGCCTGTGGATCGGCTCCGAGGTCGACTACCTCTCAGGTAGCGTGTTCCTGGGCATCCTCATCGCCTTCCTCGCACTGTTCCCGCTGCTGTTCGGCGCCCTCTTGGTCCTCTTGCAGCTAGATCATGCCTGGATCCTAGTTCGTCGCGCGGCCGGTTACCACCAGCGCACCGGAGCGATGGTCCGGATCTTTGGGTACACCGCCGCGGTCTGTGGGATCGCCTTCACATTCTGGTTCCTCGTCATCCATGGCCCCGGATCGAGCATCATCCCCGGCGGCGGGGAAGCGCCGGCTAACATTTGATCGCGTGCTACGCGCACGTCTGTCAGGGCGCTCCGTGACCCCGTAGCCTCGTTTAGCCACCCGTCAAACCCGCGCTCGTGTCGCTTCCGCCTGGATGCGAGCGCGTCCATGGACGCCGCTCACGCTCCTGCTCGGGACGAGGACCAGGTCGGAGGTGCGTCGAGGCGAGCGTTTTCACTTCGCCCGTCGCAGCGAGCGTGAGCGGATTGTCAGTCTTCGCAGCTCTCGGTGGACTCGAATCCGATCGGAGCGCAGTCGGCGCAGACCTCGCCCGCCCACGCCTGGCGCCCCTCGCGTGCTGCGAGTCCGACGATCCCGAGTCCCGCTATTGGGTCCAGCCACCACCAGCCGAGCGCGGCGTTGGCAAGGATGCTGAGGAGCACCGCCGCAGCGCTGACGGCGCACAAATAGGACTGTGCCGCGTCCCCGGCTGTTGCAGCGGAGCCGAGCTGCGCGGCGACAGCGCCCTTGGCGTGGGCTAGCAGCGGCATGAGGATGATCGCCGTGGCTGATACCGCGACCCCGGGCCAGCTCACGTCTGGGTGTGAGGCGCCAGCGAGCGTGTCGATTGCGTCGAAGGCCACGTAGAGCGCGAGCGCGGCGAAACAGGTGGCGATGAGCTGCTGTGCGCGGCGCTCTGCCGTCTGAGAGCCGCTGCGGTGGCCGGTGTATAGCCACAGGATCGCGCCCGCGGAAACGAGCTCGATCAGCGAGTCCAACCCGAAACCGAGCAGCGCGACGGAGCCCGCGAGCAGGGCGGCGATGATGGCGACCCCTGCCTCCACTGTCATCCAGGCGATGCTCAGCAGCGAGAGCGTCTTGGCCCGGCGGACCAGCCGAGAGCGAGTCTTGCCGATGTTCTGGAGGACAGGCAGCGAAGGGGCTCGAGAGCTCACGCTCAC
>DAIOGX010000138.1:0-4255 GCA_036744995.1 Solirubrobacteraceae bacterium | reverse complement strand
TTGCGGAGCGCAAGCGGGCATATGCCCATTGTCCGTCGCACTATCGAGCATGAGCTGCTCGCCGGCGACCCCATCGTGGATGAAGACGACAGCGGCGAGACAGCGCTGGCGTGACTCCTAGACGCGCTCCAGCGGGCCCCGGGGCTGCGGCTGTCGCTAGTCGGGCTGGACGATCTCGAGCGCGCCAAAGCCGTCGAGCGGACGGTCGACGAAGAAGATCTCCATCGTGATGTCGGGCTCGACGTGGGCTTGGCTGAGGAACGCGAGGACCTTACGGTCGGTGAGCTCTTCGATCGTGTGTTTGTAGCGCTCGGCCATCACGCGTTGGAAGTCCTCACGCATCGCGACAACATGCTCGGGCTCGCCGCTGTCCATAATCGTCTGCTCGAGCGGCGTGAAGCCGCTGCCGCGCATGACGACGATGATTATGTCGTCGAGCGCGTAGGTCTTGGCCTTCATCGGGCCGCGCCCGTAGTGCTCGCGCAGGATGCCGACGACGCTGGTGGAGATCGCCGCCAGCAGATGCCCTCCGACGAGGTGAGGTGTCCGATCCGCCTGTGGCGCTTCCACCTTGTTCAGCTCCCGTCGTGGCCAGTGAGGCCACTGCGTCCGCCGTTTCTGGTACTCCGCCTAGTCTGAGGCACCATGAAGGCTCCTCGAACCCTTGCCGGTTCAGGGAAGTTAGCATGCACCCACTGAGGCGTCAATCGGTCGCGGGGATCGTTCCGCCCGTGCGGCAAAGTCGAGCTATGCATAAAGAGGCGCGACGATATGTGCCGCTGTTAGGGGCGCAGACCGCGCGCTCGGCCCGGCCTTGCCCGGCGCTCGAGCTGCCCTCGGGACTTGTCCATTTTCTCACAAGTCCTCCCGCAACAGGAAAAGACCGCGTTTAGCGCACGAACCACGTGCGTGCGGTTGACCGAGCACCCACGCTGGCTGTAGCTTCCAGGAGCGCTCTCGAAATGACCGTTCGGGGCTCGCCCCAAGGACACTGTTTGCAGGGTGATGTACCGGGCCAGCCGCGAATCGTTCGCAGCTTGATCTCAAACAGTCATGGTGATCGCACACTCGTCACTATCAAGCAAGCATGTTGCGCGCCGCGGGAGCCTCGCGACGCCAACGGGGAGACTGAAACATGAACGCGACAGCGACAATTGCCCCTGCCGGCCGGGCGGACGGGCCCCAATATATGCGTGCCCTCCAGCGCGCCAATGAGGTCCGCCTAGCCCGCGCCGAGATCAAGCGCAGGGTGGCGTTCGGCAAGATCGGCGTGGCCGAGGTGATCCTCTACTGCCCCTCCGAGGCGGACGGCATGGCGGTGGCCGACCTGCTGGTGAGCCAGCGCCGCTGGGGTCAGACACGCTGCCGCAAGCTCCTGGCCCAGGTCCCCATGTCCGAGACGAAGACCATCGGGTCAATGACCGACCGACAGCGCCACACGCTCGCGGCGATGCTCACCCCCGCCGAACGGGGGCCGCGCAGCGTATGCTGATTCGTTCTGCATGGCTCACTCGCTCGTCACCGGGGCTTCTGGTTACGTAGGCAGCCGGCTGGTGCGCGAGCTTCACGCGCTCGGCGAGCCCGTCGGGTGCGTCGCCCGCGACCCGAGCCGGGTCAGCTTCGATCCAGCCATCACGGTGCATCGCGCCGACATGCTCGACCCGAGCTCCCTGAGCGCGATCGGCGACGGCTATACGACGGCCTACTATCTCGTCCACTCGATGGGCCGCGGGGGCGACTCCGACTATGAGAAGCGTGACGCGATCGCGGCTTCGAACTTCGCCCGCTTCGCACTCGCCACCGGCATCGAGCGAGTCGTCTATCTGGGCGGTCTCGGTGATCGTCCCGCGTCCCAGCATCTGCGCTCGCGGCTGCGCGTCGGGGAGATCCTGCGCGATCAGGGACCACCGCTTACCTGGTTTCGTGCAGGCATGGTGGTGGGCGCTGGCTCGGAGAGCTACCGAACGCTGCGCTCGCTCGTCGAGCGCCTACCGGTGATGCTCGCCCCCTCGTGGCTCTCCACACCCACCCAGGCAATCGGCATCGGCGACGTCCTGCGCTACCTCATCGAGGCTCCTCGGATTCCACAGACGCGCTCCCGCGAGATCCAGATCGGATCGCCTGAGATTCTCACATACGGCGAGATGCTCGATGAGATGGCTGACGCGTTGGGACTGCGCCGCCGCCCACGCATCCCGGTGCCACTGCTGACACCGTGGCTCTCCTCCCACTGGATCGGGCTCATCACACCCGTCGACGCAGGGGTCGCGAGACCACTGATCGAGGGGCTCTCCACCGACACGACCGTCAGCGACCCGTCAGGAATGGAGCTGTTCGACTTCCAACCAAGAGCCTTCGCACAGGCGCTACGCGAGGCCATCGCCGAGGAGAGTGCACCCCGTCGAACCACACCCTCGCGGTAACGACCCCAAGAAAGCGCACGAGAACCGGGGTGCGACGCCGGTTCGCGCCACTGCCACGCCCACTGCTCGTCGTGGTGCGACGCTCTTGCTGGAGAGCGATCAGGCGCTTGTGCCGGGCACGGGATGTGCCGGGGCTGAGCCGCCTGGTGCTCCCAGCGGTCGCGGCGGGCCGGTGCGGATCGTTCCCCACCAGATCGTTGCCAGCAGCGTGGCGCCGACGACCGCCAGCCCAACCGAGGTGATCACGTAGCCGGGTCCGTGCCGTGCGGTGTCCACGAACACGTACACGACTGAGCCGATGAACCCGATCGACGTCCCGGTGATGATCGCCCGCCCGATCAGGCCGTGGTGGCGGGAGGCGACGAGCCGCTCGACGATCACCATCACGAGCGCCAGGGTGGGCAGCAGGAACAGTCCGAGGTCCTGGTGAAGCCACGTGAATACGGCGTCATTGGCGGCGCCCTTGGCGTGCGGGTCGCCGGCGCCGAAGTGGGTCTCGTTGAGCTCAATCGTGTAGCCGGCGATGGCAACGGTGGCGAAGCTGAGCACCCATGACCAGACCCCTGCTGCGCGGACGGGCCAGCGAGCGAGCGAAGCCAGCTTGCCGACCGCCAACGACCCCACGATAAGCAGCCCGCCGAACATCACGAACACGCCGGTGATCACGTCGTCGCTGGCGATCCCGTTCGCCCCGCCGTGGGACGTGAACCAGGCCGGCGGCGCCCAGGTGCTGAAGCCCGCACGCACGTACACGTAGCTCATGGCGATCACGCCGATCGAGACCATGATCAGCCCGACCCGCGCGACCCGGCGTGGGGCTCCGGTGAGGCTCTCGTATCCGAACTGGCGCGCGAGGAGCGTCACGATCAGCGCCATCGACGCGACTGCGATCTGGTGCGAGTGCGACACGATCAGCGCGGTGGACCAGTCGCTTGCCTTGGTATAGCCGATCGACTTGGCGAACGAGCGGAGGATCCCCGGCTTCAGGCCGAACTCCAAGAGCCAGCCGGCGAGATGTCCCATCACAGCGGCCACTAGCAAAGAGGCAGTGGCAAGCGTCGCGCCCAGGAACGGCAGCGTACGAGACACGGGCACGCGGCGACGGTACTCGAGCACGAACCCGACCAGCAACGTCAGCAGGATCTCGTCGAGCGCGAAGAAGCCGGCGATCTGGATCCACATCGGCACCTCATACCCCGGCACGCCCTTGTCGAAGATCCCCCCGACCGCCGCCGGGATCG
Source organism: Solirubrobacteraceae bacterium (assembly GCA_036744995.1). GTDB lineage: Bacteria > Actinomycetota > Thermoleophilia > Solirubrobacterales > Solirubrobacteraceae > Palsa-744. The sequence continues at coordinate 591 of DAIOGX010000138.1, read as the reverse complement.
TCGCCGCGAGCGCCCCGAGCGCGATCCACACCCGCACATGCTTCGACTGAAGCTCGAACACCTGACAGGCGAGGAGCCCGCCGAGCGCGACCATCCCGATCAGCAGGCCGTGCAGGAACATCACGTGCCAGTAGTTCGGGCTAGCGGTGGCGCTCGGCTCGCTCTGGAACGGATTGGAGATGAACGCGCTGATCACCCCGAACAGGAGCATCCACCCCAGCACAAAGAGCACGATCCGGCGGTTGGTCAGCCACGGGAAGCGAGCCAGCACCACCTCGTCCGCGTGAGCATCCGGATCACCGAGCTGGGCATGGCTTTGCTGTTGCGGGACGTCGCTCATCATGGGCCGGTCTCCTTGGATAGAGCGCGCTTCGAGCAAGCGACGCGTATTGCGAAATGTACTGCTGTGAGGTTGGGCCAAGATCGTCTCGATAGCGAGCCCGTCGATCGTTGCGACCGAGAAGTCGGTTGGACGAGCAGCGGCAGTCTCCAATGCTGGTCGACGCGGTGGCGGGAAGCCAGGTCCCCGCGGTAGTTTGAGCCCGCATGGCCGCGAGCCCGACACCGGCGGCTGTGGCATCAGCCGGTGCT
>DAIOGX010000137.1:0-4263 GCA_036744995.1 Solirubrobacteraceae bacterium | reverse complement strand
CCGTCACCTCGCGCAGGCGCGCGAGGTCCTCGTGCGCGAGCACGCCGAGGTTCGTGTGCGGCAAGAGGCCGCGCTCGAGCGCCCGCTCGCATGCCCACATGACGTAGGCGGTGAAGTCCTCATGGCCGTACTCGCGCAGCCGCGCCGCCACCTCGGGGTTGACCTCCGGTTTCTCGCCCGTCAGGACGAGCAGCTCCTTGACCTGCCGGCGCGCGGCGCCGTCGAGGATCTCGATGACCTCCTCGGGCGCGTACAAGTGGGCCTGATGCGTGGCGAACGCGCAGTACTTGCAGTAGCACTGACACGTCCGCGACAGCGACAGCGTCAGATTGCGCGAAAACGTGACCCTGCGCCGCATTCCCCGAGTGTATGAGGTCAATGGGTCTGTCCGATGGCCCTTCTACATTCGCCCCATGTCCGAAGACACCCTCCGTCGCGCCGTCGCCGAGATGATCGGCGCGTTCACGCTCACGTTCGTCGGCGCCGGCGCCGCTGCGGCGTCAGGCGTCGCCCACGACAGCACCCTGATCGGCGTGGCGATCGCCAACGGGCTCGCGATCGGCGTGATGGTGTGCGCGCTCGGCTACATCTCGGGCGGGCACTTCAACCCCGCGATCACGTTCGGCTTCCTCATCACCCGCCGGATCAAGCCGGCGCTCGCGGGCGTCTACTGGATCGCGCAGCTGAGCGGCGCCGCGCTCGCCGCGCTGCTCGTCAAGGAGCTGCTCCCGCGCGCCACGACCGAAGCGGTGAAGCTCGGGGTCCCCGCGCTCGGTCATGGAGTGGACGCGAGCTCGGGCTTCCTGCTCGAGGCGGTGCTCACGTTCTTCCTCGTGCTCGTCGTGTTCGGCGCGGCCGTCGACACGCGCGGCCCGTTCAACGCGGTCGCCGGGCTGGCGATCGGCCTGACGATCTCGATCGACGTGCTGTTCGGCGGCCCATTTACAGGCGCGGCGATGAACCCTTCGCGCGCGTTCGGGCCGCAGCTCGTCGGCGACCACTGGGCCAACGGCTGGGTCTGGTACGCGGGACCGGTGCTGGGAGCGAGCGTGGCGGCGCTGCTGTACCACTTCCTGTTCCTGGGGGGCAAGGCCGAGCCCGAGGCCGCCACAGCCGCGACCTGATCGGGCAGGGCGGGACCCCCCGCGAACGTGCGGCGCGGGCGGTTGCGAAGCGCCGACCTCTACGACCCCTATGCTCCGCCGCGATGTCCTCTCCGGCCCGCGTCTATCTGGCCCGTCACGGCCAGACGGCCTACAACCTCGAGGGCCGCTTTCAGGGCCAGCTGCCCGTGCCGCTCGACGGGAAGGGCCGGATACAGGCCGCAGAACTGGCTGAGCTCGCCGCCGAGCACGGGTTCAAGGCACTGTGGTGCAGCCCGCTGCTGCGGGCGCACGAAACGGCGGAGATCGTGTCCGCCAGGATCGGGCTGGAGCCGAAAGAAGATGCGCGGCTGATGGAGACGAACGCGGGCGACTGGACGGATAGGTCGTTCAGCGAGGTGCAAGCGGAAGCGTCCGAGCTGTTCGCAAAGTTCATCGTCGGCGACCCGAGTTTCGCTTTCCCCGGCGGAGAGTCGTTCTCCCAGCAGGAGGAGCGCGTGGGCGCCGCGCTCGATGATGTCGAAAAGGGCGTTCTGCCCGCACTCGTGGTCTGTCACGGCATGGTCATTCGCGCCGCCCTGTCTGTGCGCTCCGGGCAATGGCTGCCAAACGGACAACGGGTGCCCAACGGAGCGCTCGTCCCGCTCGACCCAGCCGAGGCGGAACGAATGGACCTTGGCGACCCAGACGCCACGACGGCGAGCTGAGGAGCCGGCCGCTAGGACATCTGCGCAAGGTTGTTGACATCCTCTCCGGCCACGAGCACGAACTCGTTTTTAGCTCCGGCACGGCGGCCCTCACGATAGGGCCTGTATTCATCGCTCTCGTAGAACTCCTCCGCAACCTCTTTCGAAGGCCACTCGATGATCACGGAGACCTGGGCCGGCGCCCGCTCGCCCTCGATCTTGCGGACCTTCCCCGTACGAGCCAGATAGCGGCCGCCACGCCGCTCGACCATGCCGGTGACGTTTGCGACGTACTCCCTGATCCAGCTGGGATCCGTGATGTCCATCTCGGCGATCGCGTAGTACTTCATCGGTGTTCCCCCATCGGTTGCATTCCCCAGACCGTATTCAGACCGTATCTACTAGGCGACTGACGAGCTCGGCGCCCTCGCGAGCCATGCGCGAGCGGGGAACCACAAGGTCGAAACCGGCCTGCTCGGCACGTTCACGCACATGCACATCCACATGTGAGTAGAAGCCCAGCGTCCGTGTCTGCGCCAGCTTGCCCTCGCCAGGTAGTGCTTCCACCAACGCCGAGCCATCGAGGTCGTCGTTCGTCAAGTCCACTACGAGCACCGCCGGAGCCGCTGCGTCAGCGTCTTTTAGTCGGCCTCGCAGTTGACCCTCGTCCGTGAGGAGCGCGACCTCGTGGCCGGCCGCCGTGAGCGCTCCCTGCACGCGCGATCCGAATAGGAGATCCGGAATCAGCGCAAGCACATGCGCCATCGTCCTCGGCCTCTACTGCGCGCGCAGGTGGCGGAACTCTTCGCGCGCCGACTGCGGGCGACCCCACATCTGCGTGACCTCCACCCGCCCCGAGCGTACCTCCCGCACGGCGAGCTCGCCCTCGAGGCCCGCTTCATCGAGCAGACGCAGCGTGCCGTGCACCGTCGGCGCCGAGGCTGCGTGCCCGAAGCGGTGGGCGATAAGTAGACGCCAGTGCCAGTCGTGGTGGGAATAGGGCCGCGCGTTGCAGGTCGTCAGGTAGACGGCTGCTTCGACGTAGCGTGACTCTTCAGCGATTCGCAGGTCGAGCTCGAGGTCGGTCCAGTCGTCCGGAAGCGAGTCGACGATCTGCTGGAAGGCGTCGGCCAGGCTCATTGCCGCAAAGCCTAGCGTGGCGCCCCGCGGGGAGCGACCGGAAGGCCAGCGGAACGGCATGGCCATCGTTCGGTCACATCTGGGCGTGGCTATCCTCGAAGGAGTGGCAACGATCGCCGACACGGACCGCCTCAGCACCGAGTACCGGACGCTCACCGAGACCTGTGGCTTGATTGATCGCTCCGAGCGGGGCAAGCTCGCCCTCACCGGCTCAGGCGCAGTGGAGTTCCTCAATGGCCAGGTCACCAACGAGCTTTCAGACCTGCACCCCGGCGAGGGCTGCTATGCGGCGTTCCTCACGCACAAGGGCAAGATGCTCGGCGACCTGCGCATCCTCGCGATCGGCGAAGACCCGGCGCGCCCACCATCTGAACTGCTGCTCGACACGGAGCGCGTGGCGCTCCAGGGGCTATTCGACATGATCCGCCGCTTCAAGGTCGGCTACGAAGTCGAACTGCACAAGCGCACGATCGAGCGTGGCGTGTTGTCGCTGATCGGCCCCGAAGCCGGGCGAATCGCGGCGGCCGAGGCACTGGCGAATATCGAGCACGCCAACGCAGCCCTCGAGATCGACGGCATCGCGGCCGTCGTCGTGCGCACCGATGTCGGCGTGGACATCATCTGCGACGCCGCCGACGTCGAGCGGCTGACCACTGCATTGCGCGAGCGCGACGCCGTGCCCGTCTCCCAGCAGGCCGCCGAATGCCTGCGCATCGAGCGCGGCCGCCCGCTCTACGGGATCGACATCGATGACACCACGATCCCCCAGGAGGCCGGGCTGAACGAGCGCGCCGTCTCGTTCACAAAGGGTTGCTACGTCGGCCAGGAGACCGTCGCGCGTCTGCATTACAGGGGCAAGCCCAATCGGCATCTACGTGGCCTGCGCATGCCCGAGCCCGTTGCGGTGGGAGCTGAACTGCGCCTGGGCGAGCGCGTCGTTGGGCGTCTGACCAGCGCTGTCGTATCGCCCAGGCTGGGCCCGATCGGGCTGGCGCTCATCCGCCGCGAGGCCGAGCCGGGCACAGTAGTGAGCATTCGCGAGAACGGCGCCGCAGCCGAGGTCATCGAGCTTCCGTTCTAGTGTCGTGGACGGCGCGCGAACCCCCTCGGCCTGACGCACCAAGATTTGGTCCGGCCTTCGGCCGGGGGGACCCACCTCCGCCAGCCATCTGGCCGGCTCCGGCACCTATGACTTGGTCCAGCCTTCGGCCGGGGGGACCCACCTCCGCCAGCCATCTGGCCGGCTCCGGCACCTATGACTTGGTCCAGCCTTCGGCCGGGGGGACCCACCTCCGCCAGCCATCTGGCCGGCTCCGGCACCTATGACTTGGTCC
>DAIOGX010000136.1:0-4283 GCA_036744995.1 Solirubrobacteraceae bacterium | reverse complement strand
GGCAGCGCGACGTTGACGATGCTCAGGTCGAGGATGACCATGAACTGCGCCACGCAGCAAACGGCCAGCAACCACGGAGAACCCGAACTCTGTCCGCTCTCGACCAGAGGCGCCTTCGCTGCCCCTGGACGCACAGCCGCCTCGACGCTCATGACGACCCTACCAGCCGCGATCGGCGCCATGAGCGGCTGGTAGGGTGAGCCACCGAGCCCTCAAGCGATAACTGGAGCCCGGCCAATGAAGAGAACGCCACTGACCGCAATGCTAACGCTGGTGGTTGCCGTCGCGAGCACCGTCGCAGTGGCAGGGTGCGGCGGCAAAACGGAAAGCTCCTCATCCTCCTCCGCGACGCCGACGACGAGCAGCACTCCCGCGACCACGACGCCGACGCCGCACAAGCACAAGTCCAAGCCGGCCTACTAGACCGCCGCTCCACCCGCCGAGCTGACGCGCCCACCGGCGCGCCGAGAACCGGCTTCATCATCCAGACCGCCCCGGGCTTGGGAGCGAGGCGGCGTAGCTGATCACGTTGACCGTATGCGAGGCGCCGAGCACATGGCCTCTGGAGTCGAGCGCCTGCACCGCCACGTAGGCGTAGTTCTTGGGCAAGGTCGTCGAGCTTTCAAAGCCACCGGCCTGGATCGTGGCTTGCGCCTGGAGCGTTCCGGGGTCCTTGCCCGCGAGCACTCGCCACGAGCCCACATCGGTCGCGCCGTTCCAGCTGGCGCGCACGATCGTCTCTTCGCCCGTGTCGTTCAGGCTGGCGAGCACGGCTGGCGGGCTCAGCGGGCGACCGCTCCACGGGAAGCGGAAGGCCCGGTAGAAGGACATGTCGAACGGCAGATGGGCGTCGAAGAGCAGCGAACCGTCTGGAGTGAACTCGCTGATCACAGGCACCGCGCCGTAGCCCACGACGGTGTCCTCGTCGGCGAGCGTCTGCATGTTGCCCTGACTTGCGGCAAGCAATGGCGGATCGTGGTGCGTATAGGCCGAGGCGAGGCGCGCTTCATGGGTCTTGAAGTCAAGCGTGATCCGCACGGCGCGCGACTGGTGGTGGATCGGCGGGTTCGAGCCATCGTCGAAGAAGGTGACGTCGCCGTCCGGGAGAACGCGCCCGTCGTGTTGCCACGCCATCTTCGTGCCCGCCCCCATCTTGAAGGAGCTCCTGTTGCCGCCGAGGCGCCAGAGAACCTTGCCGGTGCCACCTTCCAGCTGATAGCCGGCCCATGTGCTGCGCGCCGAGATGAAGATGTTCCCGGATTGATTGGAGTCCCCACCCTCCACATCGATCGAGTTGAGGTGGAAGTAGTCCCAGGGCGTCGCGTCCGTCGGCACTTCGACTTCGGACTCTGAAACGCCGATGTGGTCGAGGCTGTGCCACTCCCAGCGCACGAGGCCCGTCTTCATATCGATCTCCTCGATCGCCGTGTCGAGGATCGCCCCGGCCCGCGCTCCCTTCACCGCAGAGAGGTCGCAGCGGATCGGGTTGTACGCCGTTATGAAGGCAACGTCGTGGGGGGCGATCTGGAAGTCGTGCAGGTCCGCCGTCAAGCCGTTGCCGCCGGCGATCCTCGCAACCGTCTGGTAATTGGAGTTCATGACGATGTCTTCGCCCTGACCAAAGCCCAGCGAAAGCACGCGCCCCTTCCACCACGTAAGGGCTGGCCGCCCTTCATATGTCTGCTCGCTCAGGTTCTCCGCCGTCTCGCCTTCAGACAGCTCATCGAACCAGACGAGCCGGCCCTGCGGGGTGTAGATCAGCGGCCCGTACCGACCGGGACCTGGCCCGTTGGTCGTGAGGATGTCGCCCGATGAAGGATCGCGATCCGGCACGGTGACGCTCAGGATTGGGGCTTGGACACCGGGCAGCGTGTCGAAGCTCTGATAGTCGGCGGGCGCCGCCTGCGGGTTGGGAAACTCAGGGATAGCCGCCGTCGGATATGGGGTGTCGACGCGAAAGCCGAAGCTCGCGCGATGCCCCTCCCCGCGCGGGCCAATGACGGCGGTGACGGAGACTCGCTCACCGGTATCGAACGGCTTGTCTGGCACGAAGCTGCCACCGCCGCCCTGGAAGTAGCCCTCGACGTGACCGTAGTGGTAACCGGTCTTAGAGCCCACGACCAAGACTTCCTGGATGTTCGCGACGTTCGTCCCGAGGAAGCTGATCTGCGTGTACGGGTTCGCCGTGTCGGTTTCCGGCGCCGGCGAGACATCGACATCGGTGCCGGGCAATGCGGCTGTGTGTTCGAGCGTCGTCTGCAGACACGAGGGCGAGACTGCTGTCGTGCTCGAGCCCGACAGCAGTCTCAAGCTGGGGGAGTCCAGCGCGATCGCCAGCACGGCCCATGCGAGCGCGGCGACCCCCAGGACGATGTATCCGTTCCTTCTCATGTGCGCTTGAAAGCCCGACGACGGAGCGGACCGACGGCTTGATGCCGAGCGATTTCCCGGCATCTACCTTCGACCCCCCGGACCCAGATAGAGCAGACCGTCGTGGAGAGCAAGACAATATCCGGGAACCCGAGCTCTCCCTGCGCGGGAACGGTGATGGTGGGCATCCTTACCAACTTCTTCGCAACCGCCACTGCATCCCCACACCCCGGCCATCGCATACGCTCTGGCGGTGATCAAGAGATCAGCTCTGCTCTTCTCCTCAGTGCTGGCACTGGCGATAGCGCCCGCGGCTGCCCTCGCTGGGCGGGGGAATTATGTGGCGACTCGGGCATACATACAGGCCAACTATGTCCTCGTGCACACGGGCAGTCTCTACGTCGGACCTGGAGAAGCGGACCTGCAAAGCCTCCTACAGCAGGTCAAGGGCGAATGCCCTCTAGTGGCCGCGGGGTCTCCCGAGAACAAAGACGCCGAACAGCTCAGCGACGAGGTAATCGGCGCGATGACAATCGCTGCCTTACACCCCGCCATTCAGGCGGTCGCCGCCTTCACCCATGCGGTAGCGCCACTGCACTGGAGCAATGCAAAGCTCACGCGCAAGGTCGCCTCATATGTGCGCAAGCTCGAAGGGCTGTCAAGCCTCGAAGCGCCCAATCTCTGCGCCGATGTAAAAGCGTGGGCGGTCAGTGGCTATCAGACGCTGCCCTCGAGCACCGTGCAATTCGACCAACGCTTCAGCGCGGTCGACGTTGCTCTTGGAGAAGTGCCCTCACGGCTGCTCACCCCGTATGAGCGTCCTTCAGAGAAGTCCATCCTCCGGCGCACCCACGGACTCGAAGGCCTGCTGACAGAAGCCGAAGCCAGGGCCGTCACACCCTGGGGGGAGATTCTCGACGCGCTTGGCTTGAACCCATAGTTCATCAGGCATGGGGGAAGCGGGCTGGCTCCCCCCATGGGGCCCCCACTACAACCGCAAAGACAAGTGCCTCCCCAAGCCGACGCGGGGACTCGAACCCCTAATCCGTCGTTTCTGTGGCGCGCTCGTAGCGGCTGGCGAGGTATTTGTCGACCCAGGCGCGCGTGCTGCGCCACGTGCCGTCGGCAGCCTTCGAGGCGTTGAGACGGCCCCGCGTAGCGGCTACGCGTAGTGCGTTTGCGGAGATTCGCTCGGAGGCCAGAGCGGGCAACGGGACCAGGCGTGACGGGCCGGCGATGGCGGGGACGACGAACTTGTGGAGATTGTCGAGGATCGCGCGCGCGAGCAGCTCTCCGAGGGGACCGTGGTCGCCCTGATCGGCGCTCTCCAGGGCGGCGAGGTATCGCCGGCGATCTCCCTTGAAGATGATCGCGGGGGGATAGCCGAGCCTGACCAGGAGCAGGTTGAGGACGAGCCGGCCGGTGCGTCCGTTGCCGTCGAGAAATGGGTGGATCTGCTCGAAGCGCGCATGCACCTTGGCCAACGCTTCGGGCTCGATGCCCTTACCCTCCCGGCCCAGCGCCTGCACCTCGCCAATCCAGTCGGAGACCATGGCGGAGACCTCCGGCCAAGGCGGCGGGCGCATGCCGCCTGGAAACGGCTGGATGTCGTGCTCGCGGAAGGAGCCGGGGCGCTCGCTATCGCCAGCGCTTGGGTGAGGCGCGATTTCCCATGCGGGTGTGAGCGCGAGGCGGTGGATTTGTCGAAGCTCGGTCAGCGAGAGCAGCTCGCCGCTCGACCACGCGCCGGGGTTGAGCGCCTGACCGTAGACCCAGTTGGCGGCATCGGCGTATCCGCGCACCTCCATGTACTCCCTGAGCTCCTTGTTGCCGACCGCGCGGCCCTCCTCCAGCAGCCGCTCGACCTGCTTGAGCACGAGCGTGTTGCCCTCGATCGCGGTCGAATGGTGAGC
>DAIOGX010000135.1:0-4373 GCA_036744995.1 Solirubrobacteraceae bacterium | reverse complement strand
CGAAGTAGCGCTCCCCGTTTCCCTGGTGGCGTTCGATGCCGATCCCGAGCTCCTGGAGGTTCGCGGCCAGCTGCGCCCGGTACCACGCGCCGTTCTCCCTCGCGCTCCTGTAGAGCTGCTTGGATTCGATTGCCGCGAGCACACCGTCCTTGCGTTCGGCCGCGAGCAGCATGATGTGTGAGTGCAGCTGCGGGTCGGGGATGCCGTGCTCGTCCTGGTCCTTAGCCAAGCGACTGGTTGTGTGCACGACCTCCGTAGCGAGCAGGCCTTTGGCCTTCTCGAAGCGCTGCACTTTGTTGGTCTTGCGTCTGACGCAAGCGACCTCCCGCTCGATCCGCTTTACCGTGCTGGCGACCGCCTTGCGGTGGGCCGCCTCGATCTGGGCACGCCGGTAGGGGTCGGTGGTCGCCCACAGCGCGGAGACTTCCTTCGGTGGCGCGTAGCACAGGTTGATACCGGCGGTCCTCGTGCCATCCGATCCAGCCGGTCGGATCGGCTTCCCGGTGACGGGACTGAAGCCCTGCATCAGCGGGCCTAGGTGCCTCAGCTCGACGGGCTTCTCCGGGTCGATCCCGAACGACCGCAACAGCTCCTCCGGTCCGTGCCATTGGGTGGGGGCGTCGTTGCCTCCGTCGTGGGTGTAGTAGTGGTCACCGCGTGCGGCTTCGGAGAGAAGGTATTTCGCGAACCTCATGGCGGAGCTTCCCGGGATCTTGTGAGTCGTTTGCATCTCACATCGAACGTAGCTCTCACAGAAATTAAGTCAAGGGACCTGAAAACTGTGAAACAGTGACAGATAGAGGTAATAACTCAGAGTAAGAAAGTTAAAGATTTAGCTCCTTCGGTGCGTGTAGTTTGCGCTTTTGGGAAGGTAACTGCACCAACCACCTTCGGGATGCCTCTTCGCGTCGAGGCAGTTACCGATTCTGCCGAAGGCCGTAACGAAAGTGCGTGAGAATCTCTGGGCTATCTATGACTAGTTGGCCGGGGTTGGGAGGGAGCCGTGGTCTTCGAGTGGAGGGTTGTGCATGGCTGGTTGCACGCCATCCGATAGGTCGCCTACCTTCGCCTGCTCGTGTTTGACAGCTCTCCCTCACCGACGTTTCTCGATCAGCTGAACCCTGAGCAACGGGCCGCCGCCACCTGCTCCGGCGACACGTTGCTGATCCTCGCCGGCGCTGGGACGGGAAAGACGACGACGCTGTGCAGTCGTGCGGCCTGGTTGATGGCGGAGGGGATGCCCGCGGAACGGATGTTGCTGCTGACGTTCACGAGGCGTGCCGCAGGCGAGATGGTCGAGCGTGCCCGGACGCTCGCGGAGCGGGTCGCGCCGGACGCCGGGCGGATCGTTGGCGGCACCTTCCACTCGGTTGCTCACCGGATGATTCGCGCGCATGCCGGCTCGCTCGGGCTCGACGGGGGCTTCGGTGTCCTGGATGCCGGCGACGCGGCGGATCTGCTGGACATGGTCCGGCAGGAAGAGGGCCACGCTGAGGGCAGCCGGCGGTTCCCTCGCGCCGGCACGATGCTGGACATCTACACAGGGACCGTCAACGCGCAGCGCCCTCTGACTGAAGTGTTGGCGGAGCGGTTCCCTTGGTTTGAGGAGCACGGCGAAGCGCTCGCGGCGATCTTCCTCGCCTACGGTGCTCGCAAGCGCACGCTCGGGGTGCTCGACTTCGATGACCTGTTGCTCTACTGGAACGCCCTGCTGGCCAACGAGAAGATCGGTCCGACGATCGCCGGTGCCTTCGATCACGTGCTGGTTGATGAGTACCAGGACGTCAACGGTCTGCAGGTGGACGTCGTGCGCAACCTGCGACAGGGGCATCCAGGGCTCACGGTGGTAGGAGATGACCTTCAGGCGATCTACGGGTTCCGCGCGGCGAGCGCACGGCACATCCTCGAGTTCCCCGAGCGGTTCCCTGGCTGCCATGTTGTGAAGCTCGAGCAGAACTATCGCTCGACCACTCCGATCCTTGCGGTCGCGAACGCCGTCGCTGAGCAGGACCGGAATCGGTACCGCAAGACGTTGTGGACGGAACGCGAGGGTGGCGAGACCCCTGGGCTGGCGTTCCCGCGCGATGAAGCCGAGCAGGCGCGAGCGGTCTGTGAGCGGGTGCTGGCGGCACGCGAGGAAGGCATGGAACTGCGCGAGCAGGCGGTGCTGTACCGCACCAACCACGACCCGGCGCTGCTGGAGGTCGAGCTGAAACGGCGAGGCATCCCGTTCGTGAAGTACGGCGGGCTGAAGTACCTGGAGGCCGCGCACGTCAAGGACTTCATCGCGCTGCTCCGCCTGGCGGACAACCAGGCGGATGAGCTCAGCTGGCTGCGGGTGATGAAGCTGCTCGAGGGCGTCGCCGCCGGTCGGGCACGCCGGGTGCTCGATGCGCTTCGAGGAGGAGGCGACGAGGGTGTGCCGCAGTTGGAGCGGTGGCCGGAGGCCGTCGAGCACGTGCCGCCGAGCTCGCGTGAGCAGGCGAGCGCTGTGATCGAAGCGCTGCGGGCTACCGGCGCCGGTTGCACGGACGACACAGAGGCGCAGGCCGAGCGGCTGTGCGACGCGATCAGGCCGCTGATCCGCCTGCACTATCCCGATGGCGCTTTGCGGGTCTCAGATCTCGACCAGCTGGTGCTCGCTTCCCGCGGCGCCGAGGACATCTGTCATTTCGTCGGCGAGCTCGTGCTGGACCCGCCGGCGTCGAGCGCCGACTTCGCCGGTCCGCCACACCTCGACGAGGACTACCTGGTCCTGACGACCGGGCACTCGTCGAAGGGCCTGGAGTGGGAGACGGTGCATCTGATCGCGGCGTATGACGGCAACTTCCCGGCGGACATGAGCACCGGCACGGAGGAGGGGATCGCCGAGGAGCGCCGCTTGTTCTACGTCGCGCTCACCCGACCCCGGCGCCGGCTGCACGTCTACGTGCCGGCGCGCTACTACCACCGCCCGCACGGTCGTGATGACGCACACGGCCTGGCGCAGGCATCACGGTTCCTCACCGAGCATGTGCAGAGCCTGTTCGAGATCACGGGCAGCGCCGACACCGATCGGCTCGCCAGACCGGCTGCGGTCCCGGAGCAGCGGATCGAGGTGTCGGTGGACGCGTTGTTCGCCTGACCCCATCACCGCCGCCGGCCCTGCGCGAAGTTCATGACGGCCGGGGCGACTTGTCCGAAGTCGTCGCCGCCGAGGCTGGTCTGCTCGCCGGTTGGCAGGCGCTTGACTTGTGCGGGTTGGCCGTCCTCGTTGCCAAGGGGCTGGATCGACATGGCCACGAGGTTGATCGCGCCGCCGTCGCGCTCGCGGCGTTGTAGTTCTCCCTCGACGAGCACGAGGGCTCGGCCGCGCACCAGCTGGCGCTCTTGCTCATACAGGTCCAGGTAAACGATCGTGTTGAGCAACCCTGTCTCATCCTCGAGCAGGAGGAATGTGATCCCGTTGGCGGTCTCGGGTCGCTGTCGTGCGGCTACGAGGCCGCCGACCTTCACGCGTCGGCCGTGCGCGATCCCGGCGAGGGTGGCGATCGAGACGGCGCCGGCGCGGGTGAGCTGCTCGCGCAGCAGGCCGATTGGCTGGGGGTCGGTCGATACTTCGGTCGTTTCGTAGTCGGCGAGCATCGTGTCCCAGGCGGTGAGTGCGGGGAGCTCGGGGGCCTCGCCGAGGGGCAGCTCGAGGGCGAGCTGGTCGCCGTTCTTGCCGCGCTTGGCGGGGTGTGCGATTCCGAGTTGCCAGAGGGCAGTGCGGCGGGCTTGCTCGCCGGGGCCGATCAGGCTGTCGCAGGCGCCCGACCACGCCAGCTGCGCGAGCGCGGGATGGCTGACCGCCCCTCGCGCGGCGAGGTCCTCGAGGGTCCGGTAGGGGCCGTCGGCTTGGCGGGAGTCGATGAGCCGCTGAATGTCGTCTTCGTGGAGTCCCTTGATGTAGTGGAGTCCCAGCTGGATGGTCTCGTCGTCGGTGAGCGTGCATTCCTGCTCGCTGTGCACGACATCGGGTGGGAGCGTCTTGATCCCGCGGTGGCGGGCGTCGTGGATCAGAGTGTCGGGTGCGTAGAAGCCGAGTGGTTGCTCGTTCAGGAGCGACAGGAGATACTCGGGTGGGAAGTAGCGGTCGAGCCACCCCGACTGAAAGCCCAGCAGTGCCCATGAGTTTGCGTGCGCCTCGGGGAACCCGAAGCCTTCGCCGAAGCCACGCACTTTGATCCAGATCCGATCGATCACGAGTTGGCTGATGCCGGGGTGCGTGCGGCGCGCCCCTTCGGCGAACTGCCGGTAGAGGGCGTCCATCGCCTCCGCTGAGCGCTTGCGGGACATGGCGCGGCGCATCGCCTCGGCCTGCCCCGCGCTGAACCCCGCGACGGCCCGGCAGA
>DAIOGX010000134.1:0-4395 GCA_036744995.1 Solirubrobacteraceae bacterium | reverse complement strand
CGGTCGAAGGCGGGCGACATCGCGACGATGTGGTCGATCGCGAGCACGCCGTTGGCGTGAGCGACCGTCTGCGCCGGGGCGGCGCGCTCGGAGAGCGTCGTGGGCAGCCCGTCGAGCTCGGTGCTCGCTATGTCGCGCAGCGACCACCCCACCAGTCCCCGTCCCGGCTCGGGAGCCGTGAAGCGCACACGCAGGCCGCCGAGCTGGCAGTGGTCGTCGAGGACCGTGAAGCCGAGCGCGGACCAGCGAGCCGGCTCGTCGGCGAGCGTGAGCTCGTCAATCGTCACTTTAGACATCGCTAAGCGCGGCACACATTCATTGATGACCATAAGGTAGCTGTATGAGCCAGTTTGATCGTGAGCGCTTGGAGGCGTTGGTCGCGGAGGGATGGCTTTCCAGCCAGCGCCACCCCGACGCGGATCTGTGGATCTATAACTACACGAAGAGGACCCAGTATGAGGGGCACTGGACGGAGGAGACGCTCGTCTGTCGCGGCCTGATTCTCGATCAGGCGGGGGAGGTCGTCGCGCGAGGATTCTCGAAGTTCTTCAACTACCCCAGCCCTCAGGCGCCGAGTCTTCCGGCGGAGTCATCATTCGTCGTAACGGAGAAGATCGATGGGAGCCTCGGCATTCTCTATTACCTCGACGGACAGGCGTGTATCGCGACGCGCGGCAACTTCACGAGCGAGCAGGCGCTCGAGGGCACCGCGATGATCCGCGAGCATGAGCTCGAGCGCGTCGCTGGCGCGACCCCGCTGTTCGAGATCGTCTATCCGCGGAACAGGATCGTCGTCGACTACGGCGATCGTCGTGAGCTGACGCTGCTCGCGGCGATCTGTAACGAGACGGGCGCGGATAAGCCCTTGCCGCACTACTCCGGACCGGTCGTCCCCCGCCACGGCCATCGCGATATCGACAGCCTGGCCGCCATGGAGGAGCACAACCGGGAGGGATTCGTCGTCGCGTTTGAGTCGGGGCTGCGCGTCAAGATCAAGTTCGCGGAATACGCGCGGCTGCACAAGATCGTGACCGAGATAAACGCTCGCATGATTTGGGAATCGATGCGTGACGGCGATGATCTCGACGGGCTCCTCCCGGGGCTGCCAGAGGAGGTCAGTCGCTGGATATTGGCGACCCGCGCGAGGATCGATGAGGCATTCGAGGCTGAACGCCAGCGAGCGTTGACGGTCTTTCAAGGACGCCCAGCCACATCTGACCGTAAGGCGCTCGCGCGGTACTTTCTGGCAGCTGACGACGTCAACTCGGCCGTGCTTTTCAGGATGCTCGACGGAAAGCCGTTCGACGACCTGATCTGGAAGAACATCCGGCCGGAGGTCGAATCCCCGCGTCCTTCGAGTTAGCCGCTGGGGACGTTCGCTCGCGGCTTCCCTCCGCGCCGCGCGTCCCGAACCGATCCGCAGCAGGTGCTGTCTTCACCCCCGAAAAGGCTCAATGAGACAGGCAGATCGCGGTGCGACCTCTGGGTCACGCGTCCTGTAAGCTTGTGATTGCCCCATGAGTGGGGGGGCGTCGAAAGGAATCTGATGATGCACCGTATTCGTCGGCTTCGTCCATCTCCCGCCCTGGTAGTCGCGTTGTTGGCCCTGATCGTGGCCGCCGGAGGGGTGGCATACGCGCACGAAGCTGAGTTCTCCCCGCTCAATCCCCCTAACGAGATTGCCGGCTGCCTCGCGATGCCCTCGCGCGTGATCTACGTTCCGCCCCACGGCAACCCGTGTCGCACGGGAGACATGCCGATCTCCTGGAGTGTGAGGGGCCAGAAGGGCCCAAGCGGCCCCGTCGGTACGACGGGACACTCAGGGCCAATCGGCCCGACAGGCGCTCAAGGGCTCACAGGTGCGACGGGCCCGCAGGGCCCGGTAGGCCTGGGCACCCCGGGACTGACCGGTCAGACGGGCCTCACCGGTCCGACGGGCCTCACCGGTCCGATTGGGCCACAGGGGCCCGAAGGCGAAGCCGGTCCGCAGGGGCCCAAAGGCGCAGACGGGCCGCAGGGTCCCAAGGGCGAAGAAGGCAAGCGGGGTCCGCAAGGCGAACGAGGGTCAGAAGGGCCCAAGGGCGATACGGGCGCTTCGGGGATCTCCGGCTACGAAGTCGTCAAAGAGTCGAAGTCCGTATCCGTCGCGGGAGGAGCCACGGCCGAGTTGTTCGACCCCGCGGGATGCGCTTCGGGCAAGCAGCTGCTCGGTGGCGGCGTCGATCACAACGTGGGAAACGTCATCGCCGATGGCCCGGTCCTCGAAGGAGGAACGGTTGGCGACAGCTGGGAAGGTGGAGTCGTCTTCCACAACGAATCCGGCACATCGCATGAACTCGAAGTGACCACGGTCGCGTACTGCGCCAACGTATCCTCCTGAGTGAGCGAGAGCCACGCTCTCGATCGGCAAAGACAGGTCGGATGAGACCATCAAGTTGAAAGGGAGTCGATTTTAGGCCCCATCCCAGGGCTTCTTTGCTGAAATCGAGAGAGAGTAGTTCCCCTAGTCAGCTGATGGCTCCCCAGAGAGGTGCGGCTGCGCCGCACGATCCTCAAAGGGCGGCATCTCGGAGCGACCTCGAGGGCGCCGGCGGCGTCGAGGCGAATCCTTTTCGCGGCGGCAGGCCTCTTATCTGGTGTCGATACTCAGATCGACCGGAACGGGAGGGCTCATCATGATGACCATCGTCTATCTCGTCGTTGCCGCGGTCCTCATCTGTGGCTGCCTCTTCATTGTGAGAGCCCGCTCTCGTGACTGATACGCGCACTGGATCCTGGCCGACCGAGCAGATCGTGAGCGCCGCCCAACAGGGCGATCCCCGCGCGATCGCCACGCTCGTCTCTGGCTCGCATGCGCACGTGCATCGCTTCGCCCGCGCTCTGTGCTCGACGCCCGAGGACGCAGAGGACGCGGCACAGGAGGCCCTGATCGTCCTGTATCGAAAGATCGGGACGCTCAGGGCCACCGCGGCGCTCGCGTCGTGGATGTTCCAGATCGTGCGCAACGAGTGCATCCGCAGGTCACGCCTGGCATTTCGCAGGCCGATCGCCGCTGCCGCGGTCGAGGCTTCCGCCGAAGACGCGGTCCTCGTGCGCCTAGAGATCGAGCGGATCGTCGACTCCATCGCGGGGCTCCCCGCCGAGCAGCGCGCCGTCCTCGTTCTACGCGACATCCAGGGTCAGTCGGGAGCGGCGACGGCGCAGGCGCTCGGTATCAGCCGTGCCGCGATGAAGTCACGCCTGCATCGCGGGCGCGAAGCATTGCACGCACGACTCAGGGCGCCAACCAGTGAGAGCGGCGACGGGGGTGCGCAGGAGAATGCCTGACACGACAACACGGCCAGTCACGGAGCCTTCGGCCGGGCCTGACCGAAGCGCTCTCGCCAGCGCCTCCGTCGCCCGCCACCTGATGCGCGGAGCGATCGGCTTCGGCCTGATCATCGGCTCGGCGCTCGCACTGGCTGTGGGCAGCGGACCGGTTGCGCTCGTGCTTGCACCCATCGGCATGGTCGCACTCCGCGGCTGCCCGACGTGCTGGATCGCCGGGCTGGTCGAGACCATCTCCGCCGGTCGCCTGAAGCACACCTGCACGGAGAACGGCTGCCCGCTGCACCCACTGCCCACGACAAAGGAGAGAATCTGATGCGCGGAATATCCACCTGTCTGGCGATGCTCGGCCTCGCCGTCCTCAGCCTGACGGCCACGGCTGTGGCGGCGCCGACGTTCACGTTCAAGACGAAGGCCTTGCCGATCCCGGGCTTCCCGGGCACCGGCGACATCCTCGGCGCCGGCGCCGCAATCCAGTTTGAAGGCACGATCTCGGGGACCGAATACGGTGGCTTCCCGCCGCCACTCATCGGGGTCAAGTACTACGCGCCGGCCGGCGCGAAGCTGCACCCACAGGGTTTCGCCACCTGCGCGCCAAGCACGATCGAAAAGGAAGGGCCCGGACCGTGCCCGAAGACATCGATTGCGGGCCCGAAGGGCTCTGCGGGTGGGGTTGTGAGCTTCGGCTCAGAACGCGTGCACGAGACAGTGTCGGTGCAGCCCTTCTTCGCTCCCGGCGGCAACCTGGAGTTCTTTGTGGACGGCACGACGCCGGTCTCGCTCGAAATCCTCGCGACGGGCCATGTCGTCGGCTCCTCCCCGCCGTTCGGCTTGGAGGTCGTCGGTGAAGTGCCGCTGATCGAAACGGTGCCGGGGGCGCTCGACGCGTCGGCCGAGGAAGGCACCATCAAGGTCGGCGCCGCGTACAGGCAGGGCAAGAAGACGATCTCCTACGTCACGATCCCGAAGAAGTGCCCGAAGGGTGGCTGGCCGGTGAAGGTGGAACTGAGCTTCCTCGGCGGCGCGACCGCGGAAGCCTCGTACAAAATGCCGTGCCCCAAGAAGTAG
>DAIOGX010000133.1:0-4844 GCA_036744995.1 Solirubrobacteraceae bacterium | reverse complement strand
TGTTCCGCGCGAACCCGTCGTTCACCTCACGCCACGACACGGAGTTCACGAGCGTCGACGTCGAGCTCTCCTGGATCGAGTCCCACGAGGACGTGATGGCCTTCGAGGAGGCATGGCTCGCACACGTGCTTGGCGCCGTCAAGAACGCGCATGGCGAGACGATCGAGGCAACGTTCGCCACCGAGGTGATCGTGCCGGCGCTCCCCTTCCCGCGTGTGACGCTGGAGCAGGCCAAGGAGTTGCTGCGCGAGCACGGCCACGACTCGGTTCCCGGTCCCAACCACGACCTCGATCCCCCGAGCGAGCGCGCGCTGAGCGCACTGATCAAGGAGCAGCACGGCCACGAGTTCGCGTTCGTGACTGAGTACCCGACCTCGGTGCGGCCCTTCTACCACATGCGCTTCGAGGATCGTCCGAGTGTGACCAAGAGCTTCGACTTGCTGTGGCGCGGGATCGAGCTGACCACGGGTGCCCAGCGCGAGCACCGCTACGAGCAGCTACTGGCCCAGGCGGCCGACAAGGGCGTCGAGACGGCCCCGATCCAGTACTACCTCGACTTCTTCCGCTACGGCGCTCCGCCTCACGGCGGCCTCGGTTTTGGGCTCACCCGTCTGCTGATGCAGCTCCTCAACCAGGACAACGTGCGCGAGGTGACGTTCCTCTATCGCGGCCCGAATCGCCTGGAGCCGTAGGACGGACGCTGGGCGGCGCTATGCGGCGTCCTTGATCATCCACATGCCTCCGAAGCCCGTCACCGGTGCTCACTGCGTCCTGGCCTAGCTTGCCCAGCGCCGTCCTAGATTTTTCGAGAGGATCAAGATCGGGTTGCTCCGTAGGAGCACCCGGGAGCGGGATCCGGGCGCGATGGCCGCCGATACCCTCCGGCCGCGAATGCCGTCCGCAGTCATGTCTACCTTCAGATGATGATGTTCGTAAACGAGTTCACCGACGGCATAGAGATCGACCAGGTACTGCTGGTCCACGAGACCGAGCGCCGTCAGCGGCGCGATGGCGGCGACTACCTGCGCCTGCAGCTGGGCGACCGCACCGGCGCGGTCGTCTGCATGGTGTGGGAAGAGCTGGTGGAGGTGGAGGACCTGGCGTACGCCGGCGAGCCGGTGCACGTGCGGGGCCGTTACACCATCCACCCGCGCTTCGGCCCGCAGATCAACTTGTATGGCTTGGAGGCAGCCGCGCCCGGAAGCTTCTCGCTGGAGGACCTGCTCGATGGCCCGGTGCGCTCGGTCGAGCAGATGGAAGGCGAGGTACGCGAGCTGCTGGACACGATTCAGGAGCCGCACCTGCGCATCCTGCTGGAGTGCGTGTTCGGCGAGGACTCAGAGCTGTGGGCCGGCTACCGTGTCGCTCCCGCGGCCAAGTACTACCACCAGGCTTACCGCCACGGCCTCTTGGAGCACTGTCTCGGGGTAGCCCAAGCGGTCAGCGCGATCTCAGCGACTTTCCCGGGCATCGACCGCGATGTCGCGGTCACCGGGGCGCTGCTGCACGACATCGGCAAGCTCGAGGCCTACACCGATCAGGCCCCGCCCGCCCGGCAGGACCGGATCATCGACCTCACCGATGTGGGCAAGCTGCACGGCGAGATCGCGCTGGGCTACTACCGCATCCGTCGCACGATCGAGGACATCGAGGGCTTCCCCGCCGAGCTGGCGCAGGCGGTGGGTCACATCATCCTCTCTCACCATGGCGCCCTGGAGCACGGCAGCCCGGTTGTGCCGTGCACGCGGGAGGCGACGTTGGTGCACATGATCGACAACCTCGGCGGGCGCCTGGGCAGCTTCGATCGCCTCGAGAAAGAGCTTGCCCCCGGCAAGCGCTGGTCGAATTTCGACCGCGTGATCGGCGGCGGCGCGTTCTTCGCCGAGCGAGGCGGCGCGGAGCGGAGCGATGGCGAGGAGATCGGCAAGCCGCCGGTGCCCGTGCGCGAAGCGGCCTGAGGGTTCGCGGCGTGAGCCTGAAGTTCTGAAAGTTCGCAAATAGCGTACGTTCGGACCGCTCGTGCCACAGTCGTCTCCCCATCGAGTTCTATGGTTCTTGACCGATGGCAAAGGACACCGAGAAGCTGATCCGCCAGCTGTCGCTGATTTCCTACCTGATGGCCGAGCGCCGGCCAGTCACGGCGTTGGAGATCCGGCGCGACGTGGAGGGCTACAGCGGCATGAACGAGGACGCCTTCGCGCGGCGCTTCTACGCCGATCGCTCGGAGCTCGAGTCGCTGCGCATCCAGCTGACCGTCGAGCGACCGGCCGACGGGGCGGCTGAGCAGGAGAATTACTCGCTGCGGCCGGAGAACTTCCATCTGCCCGCGATCGCGTTCACCGACAAGGAGCTCGCTGCGCTGCAGACCGCGCTGAGTCTGCTGGACGGCGAATTCGCCTACGCCGAGCCGCTGCGGCTGGCACTGCAGCAGATCACCTGGGGGCGGCCCAGCCCGTTGCGGGCTCCCGAGCAGCGTTCGGTCGCGCTCGGCATCACCGCCTCGGCCGGTGGGCATGAGCTCTCGGCGCGCCTGGCGAAGGTCGAGACGGCGATCTTCCGCAACAAGACGATCGTGTTTGATTACTACACGATGGAGCGCGACGAGGTGGGCTCCCGTCGCGTCGATCCCTACCACCTGCTGTTCCAGGGTGGCCAGTTCTACCTGCTCGGCTACGCGCACGAGCGCGAGGCGATCCGCGTGTTTCGCCTGTCGCGCATCCGCGGCAAGGTGTCCTACGCGACCAAGGCCGAGCACGACTTCCGCCGGCCAGCGGATTTCGATCCGCGCGCCTACGCCAACCGCGCCGACTGGCAGCTCGGCGACGAGCAGGGCGTGGCGGAGATCGTCGTCTCCGAGCGGATCGCGTGGCTGCTCGAGCGTCACTTCGGCCGTTACGGCGAGATCGACAGCTTGGGTGACGACAGGCTCTTTCGCACCGGCTACTCAAATCCACGCGGCCTCATCTCCTGGGTGCTCGGACTCGGCGCGCACGCTCGCCTACGGGGTCCCGAGGAGCTGGTCGGCGAGCTGGAGCGGCGGCTGGAGCTGCTCTCCGAGCGCCACGGCGAGACGCTCCCCGGAGCCGATGAAGTGGTGAGCAGGGCCTCGACCGGGGGTGCCCAGCGCGTATCGGGAGCGCGTGCGCGCGGCGGGCGCAGGGGGGCAGCGGCGGAGGGTGGCGATCACGAGGGATCCGCACGCCGCGACGAGGCCGCGATCCGGCCCGAGCGCTTTGCGCGACTGGTGACGCTCGCGAGCATCCTGATCCAGGCCGGCCGCGTGGGGGAGCGGGTGAACATGGAGGAGATCTGCGAGCGGTTGCAGCTCTCAGATGAGGAGCTGCGCGAGGACCTGAATGTGTTGAACGTCGTCAACTTCGGCGGCGGCTCCTACGTGCTGTACGCGGAGATCAATGAGGAGGAGGGTGAGATCGAGGTCGACCCGGAGCCCTACAGCGACAACTTCGACCGGCCCGCCCGCCTCCTGCCGGTCGAGGGCAAGGCGCTGGTGGCGGCGATTGACCTGATCGGCGAGCACATCCCCGAGGGCTCGCTCACCTCTGCCCGTGAGAAGATCGTCGCGGCGCTCGGCGAGGACCCGATGGAGCAGGGACTGCAGGTCGCCCACGCGGGGGGCGATGACTCCGAGGTGGCACGGGTGGTCTCCACCGCGATCGTCGAGCGGCTGATCATCGAGCTGGAGTACTACAAGGAGAACGAGGACGAGATCGTAGAGCGCCGGGTCGAGCCCTACGCGCTGACGAACGGCCGCGAGGGCTGGTATGTGGCGTCGTTCGACCCCGAGCGCGACGGCATGCGCCACTTTCGCCTCGATCGGATCAAGCGCGTGACGGTCACAGATGAGACGTTCGAGCCCCGGCCGGAGGTCGACCCGGCGGCGGAGGTCGGCGGCTGGTTGCGCACCGGCGAGGTGGAGGCTTCGCGTACGGCGCGCGTGTGGGTCTCTCCCGAGCGCGCGCGCTGGGCGCGCGAGGCCCGGCGGGTCGTGGAGGAGCGCTCGGACGGCGCGGTCGTTGTGGAGCTGAGCTTCGCCGGCCGCGATTGGCTCGTGCGGGAGATCCTCAGGGAAGCGGGCGATGCCGCGGTGCTCGAGCCCAAGGACGCGCGCGACGCCGTCCGCGCCGCGGTGGCTCGGCTGCGCGAGGCTCACTCCGTGCCGGCCGGCGTGTAGACGGGCGCCCCTCTCGAGAACGTGAGTCGCCGCGAGCAGATCAAGATGTCCGACGCGGAGGTCGCCGCGTTTCTCGCCGCGGAGCGAACCGTGACCTGCGCTACCAGCGGACCGCGTGGATGGCCTCACCTGATGCCGCTGTGGTACGTGCTGCGCGCGTCTGCCGACGGGGAGCCCGCTCCGCGCATCTGGGCCTGGACGTACGCGGCTTCTCAGAAGACGCGTAACCTCGAGCGCGACCCACGCGCGACGCTCCAGGTTGAGGCCGGCGAGGCCTATGAGGAGCTGCGCGGGGTGATGCTCGAGTGCGACGTCGTCATCCACCGCGCCCTGGAGACTGTGAGCGCGCTCGGGCAGGAGATCCTCGCTCGCTATGCCTCTCCCCGTGGCGAGCCTGTGGTGGAAGAGCTGCCCGCCGAGGTGAGCGCGATGGTCGAGGCGCAGGCGGCCAAGCGCGTCGGGTTCGAGTTCCTCGAGCGTCGCCGCGCCACGTGGGATCACCGCAAGCTCGCGGGCGTCTACTGAAGGCCGCTCGGATGGCACGGGCTGCGGCACCAGTCACCGTGCCATGACGGCCCGAACGGCATAACGATCTACCTTCGCGGGACATCCGCTCCCGCGAAATCCAGTCTGCCACCTGGAGTCGCCGTGA
>DAIOGX010000132.1:0-4857 GCA_036744995.1 Solirubrobacteraceae bacterium | reverse complement strand
GGGGCGCACCCCGCTGGCCCCGTCAGCGGACACTGCCCGTGTCCCCGTGGGCCGGGACAGACGGCGACCGCGTAGCCGGCGAGGCGCAAGCCGGAGGCGATCGCGAGGCCGGTCGCCTCGTCCGGGTGCTCGATGAGCACGCGTGGATGGCTCCAGCGCCAAGGCTGCGGGTCTATGGTCACTGCTCGCGCACGGGCCGTGGAAGCTCGTGTGGGCGTCTCTCGGCGCCCCTGCGTTGCCACTATCGATGACGGTGAGCGGTGCATGGAGCCTCTGACAATAGGCTCGAGGGGGGAGTCGCACGTCGTGACGAACCCGCAATCTGACGAGGGCAAACTACGGATGCCAGCCCAGCGTCTACTACATCCCCGCCGAAAAGGTGCCGCGCGGCGTGGACCCTGCAGGGCTTATCCGCGAGTACTACCGAGTCGCCGCATGAGGCGTATGGAATGGAGATATCCGGGCGGCAGTACACCGTCGATCTGTTCTGCCAGCGCTTGCGCGCCTCACCGGGCGTCCCTCAACCGAAGAACAGCTCGGCCGTCTCATACAGGGCGGGGTCGAGCAGCTTTGGCTCGCGCAACGCCTTCTCCAACTCGACCTCGATGATCTCGGTGCCGCGCAGGGCGACCATCGTGCCGAAGCGCCCGGCCGCCACAGCATCCATCGCGGCCACACCGAAGCGCGTTGCCAGCACGCGATCGAATGCGACCGGAGTTCCGCCGCGCTGCACGTGGCCGAGGATCGTGACCCGGGTCTCATAGCCTGTCCGCGACTCGATCTCACGCTCCAGCATCACGCCGATCCCGCCCAGCCGCGCGTGCCCAAAGGCGTCCGTCGTGGTGCCCTCGCTGGTTTCCAACGTGCCCTCCCGGGGCGTCGCCCCCTCGGCCGCGACCACGATCGAGAAGCTGCGCCCCCGCTCGTGGCGGCGGCGCAGATGGGCGCACACCTCATCGATGTCAAATGGCCGCTCTGGTACAAGGATCGCATCGGCACCTCCGGCGATCCCGGCGTGCGTGGCGATCCAGCCGGCGTGGCGGCCCATCACCTCGACCACCATTACACGGTTGTGCGACTCCGCGGTCGTGTGCAGGCGGTCGATCGCGTCGGTGACGATCTGCACGGCCGTCTGGAAACCAAACGTGTAGTCGGTGCCGTCCAGGTCGTTGTCGATCGTCTTTGGCACACCGACGACGGGGATATCCTGTTCGTGCAGGCACAGCGCGACGCCGAGCGTGTCCTCGCCGCCGATCGGAACGAGCGCGTCCACGGCACGTGCCTGCATGGTCGCTCGGATGGCCGCCACCGCGTCGCGGCCATCCGCAAACGGGTTGGTGCGGGAAGTGCCGAGGATCGTCCCGCCGCGCGGCAGGATGCCCGAGGTGCTTTGGAGGGCCAGGTCGATCGCCTCGTCCTCCAGCAGCCCTGCCCAACCGTAGCGGAAGCCGACGAAGCTGTGCTCCCCGTCCGCGAGGCCGCGCCGGACCACAGCCCGGATGACCGCGTTCAGACCTGGGCAGTCACCGCCGCCGGTAAGCAGTCCTACCCGTGCCATGTGGCCATCTCCTCCGCGTGCTCGCGCAGCTCCTCGCGGGCATCCGGGTGGGCGGCGTGGTCGATGATCAGCTCGGCCTGGGCGCGCTGACTGCGGCCGAAGATGCTCGCGCAGCCCTGCTCGGTTATGAGCGCGGAGTGCTGGAAGGAGGTCACCGGGTCTGTCAGCCGGGGAACGATCGTCGAGGTGTCGCTGCGCTCGTGCCTGGAGCGCAGCGCGATAACGGCGTGACCTCCGGGTGAGTGCAGGGCGCCCTCGACGAAGTCGGGCTGGCCGCCGAAGCCCGAGTACAGGCGACCGTTGATGTGGCTGGCGCCGGCCTGATCTGAGAGGTCGACCTGCAGAGCGGTGTTGATAGAGACCATCCCCGCCTGTGCGGCGATTCGCGACGGGTCGTTCGTGGTCTCCGTGCGGGTCATCCTCAGCCTTGGATTCTGATCGACCCACTCATACAGCTCGGGCGAGCCGAACAGGAAGGAGCACACGATCGGACGAGCCGATCCCAGCACCAAGCGGCGCTCGAGCTCCATCACGCCATCGCTGATCATCTCCGACCAGATCGCCAGATCGCGCTTGTCCCACAGCGCGCGCAAGGTCGCGTCGGGGATCTGACCAATGCCGAGCTGCAGCGTGGACCCGTCCTCGACGAGGCTCGCGACGAGCTCGGCGATCTGCTCGGCGTGCTCGTGGCCCGGATGGAGCGCGGGGGACGGGAGGTCTTCCTCGACTTCGATCGCGAGGTCGATCTGATCTTCCTCCAGCTCGCTGTCGCCGAGCGTGTATGGCATTCGCGGGTTCAGCTGCGCGATCACCAGGCCGCCGCGCGCGCGCACCGCTTCGATCGCGGCCGGGAGGATGTTCACCTCGATCCCGAGCGAGACCTTCCCCGTGCGCGGGGTCGAAGTGTGCACCAGCACGATGTCGGGCGGGCGCATCGTCGCGAACAGCCTCGGCACGAGCGACAGGCGCATCGGCAGATAGTCGAGCCGCTCGCCGGCGTCGCGCATTCCGGGCCCCACGAACGGCGTCTCATAGATCACGCCCTCGCGCACGGGCAGCGGCGCCTGCGCCGCGAGCATGAACAGCCGGTAGCGCTCCAACGTCTGCTCGAGCGCGTCGAGCAACGCCCGCGGCGTGGCGAGGTTCCCGCTCGCGACGATCCTCGGCTCCAGCGCCGATAGCGCGGCGAGGGTCTCCTTCAGCTGCTGCTCGGAGATGACTTGCATCGATCTATGCCGCCGGCACGGGCGCCATCACCTTGGCCGCGAGGTCGACGAGCCGCGAGGAGTAACCCCACTCGTTGTCGTACCAGGAGACGACCTTGACCTGAGTCTCGTTCATCACGCTCGTCAGCTCGGAGTCGAAGATCGAGGAGTAGCGCGAGCCGACGATGTCGCTGGAGACGATCGGGTCCTCGCTGTAGGTGAGGATGCCTCGCAGCGGGCCGTGCTCAGCGGCGTCTGCGAACGCGGCGTTGACCTCCGCTGTGCTCGTGGCTCGTTCGGCCTCGACCGTGAGGTCGACGATCGAGCCGGTCGGGGTCGGCACGCGGACTGCGATCCCGCCCAGTCGTCCGTCGAGCTCGGGGATCACGAGGCCGAGCGCCTTTGCCGCGCCGGTCGACGTCGGCACCAGGTTCAGCGCGGCGGCGCGCGCACGTCGCAGGTCCTTGTGCGGCCCGTCGAGCAGGTTCTGATCCGCTGTGTAGGCGTGGATCGTGCTCATCTGACCGTGGCGGATACCGACCGTCTCGTGGAGAACCTTGGCGACGGGCGCGAGACAGTTGGTCGTGCACGAGGCGTTCGAGATGATGTGATGGCGGTCTGGGTCGTAGACCTCCTCGAAGTTCACACCGATCACCACGGTCGCGTCCAGCGGCTCTGAGCCCTTGCCGGGCGCGGAGACGATCACCTTGCGGGCGCCTGCCTCCAGATGCTCCGCGGCTGCCACTCGTGTGCGGCAGCGGCCGGTGGACTCGATTACCACGTCCACTCCCAGCTCGCGCCACGGCAGCATTGAGACCTCGGGCTCCGCGAGCGCCTGGATCGGACGGCCGGCCACGAACAGCTCCCCGGAGGTGGACTCAACGGTGCCGGGAAACGCCCCGTAAACGGAGTCGTGGCGCAGCAGGTGCGCCAGCGTGGCTGCATCGGTGAGATCGTTGATCGCGACGATCTCCAGGGCGGCTTCCTGCTCATGTGCGATCCGCAGCACGCTGCGTCCGACGCGGCCGAAACCATTGATGGCGACTCGAGTGGGCATCTGCGGTGTCCTCCTGCTCGTATCTCGGTGGTAACGCCTTTGGGGGCAGTACGGCACGCTACGCGCGCTGACCGGCCCTGTCATGAGTGATCAGTCCCCTGCCTGGTGGTGAGAACTACTGAGCCTGTTCAGTGGGGAGTGCGGTGGTAGAAGGCCTTCTCCTCGGCTTGACTTCTCTGCATACGAAAAGCAGGCGGCAACCCGAGGAGCGAGCACACGATGAGCATTGCCACCGATACCGACACCCGCACCAGCGTCGATGCCGTACGCCCGTTCGCGCGGCTGGGCCGTGAGGACACCATGTACGCGGGCGGCAAGGGCGCGAACCTGGGGGAGCTGGCCTCCGCCGGGCTGCCCGTGCCAGATGGATTTGTGGTCGGCGCCCCTGCATACGCCGCGTACTGCGCCGAGACCGGGCTGCGTGCGCAGCTGGCCGAGCTGCTGGACTCGGTGAACGTGGAGGACACCGCCGCACTGCAGGCGGCGAGCGTCGCCGCCCGCGCGCTGTTCGACCAGACGCCCATGCCCGAGCCGCTGGCTGCGGAGATCCGCACGGCCTACGAGCGCCTGGCGCGCGAGGCCGGTGGGGACCGGGCGGGCGGGGATTCCATCGCCGTGGCCGTGCGCTCCTCGGCGACGGCGGAGGACACCGCCGCGAGCTCCTTCGCGGGCATGAACGAGACCTTCCTGAACATCCGCGGAGCCGACGCGGTGATCGACGCCGTGCGTCGCTGCTGGCGCTCGCTGTTCGGCGCGCGCACTATCTACTACCGGCGCGTCAACGACTTCGCACAGGCGGACATGGACATTGCGGTCGTCGTGCAGCGCCAGCTCGAGTCGACCCGTGCCGGCGTGATGTTCACCGTCAACCCCGCCACCGGGCAACGCGACGAGCTCGTCATCGAGGGCTCGTTCGGCCTCGGCGAGGCCGTCGTCTCGGGCTCGGTCTCACCGGACCGCTACGTGGTGGAGAAGGCCACGCTCGCGATCCGCCGCCGCGAGGTGCACCACAAGGACCTCGTCATCGAGTACGCCCC
>DAIOGX010000131.1:0-4898 GCA_036744995.1 Solirubrobacteraceae bacterium | reverse complement strand
GTGGCCATTGGCGTCGTAGTAGGCGGTCGTCTGTCCGAAGGTGCGCAGGGTGCCCGCGAGGTCTGGGGCGTAGGGGCCGAAGTAGGCGGTGACCGGCACCGATTCCTGGAGCGATTTGACGCCGTCTGGCGAGGCCGTCGTGAGCGTCTGGGCGAGCGCCGGCAGCGCGGCGAACGCTTCTGTCAGGTCGTTGTCCACACCTGGTCTTGAGATCGCCAGGCCGAAGTTGCTCACCGCCGGCGTAGCCGCGCTCACCAGTGGATGCAGGCGCGCGAAGAAGGTCGCGAGCGTCCTGCTGTTGGGCTTGGACACTTCCACCAGTTGCTTGAACGCGCCGATCGCGGACGGGACCTCGGCGAACGTCTTGTTCCCCTGATTCAGCGTCA
The DNA here is from genome assembly GCA_036744995.1 of Solirubrobacteraceae bacterium. Classification (GTDB taxonomy): domain Bacteria; phylum Actinomycetota; class Thermoleophilia; order Solirubrobacterales; family Solirubrobacteraceae; genus Palsa-744. Next base: position 4,512 of record DAIOGX010000131.1, on the reverse strand, counting down.
CGGGCAGCACCCGCAATCCCTTGGCAAGGTTTGACTGCTGCGAGCCGATCGCCTGGAAGGTCTGATCGGCGTGTTCGATCAGGTCCGTGAGGTCTTCCTTGCGCGCCGCGATCGTCGTCAGCGCCTTCGCCGATTCCACCAGGAAGCTCGTGAACGTGGACTGGTCGCGCACGAGCTCGGAGAAGAAATGATCGGTGGCGGACAGCGACGGGCTGAAGAGTTCGACGTCTTCGCTGAAGTCGTGGCCGGTGCCCGCGTACTGTTCGGCGGAACCCTGGATAAACTCCTGCAATCCCTTGCGCGTCTTGGGGTTGAGTGTGTTGAACAGCTGGTCGAGGTCCACAGCCCCTTTGTTGGTGGCGATCGTTCCGAGCGTCGCGCCATCGGCAAGCGCGGGGTTCGGCTTGTTGGGCGCCGGCGTCAATGCGATGTAGCGGTTGGCCACGCTCGACAGCGACGGCACCCTGATCTGCGCAGTGGTGCCTTCGTGCAGTGGTGTCAGCGACGAGTCGACGTGGATCGTGACCCGGGCCTGGAAGTTGGGCGTCAAGACGATGTTCGTGACGCTCCCCACGGGCACGCCGCCAACCTGCACCTGATCGCCTCGCACGAGCTGGTCGGCTTCGGCGAAGATCAGCTGGTAGCTCGAGCCGCCACCGCCGGCGAACACGAGATAGGCGACGATCAGCACCACGACCGCGAGCCCGCCGATGGCGAGCAGCCGCCCGGCGCCTTGCGGCGTGGAGCGCACGCGCGCGGCCGGCGGCAGAGGATTCCCCGGGGGAGGCGGAGCGGCGGGCGGACTGGGTGGGCTAGCGGTTGCCACCGGCTTCCTTTCCGTTGGCTTCACCGCTGGACGGGCCGCTGCTCGCCGGCGCGCCATTCGGACCGGGCGCGCCGGGCTTGTCAGGGATCGCCGCCGCCGAGGGACCGCCGGCGACCGTCGGGTCGGGGATTTCGCCCAGACGCGCGATCAGCTTGATCCACTCGTTCGGTGTCAGCGCCGAGGCGAATACGCCGGCGGCGTGCGCTACGCCCCCGTTCAGCGGGCTGAAGGCCACGTGGATGTCGTCGCGGGCGCTCTCCTTGAGGACCGTGTTCGTCGTCCCCGGGTAGCTCATCGAGCTGGCGATCCGCCGCGGCTTGGTGGCGCCCTGCAGCATCAGAAGCTTGCGGACCGTGATGTCCGCGATCGAGCCTGGGCCCTGGTGGCCGGCGATCGGGATGCCGTTGACGGCGGTGATGTTCACCGCATCGCCGCCCGAGCTCACGCGCGCGTTGCCTGCCAGCGCGGGCTCAGAGCCACCGCAGCGCAAGCCGGATACCGTCGGTCTCAGCCCCGACACCGACAGGAACTCGAGCGTCTGGAGCACGCGCTTGTCGACCCGTCCCGTCTGCACGTCCTCCCGCCCGCATGTGTGGAGGTGGATGCCGGGGTCGTGCAGCACCTGGGGCTCGAGCTGTTGCTTTGACTCCAGCAGCACCTGCCCGGCCGTCGGCGAGGTCTCAAGGAACGGGTTCTCGCCCTTGGCCCTGAAGATCGACGTGTTCTCGAGCGCCACCCAGCCGTCGAGGATCGGCTTCGGGTCGATCAGCGGCGCCCCCAAACCGGCTGGGCGGATCTGGAAGAGCATGTGCGGCTGGGCTTCCGCGGTGCTGGCGCCGGCGCCTGTCGCGGTCGTGCCGAGGTGACCCAGCACGGTCCCCGCGAGCACCTGCACGCCGGCGCGCAGCGGATGCAGATAGACGTCGTCCGGACCCGACCTGAAGACCCGCACGGTCGCCTGCGGCGTTGGCGAGGAGACCGCTTGAGCGGGCGTGGGCGGGGCGGGTGGCGGAGAGGCCGGGGCCGGTTCGAGCGGAGCCGCCGCTCCCAGCGCGAGCCCCGAGGCGGCGGCGCCTTCGGACAGCGGCGAGCGCGGCTGCGCCCCCGCCGTCGCCGGACCGCTCGGGGCCGGTTCGACCGCCCCGCCGGCCTGCGCGATCCGCGGGCTCACTGCCGTGTGCTCGTGGGGCTCCAGCACCGGGTATAGCGCCGCCACGCTGCCGAGCTCAGCGTAGACGTAGCTGTTGCCGTAAGCGTCGCGCAGCGACACGAACTCACCGAGCGAGGGCGAGTCGCCGATCTGCACGACTTCGCCGTCCTGTACCGCGATCACGGGCGCGCCCGCCTGGGAGTAGATCGTCGTGCCGACGAGCGTTTTCGCTGGGGCCGATCCGCTCGCGCCCACCGTCTGAAAGCCGTCTGAGAAGTGCGACGGCGCGTGCACGGGGAAACGCGCCTCGGTCAACCCGGTGATCGCCCCGAGCAGTTCGGGCGGCGTGCCGCCCAGCAACTGGGCACGCAGCATCACCGAGTCGACGTACGCCTGGGAGTGGTTGTAGGAGTAGACCGCTTGGCGGATGTTCTGATCGCCGCCGGCGGCCCGCAGATAGCGGGCGGCGGTGAAGATCGCATCGGACGGGTTGTATGGGTCCTTGAAGCCATCGCCGTTGGCATCCACCCCGTACTCAGCCCACTCGGCCGGCAGGAACTGCATCCATCCCTCGGCGCCGGCGCTGGAGACGCTCAGGTCCCGGCCGTAGTCGGTCTCCACCTCGTTGATCGCCGCGAGCACTTGCCACGGAATCCCGTAGGCCGTGCCGGCGGCCTGATAGATCGGCAGCAGAAACGGGGGGATGCGAAAACTTTCGATGAAGAAGCTCGGCACGCCCGAGATCGACCCGTCGAGCGCGAGCGGCAAAGCCGGTGTGAGCGCCGAGGGCGCTGGTGCGCGATGGCCGGCGCGCACGCCCTCAGAAGCGGAGCCGGTGCCTGAGCCTCCGGTGTCTTGGGCCTGTTCGTCCTTGACGGAGCCGCTGTGCGATTTCGCATGCGCGTGCCCTCTGCCGGCCGGGCTTGAGGGTGTGCTCCCCTGCGCGTGCTGGGCCTGCACTTGCGGCGGCGTCACGACTTCAGGCGTGGTGGAGATCGCCGGCTGCGGGACGGATTCGACCGTCGAGCTGCTCGGCGGCGTCGCGGGAGCTTCTGGCGCGGGCGTGGAGGATGTCGCTTGGGCCGGCGTGCTCGCCGGCCCAGTGGCGCTCGGTTCAGCCGCGACGCTCCCCGCGGGCGCGAGGAGCGCGAGCGCGAGGAGGCCCGGAAGGAGCAAGCGGGATAGCGGTCGTGGAGTCATGGTCGCGTCGCTCAGTTGCCCAGGAGGTAGTTGAGCAGCATCCCGCTCGCTTCAGAGCCTTCGGCCGAGGGGGTGTAGTAGGTGGTGCCGGCGCTCGAGCCGCCGACCGGCTGGGCGCTCGCTGCGCTTTCACCCGTGCCGCTCCCGCCCCCGAACGCGCCCGCGGTCGAGGTCGAGCCCGGGTATTTCGCTATCGCCTCCGCCGGCGTCGCGCCTTTCAGGACCGCGAGCGTGCGCTCCATCACGAGGCCCGTCGTGCTCGCGCTCGCATGCGCTTGAGCCTTGCTCGCGGTGGCCGCTGTGCCCGGCGTATTGAAGAGTTTGGCTGCGCACCCCGGTGACGGAGCTATCACGTAGGTCAGGCAGAGGTTGGCGACCACTTCGGCGCGTAGGAAGTGGCCGAGCGCGTCGTAGCCGTTGGTCGTGCTCGTGCCGAGGAAGATGAAGTCCATCAGGCGCTCCAGCCCGCCGCTGTCGCGCAGGCTCGTGAGCAATTCGGCGAGACTGCCGCTGAACGGCTTGGCGGCGCTCCCCAGCGATCGCACGCGGGCGAGCAGCGGCTGTAGCGACGCGAGCGCCGGTCCAGTGACCTTTGCGGTCTTGCCGAGGCTCGTAAAGAACGCCGTCGAGCTGTTCGAGAACGGCGCCAGCTGCGTGAACACTCGATCGATCCCCGGCGCCGCGACTTTGAGATCGGTGAACGCCGGCGTCGTCTCATCGGCGAAGTGGCCCAGCCGTTCCATCGCCGGTCCCAGCTGTTCCAGGAACGGTGGGAAATCGGCGAAGTTGCGCGCGAGCGCGCCGCGCTGATTGGCTGAGGCCCTGGCGACCGTGTCGCTCTGCGCGATGAAATCGGCGAAGCGGCCGCGGACGGCGGCAAACGGGGCCAGCGCGCGGTCGCCATCGACGGCGAGTTTGGCCAGCTCGTGGTTCTCGCCGGCGAGGATGGCGAGCACCCTGTCGAGTTCCCGCAGCGCCGGGTTGGCGCGGCGGACTACCGCGTTCAGGTCGCTCCCGCGCCCGGCCAGGCCGGCGCCAAGCTCGTTGATGATGATTGTGAAGCGCTCGCGCACAGGCAGTCTGTTGATGTCGCCGAGCAGGTCGACGTCGACCGGGCTCGATGTGTTCTGCACCGGCAAAAGCCACTCCCCCGCACCTTCATGCCCGCTGGGAATCTGCTTGAGCGGCGGCGGCAGTGGCGTGCCTTCGGCGCGCGGCTGGGTCGGCAGGCAGTCGACGAACTTCTCGCCGATCAGCGCCTGGGGGCGAACCGTGCAGCTCGCGTCGGCGCGAAAGTCCTGGAAACCGGGGTTGTCGATGTTCAGCACGACCGCGG
>DAIOGX010000130.1:0-4908 GCA_036744995.1 Solirubrobacteraceae bacterium | reverse complement strand
CGGCCTGCGGCCGGGGGGACCCACCTCCGCCGGCCATGTGGCCGGCTCCGGCACCCCTAGTGCAGTCCATCATGAGTGCCGTATCGCCGCTGATGAGGTTGCGCCAAAGAGATCGCCCGAAGCGATAGAAGCTCTTCAGGGAGCTATTCGCGGGATCTTGCGATTTGCGCAGCGCGGGTATTGTGACCTCGAAGCCCGCACGACGGGCAGCGAAGTAGTACTGATGGAGAAAGTAGACATGCTCGTTGCCCTCAAACTGGGCGACCTCAGATCCATGATCGCGCTTCAGCAGTAGAGGGAACCTCAGCGGCTCATTGATGACGAGCAGGCGACCACCCGGTCGAAGCACGCGGTAGAGCTCATGCAAGGTGCGCTCCAGATGCGCTGAATCGTTGTGGTGGAGCACCTCACAGCAGAACACGTAGTCCATGCTCTCGCTCGCGAGCGCTGGGGCGAACATCACCGAGCGCATCCGCTCAAAGAAGACATCGCCGCGGTCGAGGAAATAGTCGGCGGCACGCAGGCCCTGCAGGTCGTTCGTGCTGATGTCCAAGGCCACGACCTCGAGTCCGCGAGCGGCGAAGATATTGCTCGCCCAGCAGGTGTTCGAGCCCACGTCCAGCAGACGCCGGCCGGGGGCGAACGCGACGGTCTCGAGGAGAGCCCGCATAGCTCGCGCCTGTCCCTGCCAATAAGGCAGATCGACGTCGGGCAGGGCGAGGATGCGCTCACGATCCCAGCCGTCGGCGCGCATCTCCTCGGCAAAGCGATCCAGCCCCGCGCTCTCGCGCACGACAAACTCCGGAGGGTTGGGCATGAGCTCGGCGATGCCGTCAACGATCGGGAACTCACCGCCACACCTCACACACGAGAGCCCACCTTCGCGCACCTCTCTGCTATCGCTCTTCCGAGTCGCAGAGAGACGCAAGGCGCCGTCCGTGCGGCAGCATGGACAGCGCAGAACCGACGTCAGGGACTCTCGCATTCCGGGGCGAGTCTACCTCGACGACGGTTCAGCTCCCCCAGGATCTTTATAGCTCATAAGTTATAATATGGGAGGATGCAAGATCCTTCCTCCGTCCTCAGAGCCGCCCGCCGTCGCGCCGCCCTCACCCAAGCGGAGCTCGCCCGCCGGCTGGGGGTCAGCCAAGCCGCGGTGGCGAAGCTCGAGAGCCCTCGTGCCAACCCCACCGTGGAGACCCTCGACAAAGCGCTGTGGGCGACCGGGCACCGCCTGACGCTGGACGCCCCGGCGCGTCGCCCCGGAGTAGACGAGAGCCTCATCCGCCAGCATCTCGAACTTTCGCCTGCCGCGCGGCTGCGCGGCATTGAAACTATGTATATCGAGGGACGCATGCTGTCGCTGGCCGGCGCCAGGAGCCGCGGTGAACACGTCTGAGCGGTGGTTCGCCATCCCCGAGCTCCGGCTGGGAGTCCTGCTGCGTCGGCTGACGGAGGGCGGAGTGGACTTCGTCGTCATCGGAGGCGTGGCGGTGATCCTTCAGGCAAGTCCACGATTCACCAAGGACCTCGACATCTGCTACGCCACAGGACAGGAGAATCTCGACAGGCTCGGAGCGGTGCTGGTCGAGCTGGGGGCGAAGCTGCGCCAAGCCGATGAGGATCTGCCGTTCGTGCCGGATGGGCGCACGCTCCGTCGGACACAGATCCTGACTCTCACCACGCCTGACGGAGGAATCGACTTGCTTGTCGATCCAGACGGCTCTCCGGGCTACCCCGCCCTGCGGCGCCGCGCGAGCAAGATCGACGTCGATGGGATGACCGTGCTCGTGGCCTCGATCGAGGACTTGCTCGCCATGAAGCGTGCCGCCGGCCGGCCGCAGGACCTCGTCGACCTCGAATCGCTGGAAATCGCCCGGCGACGCTTGCGCGACAGACAGTCCGGGTAAACCACCCTGAGCAGACAGGCCTCGAGATCGGGGATTCAAGACCCTCGAAATCGGGCTGTGGACAAATTAGCATGTTTTGTGCTATTTTGTCCGTGTGCCTGGAGCGGCGTTCAACCAGCTGGCCGATCTCGCGGCCGATCAGTACGGCTTCGTCAGCCAGCACGATGCCCGCGAGCTGGGCATCCAGCCAATGACGCTGATACGGATGGCAGAGCGTGGAACGCTCGAGCGTCGCGGGCATGGGCTGTATCGCTTGCGATACAGCCCTGTGTCCCCGCTCGACTCCTATATGGAGGCAACGCTGTGGCCCAGAGGGGTGCGTGGAGTGCTCTCCCATGAGACTGCACTCCAGCTGTATGAGCTGAGCGACGTCAACCCGAGCAAGATCCACATCACGGTCCCACCCGGCCATCGGATACGACGTGAGATACCCACCCTGTATCGGATCCATCACGAGCACCTAGCCGATGCAGACGTAACGCTCTACGAGGGGATCCCGATCGTGACCCCGGCGCATGCGATTCGCCAGAGCCACGCCGCCCATCTGGGCCCGGCCCTGATCGGCCAGGCCATCGACCACGGCGTGAGCAACAGCAGGCTGACCCGCAAACAGGCCGCTCAGCTGCGCCGGGAGTTGGGTGTGAAGGCCGGCTCGGGGATGCGTCGGTGAGCGCAGATTTCAAACCGCCTAAGCGGACGCCCAGCAGGCACAGTCATCTCGAACCTACGCAGGTCTGGGACATTCGGCCGAACGGGCCGACTTCGCGGCCCGATTCGTTCGGCCGAAGTCCAAGCCTGCTTTGACAGCTGAGTTATTAGGACAAGCCCACAAACCTCGGCCATGCAACGCGAAGGGCGGCGTCTCGATGGAGCTACGCCTGGGACTGGGCGCACGCAGCACCCAGGACCTCGACATCGTCTTCCGCGGTCCGGCCACCGAGCTGCTCGACGCTCTCGAGGAAGCCTTCGAGCATCCCTACAGCGGCTTTGAGTTCCGCCGCAAGGGCGAGCCGCAAGACATCCGCGATACCGGCTCAAAACGCCTCGCGCTCCAAGTGAGCTTCCAACACCGAGGCTGGCAGACGCTGACTGCTGAGATCGGCTGGCCGGAGGCTGACGAGAGCGACCTCGTCCCCTCGGCGATCAGCCTCGCAGACTTCATGCTGGACAGCCCCGAGCTAGTCACATGCCTGTCGCTGCGCTACCAAATCGCACAGAAGATTCATGCGGTCACCGAGGAGCCGGCCGACGGACGGCCGAACCTGCGCCACTGGGATCTGATCGACCTCATCCTCTTACGAGCCCTTCTCGAAGAAGACCTCTGGCGCGTTCGGGAGGCCTGCGTGTGGACGTTCGAGGATCGGGGCACGCACGACTGGCCACCAACGCTCAAAGTTCCGGACACCTGGAGCGAGCCATATCGCCGCGACGCCGAAGCACTCGACGCCGACCTGCCCGCCGACGTTCGCACCGCAGGACATGCAGTCACCAACTTCATCGCCGCGATCGACGCCGCTCGGTGATCTGTAACCGCCACGAAGAACGCTCGCCATGAAGCGCGCCGCCGGCCGGCCGTAGGACCTCGTCGACCTCGAATCGCTGGAAATCGCCCGGCGGCGGTTGCGCGACAGACAGTCCGGGTAAAACCTTTGACACAAGGTACCGCTTTTGCGGAACTATCTGTCATCACAGAAATTTACGGACATCACAGATTCCTGTGAGGTCCTATAACTTTCAGTAAGCTTGCCTCAGCTACAGAGCCTTGGCCTGCTCGACCGCTTGGTCGATCTCGTGCTGGAGTTCTTCTGCGATCACGGGATCGCCGATGCCGGCCTGCATACCGGCACCCGCGAGGACAATCTCGCCGGCGACCGAGTTCATGGGCAGGATCTCTTTGCCGGTCGCAACGAAAAGACCGGTCGGTCCGTCGTAATCAGAGAACTTGAGCTTCAGCATGACTCTCAGTATAGGCTGACTCTGCATTAAGTGGCTCAGGGCCATATCCCAGTTGTCCAACTTATAGGGCTTGTTGGCCAAGAGCTAACGAAAAAGGGTCGTGCTATGGTCGCTCGATGACGCCAGCGTTCTCTTACCTATTTTGGCGTGGTCGGCGAGAGGCACGTAACATGGTGCTCCGCCGCGGCGCGGACGACCGCAAGACGGTTCGGGCGGATGTTGCCCTCCGTTTCCTGCGGGGAGATGGAATCGAGATCGGAGCGCTGTGCTGGCCTCTGACATTGCCAAGGGGCGCTCGGGTTCGCTATGTCGATTATCTGGACGAGGCTGGGTTGAGAGAAACCTACAGCAACGAGCTACGCGAGTGTCCTTCGCTTGTCGTGCCAGACATCGTCGATGATGGTACTCGTCTCGCGTCGTTCCCCGACGCTTCCCTGGACTTTGTGGTCGCCAATCACATGCTCGAGCACGTAGAGGACCCAATTGCCACGCTCCAACACCAACTGCGTGTGCTCAGGCCGGGCGGCGTTCTCTATTTGACTCTGCCTGACGCTCGCTACACGTTTGACGCGTCCCGTGAGCGAACCACCGTGGAGCACCTGCTCCGAGATAACCGCGAAGGGCCGCACGTGTCGCGTCGAGAACATTATGAAGAGTGCGCACGACTCATCGAGGGCCACAATGACGATATTTTGGCGAAGCGTGTGGAGGAGATGGAAGCCGAATGCCTGCGCCCGCACTTTCATGTGTGGGAGCCCATCACCTTCGCAAGCTTCTTGGCTGCCCTCGACCTGCCGTTCTCCCTCGAGCTTTTACAAGCGAGCGTAGAGGAGTTCATCGTCGTCATTCGCAAGTAACAACCGGCCTAACACCCCCGAAAGGCCTGTTGTCAGAACTACGAGCGACCTACTTTTTCGGCAAGCAAGATTGCGACAGCGCTCGGTTCACTGGCGCGTGTCGGCCCTGGCCGGTCTCGTGAGTTGCGTCGTCTAACACCTCAAGGCGCGGTGATGTCCTCGATCGCGTTCGATTCGGAATCGAT
>DAIOGX010000129.1:0-5007 GCA_036744995.1 Solirubrobacteraceae bacterium | reverse complement strand
GCCGACGATCGAGCTGAGGGGATTGACCGCGATCATCTCCTCGGCTTTGAGCTCTTCGATTGCATCGAAGAGTTTTTCCGCCACCTTGGTGGTATCGGTGTAGTACACCACCGCCTCGATTCGTTGGCAGCGGGCAAAAGCACGACAGATCGCGGTCAGTTCTTCCTTCCACTTCAGCGTCAGCTCGACCTCCACCGCGATCGGCAACGGTGGTTGCTCTCCGGGCGGGGAAGGCGGCCAGATCACGGCGTCGGGGAAGTGGGATTCCGTCTCGCCGCGACGTCGGATCTCGACGCTGGCCAAGCGACGCCCTTGCTGGCTCTCCTCGCGATGGAGCTCGCGCTCTGAGATGATCCGGTGGTCGGGGTAGCGGCGTTCCAAGGCGGCCACGACGCTGGCGCGGGCGATCGTGTGCCGGGCCTGCTTGATGGTGACACGAGCTTTGCGCATGCCCTCCGGCCAGGAGTACCCGCCGGCGTCCGCGTGCTTGTGGGCCAATTGCCGGCCGGCGGTGCTCGCCACGTAGAGCTCAGAATGGCCGACCAGCACCGAATGCCTGTCGAGAAATCCCAACTCGACGGCTTCATCTAAGCGCTTGCGCGCCACGTCGGTGCTCAACTCCTCACGCTCGGCCAGCGCCTCGGCGGTGATCGCCCCCAGCGCGTCGGCCCAGGCAATCATCCCTGCCTGTTGGATGACCTGGGGAGGTATGAATGTTGAGTAGGCAGCATATATCGGGACCATGGGGTCCTCCTTTGCTTTGTCTCGTCCGCATCCGTGCGGCATGGTTTAAGCGAGCCGCTCGGCCCGCTGTCGTGATGAATGTCTAGGACGCGCCAAGAGGCGCGCGTGCTGTAACGGCTATGGGTCCATCAAGAAAACTTGCGGGCTTGAGGAGATAGGCGATCTGCGATCGCTCAGCGCTTTACGCCCACCTCGCAAACCTACAATCCGCTTCCCTGACGAACCCTGAACTAACTATCACCTGGGTCCCGAGAGAGCTTCTCCTCCAGCCGGCCGGCCGCGGCGAGAGCGGCCGCGGGGGAGTTGAATCGGATCTCGATGCGCACTCGCCCGTAGACCATGATGCGAGCGCGCACTTCGGTGCCCAGCAGATTGCCCCATGCTCTGGCAGTGGCGATACCGGTCTCGTCAGAATATAGACCCGGCACGGGGACGGGCACATCCTCATCGAGGGCAGCGGCCGGATCCTCGTTGCTCACACGAGCACGAGCTTGCAGCGCCTGCACGGTCCACCCCTTGTTGGCCGCTCTACGAGCGAGCTCCGCGCGCGCCTTGGGATCCTTTGCCATCAGTAGCGCCCGTCCATGGTGGATGCCCAACTCGCCACGCTCGATGTACTCGAGGATCTCCTCGGGCAGTTTGAGCAGGCTCATGAGGTGCGCCACCCCACCCAGGCTGCGCCCCAGGCGATCGGCGACCTGTGCGTAGCTCAGGCCGAACTCGTTCGCGAGCGTCGCGCAGACACGCGCCTCCTCGACGCGGCTGAGGTCATCGCGCTTCATGTTCTCGATCAGCGCCACTTGCAACGTCGTTGCATCGTCATATGAGCACACCAACGAGGGGATCGTCGGAAGGCCCGCAATCCGAGCGGCACACCAGCGTCGCTCTCCGGTGATGAGCTGATAGGTGCCTCCCGGGTGAGGACGCACGAGCACGGGCTGGAGAATGCCGTGCTCGCGCACGGACTCCGCCAACGCCGCCAGCTCCGCCTCGTCAAAATGGCGGCTTGGTTGTGAGGGGTCCGGCTCGAGGAGGTCGACCGGCAGCTCGCGCAGCTGCTGTATCGCGCGAGACTCACCGGACGCCGATTGCCGCGCCCGCGAGCGCCGGGTGGCGCCATGGCGATCGCCACCGGATATCGATTGTGTTGATTGTGTTGATGACATACTTTCCCCCTGCTTGATTGAAGACATGCTTATCCCTTGCTTGATGGTTGATTCACTGGCGCACCGACCAGCGAACGAACAAAGGCGGCGGCCATCCGGCTACCGCCTGATCAGGTAAATGCCTATCGAGACGAGCCCCAGCCGAAGCCGGCGCCAACGACGATGGGAAAGCAGAAGCCGGCCGCCGCCCGAAGGTGACGACACCTCTCGTGCCTCTGCTTGTGGTGCTACCTGGTGCTGGTGGTCAATCGTCGCTCTCCAACTCGTCGCCCTCCAACGGGGAGAGCTCAAAGCCCGGTAGTGAGCCGACGATGGAGCTCAGGGGATTGACCACGATCATCTCCTCGGCTTGCAACGCTTCGACTACGTCGAGGAGTTTTGCTTCTACTCTCGTGGTCTCGGCGTAATACACGACCCCTCCGAGGTGGCCGCCGCGAGCCCATCCACGACAGATCGTGGTCAGCTCCTCCTTCCACTTGACAGTCAGCTCGACCTCCACCGCGATCGGCAACGGCGGCGGCTCTCCGGGCGGGGCAGGTGGCCAGATCACTATGTCGGGGAAGTGGGATCGTGTCTCGCCTCCTCGTCGGACGTTCACACTGGCCAGTCGACGCCCCCGCTGACTCTCATCGCGATGGAGCTCGCGCTCTGAGATGATCCGGTGGTCGGGGTAGCGACGTTCCAGGGCAGCCGCCACGCTGACGCAGGCGATCGTGTGCCGGGCCTCCCTGATCGTGACCCCAGCCGGGCGCAGCCCTTCCGGATAGGTGTACCCGCCGGCGTCCGCGTGCTTGCGGGCCAATTTCCGCCCGGCTCGGGTCGGCGTGTAGAGGTCGGAATAGCCGACCAACACCGAATGCTTCTCGAGCAGCTCCAAGCCGGCCGCCTCATCCAGGCGTTCTTTGGCGCCGGCCACGCTCAGCCCGTCCCACACCGCCAACGCCTCGGGGGTGGTCGCACCAACCCCATGGACCCAGGCGATCATCCGTGCTCGCTCGATAACCAGCTGAGGGACATATCTTTCATAAATCGGGGCCATGAATACTCCTTGTGTTGTGTGTGTGTTGGCACCTGGACCGACCCGCGGCTCACGGGTCCACCCGCGCCTCGGGGTCTATCTGTGGCTGCGCCTCAGGATCCCCTCGGCGGCCTCGAGCGACCACGTCGTCCAGCCGGCGGGCCGCGTCCAGCGCCGCCGCGGGAGAGTTGAAGCTGACCTCCAAGCGCGTCACCCCGCCACGCCTGAGACCAACTTGCACCTCGAAACCCAGCACATCGCCCCATGCCTTGGCCGCGGCGAGACTGATCTCATCGAGGCCTTGCCCTCGTTCTCTGGCGTCCGGCGGCTGGACAGGCACATCCTCCCTGAGCGCGGCAGCCGGATCCGTGTTGCTCAGGATGGCTCGAGCTTCGAGCACCGGCGCCGTCCATCCTTTCTTGGAGGCCCATCCCCGCTTGGCCGCTTTACGAGCCAGCTCCCCGCGCACCTCAGGATCCTTTGCTTTCAGCAGTGCCCGCCCATGGCTTATGCCGAGCTCGCCCCGCTCCATGGACTCGAGGATCTCCTCGGACAGCTTCAGCAGGTCCATGAGGTTCGCCACCCCGCCCTGGCTGCGCCCCACTCGAATCCCGACCTGCCGATAGGTCAGCCCGAACTCGTTCATTAGCCTCCCGCAGGCCCGTGCGCTCTCGACGCAACTGAGGTCACCGTGCTTCATGCTCTCGACCAGTGCCTCTTTCGGCGTCGTCGAATCACCTAATATCGATCGTGTTGAGTACATGCCTACTCCTTATTGTTTGTTTGATTGATTGGCTGGCGTGTCTGCCAGTGCGAACGACAAAAGCCCCGCCACCAGAAGGTCACGAGGCCTCTTTGCTGCTGTCCTACCTTCCTGCTTGCGCCCCTTGCCGCTGGTCGCCGCTGGTCCTACCTGCCGCTATCGCCCTTGCCCGGCGAACTGCACCCGCATATGGGCAGCCCACCCCACCGTCGCGGAGTCAAAGCTTTCGCGCTCCCTGCTGCCGCACTCGCCACACACCCAATCGACCCGATTCCCGAACCCGCAGCACTCTTCCCAATCGCGAACCGGCCTGCGCTCATCCGTCTCTTTGCCGCACCGCTCACATCGACCCGCTTCACTCGCCTTGCCAGCGCATTCGTCGCACAGCCGCCACCATTCGGTCCCAAAGCTGTACGTCTCACCCTGCACGTGGCAAGTTGCAACGGCACCGCACTCCTTACACCGTCCCGCGGCGCCCTCGATTCGAGTTCCCGGCCCTGTCATCGTCTGCTCCTTCGTCTTGTTTGTCTGAGAAAATGCCCCTAGAACCACAAAGACCCCGTCACCGGGTGGTGACGAGGCCTCTTTACTGCTGGTGCCGCTTTGCTGCGCTGCTGCCTATCCCTGACCGGAGTAGTTCCACAGCGTGTTGCCGGGACGATCGCGCGCGCGCTCGAACTGCTCCTGGGTGATCAGCCCGTGTCGCAGGAAGATCCTGAACGCGTTCGCTTCGGAGACATTCATTGCCTCGCGCGCGGCGCCCTGGTCGATCTCAGCCAGCGCTTCCTCGAGCGCGAAGCGATCCGGCACACGGCGGCTGAGAGCGGCGCGTCGCCGCAGCGCCCGCTCTCGCCGGTTCAGCTCGATGTCGAACCGGATCCGTAGCCCCATTGCCAGCTCGAACGCGCGCCTCTCCTGCTCCCGCACGATGTTGCCCCCCTCGAGCCCCCAAGGCTGGGCTAGGCCGAGGCGCCGGGCCTCGTCCTTGACGCGGCTCCAGCACGCCGAGTGGAGGTGGCGGGCACGGCGCAGGGCGTCAGCCACATCCGTATCCGCCAGCGTCCTCACTTCCTTTGCCAGCGCCTCGATCCCCTCGAGGGGATCTTCGCGCTCCTGGCTCAGGTAGGCGGTGAGTCCCGCCTCAGACCAGTCTCGGGGTTGGGGCATCCTGGACGTGAACATGTGCTGCTCCCTTCCTTGTGGTTTGTTTGTGTTGGCTTGTCTCATCAGCAAGACGGGCGCCACCCGTGCTTGGACCCAGCTGCGCGCGCATGACCGCACAGCGGGGTTTCGACTTGAGAACGACAAAGGCCCCG
>DAIOGX010000128.1:0-5020 GCA_036744995.1 Solirubrobacteraceae bacterium | reverse complement strand
GCAGATCCATACGCTGACAGCGAAGATGAACGCTCTGACAGAAGAGGTTCATAACGCCACCTGCAAGGCCGGTCGCGTGAGGCATGATGAGTACGTCGAGCAGGATGCCCTCGGCGCCCGCCGGAAGGAGCGCTAGATTCGGGCCAGATGCCCGTCGAGTCCTCCGAGCTGAGCACCGCCCATATCGACTGCGACGCGTTCTACGTCTCGATCGAGCTGCGGCGCCATCCCGAGCTGCGGGGCAAGCCGGTGATCGTGGCCGGGAGCGGCCCGCGAGCCGTCGTGACCACCGCCAGTTATGAGGCCCGCAAGTACGGGGTGGGCTCGGCGATGCCCGCCGCCCGGGCGCGGCGGTTGTGCCCACAGGCGATAGTGCTGCCGCCCGATTTCATCACCTACCGCGAGGCCTCGCGCCAGGTGATGGACATCGTGCGCTCCCATGTCGAGCGCGTCGAAGTCGTCGGCCTCGACGAGGCGTACCTCGACCTGAGCGGGCTGTTCTCACCGCGCGCGGCAATGCGCCGACTCGTCGCTGAGATCCACACTCAGACCGAGTTGACCTGCTCAGTGGGCATCGGACCGAACAAGCTCGTCGCGAAGGTGGCCTCCGACGCTGACAAGCCCGCGGGGTTCACCGTGCTCACTCGCGAGCAGGCATGTGCGCGCTTCGCCCAGGCTCCACCCGGGCTGGTGCCGGGGATCGGGCCAAAGACGATGGCGCGCCTGGCCGAGCTGGGGCTCACCACGCTGCAAGCCCTCGGTGCCGCGCCCGACCGCATGCTCATCGAGCGCTTCGGCCCGAACCTCGGCGTTGAGCTGAGCCGCCGCGGCCGCTTCGAGCACGATGGCGTCGTCGGCGTCGCCCGCAAGGTTGTCTCCGAGTCGCGCGAGCGGACGTTCGACTACGACGTTCACGATCCCGCCGTGATGCGCGAGTCGCTGAGCGTGATGGCCGATGAGCTGT
This sequence comes from Solirubrobacteraceae bacterium, assembly GCA_036744995.1. Taxonomy (GTDB): domain Bacteria; phylum Actinomycetota; class Thermoleophilia; order Solirubrobacterales; family Solirubrobacteraceae; genus Palsa-744. Next base: position 4,056 of record DAIOGX010000128.1, on the reverse strand, counting down.
GCATGAGCCTAGCCGCCCACGGGCGCAGCGGGCGCACGATCGGCATCAAGATCCGCCTCGACGACTTCACCACCGTCACCCGCGCCCATACGATCGATACGCCCACCAGCGACGTCGAGCAGGTGACCGCCGTCGCGCTGCGCCTGCTCGCCGAGTACGACCCCCCGCGGCCGGTGCGACTGCTCGGTGTGCGGGTTGCCGGCCTGGGCCCAGCCGAGACGCCAGCCGGCGAGTCGGAGGATGTGACGGGTCCTAGCCCCAACGGCGTAGTCATCGGTCCGCGGGGCTCCACGGCAGCGGATCAGCTTGCACTGCCTGTTTAGGCCACCGGATAGGATTGGGTGATGCCCGTCACAAATGTCGGTGAGGTCGACCTCAGCTATGAACGCAGCGGATCCGGTCCACCGCTCTTGATGATCATGGGTATGAGCGGCACAGCCCTGTCCTGGGGCCAGCCGTTCCTGGACCCCTTAAAGGACGATTTCGAGACGATCGTTTATGACCACCGCGGCGTGGGGCAGAGCAGCCGCATGGAGGAGCCGTTCACGATTGTCCAGCTCGCCGCGGACGCCGAGGGTCTGCTCGATGCCCTCGAACTCGACTCGGCGCACGTCCTCGGTATCTCAATGGGTGGAATGGTCGCTCAGGAGCTGGCCCTCGCTCATCCCGAGCGCATCCGCACGCTCACCCTCGGCTGCACCTACTGCGGTGGGGAGGGCAGCCTGCTCACCCCTCTGGAGGTGGCCCAGCGAATGGGCGGAGCGAGGATGTCCGGCGATCGCGAGCGCGCGATACGCGCATCCTGGGAGGGCAACGTCTCGGCGGCCTTCGCCGCCAACGACGACGCATGGGCCGACTTTCGTGCGACCGCCCAGGAACGGGCGGTCGCCTTGCCCGTGATCATGGCTCAGGCGATGGCGATCGCAGGTCACGACACCAGCGCACGTCTGGCTGCCCTGGAGATGCCGACGCTCGTCGTGCACGGAACCGAGGATCAGATCCTGCCCGTCGAGAACGGTCGTCTGATCGCGTCGCTCATACCAGGCGCCCGCCTGGAGATCCTCGATGGAATTGGTCACCTCTTCTTTCGGGAGGAGCCGGACCGCTCGGCTGAGCTCGTGCGCGAGCATGCCCTTGTTCATGCGTGACGCCTGAACTTAGTATCCACGCCGACAACGGGGTCGTTCTCTCAGCTGTTCAGGCCGGCGAGGGATCGCCGATCGTGCTGCTCCATGGGCTGACCGCGACGCGTCGCTATGTGGTGATGGGCTCGCGCGTGCTCGAGCGCTCCGGCCACCGGGTGATCGCCTATGACGCGCGTGGCCACGGCCACTCGACGCCCGCAGCTAATCCAGCGGATTACGGCTACGAGCGGCTCACGACCGACCTCGAGGCGGTACTGAATGCGCTCGATATCGAGCGTGCGGTGCTGGCGGGCGCGTCGATGGGCGCACACACCGTCGTGCGCTTCGCCCTACGCAATCCCGAGCGTGTGGCGGCGCTGGGGGTGATCACGCCGTCCTACGACCCCTCTTTGCCCTCCGACTCCGAGGCCTTCCTCGCGTGGGACGCCCTGGCCCAGGGGCTGAGAGAAGGGGGGGTGGAGGGGTTTCTCGTGGCATATGACTTTGCGCCCGTACCCGACGCATGGCGAGCGACGGTAGAAACCGTAGTCCGCCAGCGCCTGTCCGCCCACGAGCACCCCGAGGCCGTCGCCGACGCACTGGAGGTCGTGCCGCGCTCACACCCGTTCGAGCACATCGAGGAGCTGGGCGCGATCGAGACCCCAACACTCGTGGTCGCCAGCCGCGACGAGGCCGACCCTGGTCACCCGCTCACGGTGGGCGAACGCTACGCTCGGGCGATCCCGGAGGCGAAGCTGATCATCGAGGATCCCGGCCGCTCGCCGCTCGCCTGGCAGGGGGGGCAGCTTTCAAAAGCATTGCTCGAGCTGACCGGGCGTCTGTGATAGCATACGTGCGTATGCCAGAGGTGCGCGACTGGGACGGGCGGACGTATGACCGGATATCCGGGCCGATGCAAGCGCTGGGCCAGGCCGTACTCGATCGGCTGCCTCTCACCGGCGATGAGACGGTGCTCGACGCGGGCTGCGGCTCGGGCCGGATTACCGAGACGCTGATCGAACGGTTGCCGCACGGCAGGGTCATCGCGGTGGACATGTCCGAGTCGATGGTCGCCGCGGCCCGTGAGCGGCTCGGCCCCGACGTGGACATCCGCCGCGCCGACCTGCTGGAGCTGGAGCTGGACGAGCCCGTCGACGCGATCCTCTCGACCGCGACGTTCCACTGGGTCTCAGACCACGACGCCCTCTTTCGCCGCCTGCACGCCGCGCTGGCACCCGGCGGGATGCTGGTTGCTCAGTGTGGGGGAGAGGGCAACATCACCCAGCTGCGCGGTCGGGCCGGTACGGTGCTGGCCCGCGACCCGTATGCCGAGCACTTCCGCGACTTTGAGCCCCCGTGGAACTACGCCAGTGCCGCCGACACCGAGATGCGTCTGCGCGGCGCCGGGTTCGCCTCTGCCGAGTGCTGGCTCACGCCCGCGCCAACCCAGCCCGAACATCCGCGGGAGTTTCTGTCGACGATCGTCCTCGGCCCACACGTGCAACACCTGCCCGCGGATCTCCGCGAGCCGTTTATGGACGAGGTGCTCTCAGAGCTCGGAGAGCCGGTGCTGGTCGACTACGTGCGTCTGAACATCGACGCCACTGCCTAGCAAGGTTGACTCAGAACCTGTTTCAAGAAGATCGGCACGTCCGGATGCGGGTGGGTGGGATCTTGACACGGCGCTGGACCGGTCGAAGATCCCGTGGATCTTCGACCGTCGCCACATGACGACCGATCAAAGATCGTCCAGCACATGCTGGACGATCCCGGATGATCGGCAGCATGCGCTTCGCCGGGCGGGCGGGCACCCGATCCGCCGGGTGGGTGGGCATTCAATCATCCATGAACACCCCGACCACACCAACGATCTTGAAACAGGTTCTCAGGCGAGCGCGGCCCGAGGGTCCGCCTCCGGGCGATCATCGTCGGCGACCGCGGAGCCACTGAGCAACGCCGTGTAGCGCCCGTCTAACGCGATCAGCTCGTCATGAGTCCCCCGCTCGACGATGCGCCCGGAGTCGAGCACGAGGATCTGGTCTGAGTCACGGATCGTCGACAGGCGGTGGGCGATGGCGATCGTCGTGCGCCCGCGCGCGAGCTCGTCCAAGGCCGCCTGCACCGCGCGCTCGGTCTCGTTGTCCAAGGCCGAGGTCGCCTCGTCGAGGATCAGCACGGGCGGGTTGCGCAGCACCGTTCGGGCGATCGCCATGCGCTGCTTCTCACCGCCGGAGAAGCGGTAGCCGCGCTCGCCGACCGGCGTGTCGTAGCCATCGGGCAGCGATGAAATCAGCTCGTGGATCTGTGCGGCCCGCGCCGCGTCTTCGATCTCCGCGTCGCTCGCCTGTGGACAGGCGAAGCGCAGGTTCTCGCGAATTGAGGCGTGGAACAGGTAGGTCTCCTGCGAGACCATGCCGACCGTCGCCGCCAGAGACTCGAGGGTCATGTCGCGGATGTCCACGCCGTCAATGCTCACCCGGCCACGCTCGGGCTCATACAGGCGCGCGAGGAGATAGGCCAGCGTCGTCTTGCCCGAACCCGTCTCTCCAACCACCGCGGTGCGGGTGCCCGCCGGGATCTCGGCGGCGACCTCTTGGAGTGTCCACGGCGCATCGGGGGAGTAGCGAAACCACACGTCCTCTAGGCGCACGTCGCCACGGACGCCCTCGAGCGCGCGGGCGTTTGGGCGCTCTTCGATGTCCACCGGCAGGTCCAGGTACTCGAAGATCCGCCCGAACAGAGCCAGCGAGGTCTGCACTTCCAGGCCCACCGACAGAAGCTGCTGCATCGGGAACAGCAGGCGTGTCTGCAATGTGGTGAACGCGACCACGGTGCCAATCGAGATGGCGTTGTGCCCGTGCGCGATGTCGTAGCCGGCGAACCAGTAGACGGCGGCGGGCATGATCGCGAAGCTCATCTGCACCGAGGCCAT
>DAIOGX010000127.1:0-5029 GCA_036744995.1 Solirubrobacteraceae bacterium | reverse complement strand
CGTACGTGCGCCCGTGCCGCTCGTAGTCAACCCGAGCCGTCATCGGCCGACCTTAACACCCGCCGCGACGAGCCGGCAGTCAAGATGTTGGAGGCGATGGCGCTGGAGGCGATGGCGTGGGCGTGGGCGTGGGCGGCAGTTTGTAGGCTTCGATCCAGGTGTGAACCCAGGACGAAATCGGATCCACGCGGGTGAACACGGTCGGCCGTCGGGTGGAGCATCTTCCATAGACGTGGATCGCGATGCCGATCTGAATGGGTTCGCCGCCGGTGGGTTCGCTCGCCAGCAATGGCCCGCCGCTGTCTCCGTTGCAGCCCCCGGTGGAGTATCTCGGAGGATCGATCGTGCATATCTCGCTGCGGAGGTAGAAGGGCGGGGCGTTGCGCTTACACCATCGACTTCCCTGCACCGCGGTGTCAGCCCATTGCAGTCGTTCGATCGGACGTCTCTGTCCGTACTGGGTCCTCCCCCACCCGGCCATCATGGCCGGCGTGCCCGCCCGGAGATCCCGGAGGTCTGAGGCGTTTGCGAGCGTGATCGCGGGCGCCGTGGTGGGCGTGGACAGGACGAGCAGCGCGGCATCCCCGTCGTCGACCCGGCGGACGAAAGCTTCATCGACGAGCACTCCCAACACCGTCGAGACCTGCGGCTCGATCGTCGCCGGATCGAGACTCCCAGTCAACACCACATAGCCGGACGACTTGTTCACGATCCCAGTTTTCACGTTCTCGGCGCAATGGCCAGCCGTCAGGATCAACTTGGGGGCGACGACCGTTCCCGTGCATTGGCCGACCTCGCTGCCACGGACATCGACTATGTATGCGAGCGATGCGAATGTGCCGGCCCGCGCGGGCGCGCCACCGATGATCGCCTCGTGGGCCTTCATGGCCGGATGGGGGCCACCATCGCCGTGGACGCCCTCCAGCGCGATCGCAACGGGGACAGAACCACCAGCAACGCTCAACAGCACCGCCAAGACCCCCGCCAGCTTGACTGGGCCTATGAACGTCATCCTCATGGATTTGGCCGGCGATATCGACTGCATCTCTTCTGTCTTCTGAGCTGAGTCACCGTCTGGGGGAGTGCGCCACACTGCCATCGACACGAATCGCCGACAGCTTGATGTCCAACCAAGAAGAAGGAGATGGAGAAGAAGCATCAGCTGACCAGGTGAGTTGAGACGCCTGATCTCTGGATTTGACGCCGACGGCCTGCCCTAGATTTCCGCCCGACGGCCTGCCCCAGCTATCGGAGCGCGTCCTGGTCGCCTGAGCGCAGCTCAGCGCCGATCCAGTCGTCGAGCTCCTGCCAGCGGTCGTACAGCCATGCGATCAGCTCGTCGCGCCCTGAGGGCACCTCGGCGGCGGGGAATCGCCAGAACTTGAGCCGGACGGTCGTGCCCACGAGGCCGCCCGCCCAGATGTCGCTGATGTACTCAAAGCCGTCGAGGCCGACGTGGCCGAAGATCACCACGTCGGCGTCGCGCGCGGCTTCCAGCAGCGCGATCGAGCCGCCGAGACGCGGGGGCAGGAGGTTGCGCAGGCGGGCGGCGCGCGGCGCGAGCTCCGGCTGGCGCTCGGCGATGATCGCCTTGGCCCGGGCCAGCTTCTCCATCGTGCAACGCGTGCCCTCGGGGTAGATCAGCAACCCATCCCGCGAGGACATGTTCACCGTGAGCGCGCGCATCCGCTCGAGCTCCCCCTCAGTATCGCCCGAGCCACGGCGCACGAACAATGTCGGCACCCAGCGCCCGCCGATGTCGATCGTGGGCAGAATCTCGAGCTCGCGCTTGATGACGAAGCGGAAGCCGAGCCCATGCGCGCGTCCGAGAATCGCGTCGGGGAGCGCGTTGTCGATGATGCTCGCGTGGCGGATCATCACGAGCACCGGCCCAGGGCCCGCGAGCTCGAGTCCTTCGATCTCGAAGCGCAGCCCGAACAGCGTGCGGATGCCGACGAGGTGGCTGCGCAGCCAGCGGCGCTTGAGGCGGTACACGCGGTCGCGTCGCCGGGCGCCGTCGCGACCGCCTGAGAGAACCCAGATCACGAGCAGTCCCAGCAGCCCATAGAGCTCGCCCAGCAAGAACCACCACAGCATCGCGAGCAGGCGGACCGCCATCCAGGGCTTGCGATGGCGCAGCCAGAGCGCCCCATCGACCGCCGCCGCGCCGAGGAAGAGCAGCGGTGAGAGCAGGGTGACCGCCACGAACACGATCACGACGACGGCGATGCCGCGCACGCGCCGCCACGCTCGGGAGCCGCGTGAGCTGTCGTCGGGGATCAGCGGTCCCTGGGCTCCCATCTGCCGCCATCGTACTTCCCCACCTCCCCACCTCCCTACCGACGCAACATTTTCCAGTCACAGTCGCTATACTTAAGTAGATGCTTAAGCATTACGAGCCCGAGACCCCTCCGGTCGACCTGCTCTTCGGAGCCCTGGCCGACCCCACCCGCAGGCTGATGATCGATCGGTTGAGCCGAAGCCCCGCCTCGGTCAGCGAGCTGGCCAAGCCGTTTGACATGTCCCTGGCCGCCGTCGTCCAGCACCTGCACGTGCTCGAGCACAGCGGCCTGGTCCAGTCGGAGAAGGTCGGGCGGGTCAGAACCTGCAGCCTCGAGGCCGACGCGATGCGCACGGCCGAGCGATGGATAACTGAGCGGCGCACATTCTGGGAGCGCCGCCTGGATCGTCTCGGTGAGTTCCTGGCCGAGAACCCCGACCCCCACCAAGAGCAAAGGAGCAAGCAGTGAGCGAGCGGTCCACCACACACTCGACGTTCGTCATCGAGCGAACATACGAAGCCTCACCGGAGCGGGTGTTCGAGGCCTGGTCCGATCCGGCCTCCAAGGCGCTCTGGTTCGGTCCGCCACAGAAGCCGCAGGGAGCCTACTCGCTGGACTTCCGGGTCGGTGGAAGCGAGCATCTCAAGATCCCAACGCCGGCCGGTGAGATCTACAGCTTCGACGCCGTCTACCAGGACATCGTGCCCGGCCAGCGGATCGTCTACACCTACGACATGCACCGCGACGAGGATCGCATCTCGGTTTCCGTCGCGACGGTCGAGATCGAGGGGATTGATGCCGGCACGCGGCTGACCCTCACCGAGCAGGGCGTATTCCTCGACGGACTGGACACGCCCGCAGAGCGCGAGCACGGCACTAACGTTCTGATGGACACACTCGGCGCCCACCTGCAGGGCTCAGGAGCATCCGCGTGAGGAGCCGGGCACGCCGATGAGTTTCTGAGCGACCGCCAGCCCGCACATTCAAACCCCGTCCACGAAGGAGAGATACCGATGAGCGCCACAGAGTCCGACCGCAACCGCTGGATCGCCCTCTACGTCCTGTGCGCCGGGGTGCTGATGATCGTGCTGGATGTCACGGTCGTGAACGTCGCGCTTCCGTCGATCCAAACCGCTCTCGGCTTTTCCACCTCGAGCCTCGCGTGGGTGGTGAACGCTTACCTGATCGCGTTTGGGGGGCTGCTGCTGCTGGCCGGAAGATTCGGCGACCTGGCCGGGCGCCGCAGCGTGCTGCTGGTCGGCCTGGCCATCTTCACCACGGCATCGATGCTGTGCGGGCTCTCGCAATCGCAGGGGATGCTCGTCGGCGCCCGCTTCCTGCAGGGCGCCGGCGGCGCGATGACCTCGGCGGTGATCCTCGGGATGATCGTCACGATGTTCCCCGAGCCCCACGAGCAGGCGAAGGCGATCGGCGTGTACGCGTTCGTCGCGTCCGCCGGCGGCGCGGTCGGCCTGCTGGCCGGCGGCGTGATCACCCAGGCGATCAACTGGCACTGGATCTTCTTCGTCAACGTCCCCGTCGGGATCGCCACCGCCACGGCGATCCTGCGACTGCTGAAGCGCGACGAGGGCATCGGGATCGGTGAGGGCGCCGACATCCCCGGCGCGCTGTTGATCACCAGCGCTTTGATGCTCGGCGTCTACACGATCGTGGGTCCGGCCGCCAAGGACGGCTGGGGCGCGGCCCGCACGCTCGAGCTGGGCGCCGGCTCGCTCGTGCTGCTGGCCATCTTCATCGCCCGTGAGGCCACCGCCGCAAAACCGCTGATGCCGCTGCGAATCTTCCGCTCGCGCAACGTCACCGGAGCCAACCTGATCCAGGTGCTCTCGGTGGCGGGGATGTTCGGCATGTTCTTCCTCGGCGCGCTGTACATGCAGCGAGTCCTCCACTACGACGCCCTGCGGATAGGTCTCGCTTTCCTGCCGGTGACGCTCATCATGGGCACGCTGTCGGTGCGCTTCGCCCAACCCCTGGCCATGCGCTTCGGGGCGCGCAACCTGATGTTCCCCGGCCTGGGATTGATCGCGATGGGGCTGTTGTGGTTCATGCGCGCCCCGGTCCACGGCAGGTACTTCATCGACATCCTCCCGGTGATGGTGGTGTTCGGAACCGGTGCGGGCATCTGCTTTCCGGCGCTCATGGGGCTCGCGATGTCCGGCGCCACCCCGAGCGACGCCGGTCTCACCTCGGGCTTGGTGAATACGACCGCGCAGGTCGGTGGCGCGCTCGGCCTCGCGGTGCTCGCCACCCTGTCGGCGTCACACAGCAACAGCCTCGTCAAGAGCGGGCACTCCACCGCTGCGGCGTTGACCAACGGCTATCACCTCGCGTTCGCGATCGGAGCCGCGCTCGTCGGCTGCGCGATCCTCGTCGCCATGACGGTGGTTCAGCCGGTCGCCATGCCCATGCACGAGGTCGGTGCGGATGGCGGGCTGGCCGAGGCCGAGGGCGCCTACTCCGAGGCCGCATAGACTTGCTGCGATGGACGGCGCGAGGGTAAGCCCTGCGTCGGGCGCGTCGATGGCCTGGCTCCAAGCCCGGGCGCCCACATCGCCCGTGCACTAGTCGCGGGCTGAGAGTCGCCGAGACGCTCCGCGGTGGTTCGCCATCGTGGGTGCTAGCGGTCTAGCTCGGAGCGCAGCTTCCTCAACCCGAGTCGCATCCGGCCGTTCCGCGCGCCGGTTCGTAGGTCGCCCGCGAGGACCACATCGAGACGAAGGCGTCCT
>DAIOGX010000126.1:0-5145 GCA_036744995.1 Solirubrobacteraceae bacterium | reverse complement strand
CGGTGCGCGTCCCGCCCGGTACGTGGCGAGGCTACGAGGCCGGGCCGGAGGGCCTGGAGATCCTCGTCATCGGCTCGCCCAGTCTGGGCGAGGCTCGGCGCGAAGACGTCGAGGGCCAGCGCGACTGGTGGGCTGACTAGCGCCAGGTCGGTGAACATCAAGCGGGAGGCGAGGCCGACGCCGCCGATGCCGATGTCCTTTCCGGGCTGTCCTTGAGCCTGGAGACCTCCTCGCCGACGCCGTCCCTGACCAGCCTGGTGTTGCCCACCACGCTCTGAAGCGGCTGGCGGCGGGCGGGCCGGTCAGCCGATCTGCTCGGCCAATGCGACGATGATGCCCTCGGGGCCGCGAACGTAACAGAGCCGATAGCTGTCCTCGTACTGCTCCAGCTCGCCAACGAGTTCGGCGCCGTGGGTGCGCAGGCGGGCAAGGACGTCCTCAATGTCTTCGACAGCGAACATGATGCGACGTATGCCCAGCGTGTTCGCCGGTGCGTTTTCCGGCTCAGCGCTGACCGCCGTCGGCGTGTGGAACTTCGTCAGCTCAAGCCGGCCGTGGCCATCGGGGGTCCGCATCATTGCGATGTCGACTCGGACGTCGTCGAGCCCGACGACACGGTCCACCCAACGTCCCTCGACCGGCGCCTCGCCCTCCAGCTCCATACCAAGCTCGACAAAGAACGCAGTAGCAGCCTCAAGGTCGTCGACAACGACGCCGACGTGGTCCATCCGCCGAATCGTCACGTGCTCGATGGTAGGGCACGAGCGGGCCCGTCGGTGAACTGCCCCAGAGACGGAAGCGCGTGCGGCTCCTCTCGTCCGCAGCGAGCGTGAGCATCGTGCCCTGTCGTACCCTGCGCCTTATGCGCCACAGGCGACCGCGCGTGAGAGCAGTAGCTCGCGCTCGCGCGCGTTGTCGCACTGCTCGGCTGCGCGCTCGAACTCCTCGCGGGCCTCCGCCATCCGCCCCAGGCGCACGAGGATGTCGCCGCGTACGCCGGGCAGCAGATGGTAGCCACGCAACGCGGGCTCGTCGGCGAGCGAATCGACGAGCTCGAGCCCGGCCTCGGGGCCGAAGGCCATCGTCACGGCCACGGCGCGGTTGAGCTCCACGACCGGGGAGCCGGTGAGGGCCGCCAGGCCGTCGTAGAGCGCGACGATCCGCGGCCAGTCGGTTCCCTCGACACTCCGGGCCCGCGCGTGGCAGGCGGCGATCGCGGCCTGCAGCGTGTACGGCCCCAGCGCGCCACTGAGCTCCTCGGCTCGCCGAAGCTCGTTCAGGCCGCGCTGCACGAGCAGGTGGTCCCAGCGCGCGCGGTCCTGATCGGCGAGCAGCACCGGCTCCCCGTGTGGCCCGACCCGTGCCCGCAGCCGCGAGGCCTGGAGCTCTATCAGGGCCAGCAGGCCGTGGACCTCAGCCTCGCGGGGCATCAGCGCGGCCAGGATCCTTCCCAGCCGTAGCGCGTCCGCGCACAGCGCCGGGCGGATCCAGTGCTCGCCGGTGGTCGCCCTGTAGCCCTCGTTGAACACGAGGTAGATCACCTCGAGCACGGCAGACAAACGCTCGGTCAGCTCGTCGCGACTGGGGAGCGCAAACGGCACGCGCGCCTCGGCGAGCGTGCGCTTGGCGCGAACGATGCGCTGCGCGACCGTCCCTTCGGAGACGAGGAACGCGCGCGCGATCTCCGGTGTCGACAGGCCGCCGAGCAGACGCAGCGTCAGCGCGACGCGCGCCTCCCGGGACAACACCGGATGGCACGTCATGAAGATCAGGCGCAGCACATCATCCTGTACCTCCTCGACCTGCGCGGCCAGGTCGGGCCGATCGAGCTGCTGGAGGATTTCCAGCTCGCGGCCGATCAGCTCCCGCTTACGCTCGAACGTGACTCGCCGGCGCAGCTCATCGATGCCCCGGCGCTTGGCGGTGGCCATCAGCCATGCGCCCGGCTTGTCCGGGATGCCCGACGCGGGCCACTGCTCGAGCGCGGCGACAAGCGCGTCCTGGGCCAGGTCCTCTGCCACCGCCACGTCGCGCACGATGCGAGTCAGCCCGGCTATCAACCGGGCCGACTCGATCCGCCACACAGCGTCGATCGCACGATGGGTGGCCGACGGGCTCACAGGCTAATTCTGGGTTGCCTGCTCGCGCAGCCGCTCGTTCGCCTCGCGCAGCTCCGGCGTCAGCTGCTCGCCGAAGTCGCCGGCCTCGAAGATCTGGCGCAGCTCGATCTCGACACCGCCGTCGAACGGCGCTCGCTTGAGCCACTCGATCGCCTCCTCGCGCGACGCGCATTCCCAGACCCAGTAGCCCGCGACGATCTCCTTGGCCTCGGTGAACGGACCGTCGATGACGGTGCGCTCGCCGCCGTCGAAGCGGACCTTTGCGCCCCTGGACGTCGGGTGCAGGCCCTCGCCGGCCAGCATCACGCCCGACTTGACGAGCTCTTCGTTGTACTTCGTCATTGTTCCCAGACCCTCGGTGCTGGGCATCACGCCCGCCTCCGACTCGGGGCTCCCGGGGACCAGAACCATAAAACGCATTGCTATCTCCTTTGTGGTGAGGTGGTCACTACCCACACGTCGAACGAGACTGGACGAAATCGACACCGCCCGGGTGCCTGACGTGCGCGGGCGTATGGTGCTTGCACGATGTGTGAGGGCGACTGCGGCCCGGTGGGCGGGTCAGCCGCGCAACGGTGGGATTCGCTCAGCGCCCCGCGGCCCCGAGCTCGTCCGTTCGTCCGGCTTGCAGGCGGGACCACTGGGCGGTGGGGCGTCCGTTGGTGCGTAGATGGACATTACGGGCGACTGTGGCCAGCCGGCGGGCGAGTCTTCTACCCGGCACCTGGAAGCGGCGGGTGCGCGCGGCCGAGGGCGCGGCGCAGGGCGCGAAAGCGCCGTTCGGAGGCCTCAATGGCGCTGCACGAGGTCAGGGGCGACATCCGATGGTCTGCTTCGGGGTCGTTCGGGCGCGGCGTGCCGGGGACGCGCACGGAGAAGCTGCCGACGAGCTCGCCGAGTTTTTCGTATTTGTACGCGTACACGACTTCGCTCTTGGATCTGTAGGTTTCGTCGGGCTCGAACAGGCTGATCGTGCCGTGGATCTGCTCGCCGGTGGGCAGGGGACAGGTGGTCGTGCTCACGGTCTGGCCGGCGGCGATGTCCGATTCGGTCCGCCAGTTGCCGTGGTTTTCATTGCGCGTGCCCGGCACGTACCAGGCGAAGTTGTAGCCGCTCTGCGCGTTGTCGAGCGCGACGCGCGATCGGAACGCGAGGCGCAGCTCGTAGCCGCCGGCGCGCGTGCGGATCAGCTTCGCGCTGACCGGCGTCTGCACCTGCGCGTGCGTGTATGACAGCGACGGCGGCGCTACGTAGCCGACCGGCACCTGCATGCTCGGCGTGCACGCGTACGCGCCACCGATCCAGCTGCGCGAGGTCAGGTGGCAGGTCGCGCCGTCGCGGTAGTGCAGTTCGGTGATCGGGCCGTCGACCGGCACCACGCCGCCCGTGCCGACGCCTTTCAGCAGCTGGCCGGGGGTGGCGCGCGTGACGATCAGGTATGCGCCCTCGGGCCCGCTCGTCGCGAGCGTGTGGCGCTGCCCGTCGAGCACGTATGTGACGCTCTTTGCGTCCGGGCCGAGCAGCCCGAAGTACAGGTTGCGCTCGTCCTTGAGCGGGCATCCCGGTTCGCGCTGCTGGTGCCCGCCCGCCGGTGAACCCGGCGCGTAGCAGCGGCTCTGCCATGCGCTCGCCGGCTGCTCGCCCCACATGTCGTTGATGTACAGACGGTGGTAGCGGTCGAGCGCGCTGCACCAGTCGCCAAAGCCAGCGCCGCCGCTGGAGACGCTCAGCTCGTGGTAGCGCCCGTCGTCGCCGAACGCGTCGTCCTCGCCGACCGCGACGAGCTTGCCGTCGACGACGCGCGCGACCTCGACGCAGCCGAGGCCCCTGCTCGTCGTGAACTCGCGCATGCCCCACGGCGCCCCGCCCGCCGGGTCCGGCGTCGAGACCGGCAGCATCCGCACCGTCCCCGGCGTAAGCGCGCCTTCGCCCGTTGTCGGCGCCGTGAACAGCTGCACGCGCGACACCGGCGCCGGCGAGCCGAACTGGATCACACCGCTCGCGAACGCGGCACCGGCTAGGCCGAGTGTGACCGCGAGCGAGATCAACGGGGTCCGGTGCCATCCGCGACGCTGAGCGCCACGGCCAAACATCCCAAGGCGGCGAGAGCGACTGCGGGCACGCCGGCCGGCGGCGTCATGCAGCTGGCTTCGGACCTGCGGCAGGAGAGTCATGGTTGCTCCTCCAGTTCGGCTCTGAGCTTTGAAAGGCCACGGCTGACTCGCTGACGTACCACGAGCTCCGATGTCTGAAGCTCCCCCGCGATGTCCGGGTAGGAGCGCTCATCGACGATCCGTGCGCGAATGGCGTCCCGCTGAAGCGCCGGCAGTCGATCGAGCAGCTCGATCACCCAGTCGTTCGCGCTGGCGGCGCTCTCGACCCGCTCGAGTTCCTCCGCGGCGAGCTCGATCGGCTCGCGGATGCCCAGCCTACGGCGCGCGTCGGCCTCGACGCGCCCGCGGCGAAGGCTCTTCAGGAGCTTGTTGTGCGCGATCGAGAACAGCCAGCCCGCGGCTGACGGCGTCTCGGGTCTGTAGCGGTGTGAGGCGCCGAGCGCCGCCGCGAACACCTCGGCCGTCAGATCGGCCGCCACTTCCGGATCGCCGGTGCGACGAGCGAAATAGCCGACGACAGAGCCCTCGTAACGGTCGTAGAACGCGGCGAACGCGTCCGGGTTCGAGCGCGATGCCGCCAGCAGCTCGCCGTCGCTGGCCTGGAGGAAGTCCACAACCGTGTTAACCCCGAGCGGGCGATTCTGTGACCGATCCGTCAAAAAATAGGCCCGCCGACCGCGACGTGGCCCTTGTCGTGTCGGTTCTGGACATCACGGGCCGGCGGCCATGAGATTCTCCCCCATAGGCGGCCGTTGAATCTCCCCACTGGTGGCCACCGGATCTCCCCCCATGGACGGCCATCTGATCTCCCCACCGTTCTGTCCTGAGCGGGCTGTAGTCCCGGGTGCCGAAGGCGCGCGACTCAGGGTTGGCAACGCCGAACGCGCGTCGTGCCTGGTTGGGCTCGCCTA
>DAIOGX010000125.1:0-5156 GCA_036744995.1 Solirubrobacteraceae bacterium | reverse complement strand
GAGAGCTGTGACCGCGCCCACGCCCAGCGGCGATGGGGGCCGATCGGTCCGTTCAGCGACGAGCGCGGTGGTGGCGGGACCACACCAGTCATCGCCCACAGCCCGCGAGCAGTCGCGGCGGCGGTCCTGGCCGCACGGCCCGGCGAGCGCACCGCGAACCGCACCGAGCGCAGCTGCTCATACGGACTGACCGCGCGCCCGGCAAGCGCGTGGATCGCCAGCTCCGCCCCGGACGGCTGGCGCTCCGGATGCCAATCCTCGGGTGCGCGGAGCTTGGGATCGCGCTCGGAGTCGAGGATCACCGCCAGGAGCTCCGCCCCCGAGACTCCGTCGACCATGCAGTGATGCACCTTCGTGATGAGCCCCCACCGCCCCTCGCTGAGCCCCTCGATGATCCACATCTCCCACAACGGCTTGTCACGGTCGAGCTGCTGAGACATGACGCGCCCGACCAGGTTGCGCAGCTCCTCATCGCTGCCCGGCGGCGGGAGCGCGGTGCGGCGCAAGTGGTAACCCAGGTTGAAGTGCGGATCGTCCACCCACACCGGCCGGCCGAGCGCAACCGGCACGAAATGGACCTTCTGTCGGTAGCGCGGGACGCTCGGCAGCTGCGCCCAAACCATCCGCGAGAGCGCCTCGTACCCCGGCGACGGTCCCTCGAAGATCGCCACCGCACCGATATGCATGTGGCTCACCGCATCCTCGAGATGCAGAAACGAGGCGTCCTGGGGGCTGAGGCGCTGCATGACCTCCTCCACCGGTCGGCGTTGCGAGGACCGCCTAACCGTACCACCGCCACGCGTATGCCAGGCATTGTCGGCGTCGGCCAGCTCTGCGGACCACGCGATCACCGGTCAGGTGTACCCTGGCGCTGATGCAGCGACCGGCCAGCGAGTTGCGCAAGTGCGTTTCCGGTGCGGTGTCGCTTCGCCTCGGCCGGGCGATCCCAGCGTGCGTGTGGCCGTTGAAGCTCGCGCGGCTCGCCGAGGGGGCGTCGGTATGAACGCGATGGAGCCCAAGACGGTGACGCTTCACGGCCGCGCGGTGAGATACGCCGAGGCGGGCAGCGGTCCCGTGCTGCTGCTGATCCACGGGATGGCGGGCACGTATGAGAACTGGCAGGCGGTGATCGAGCCGCTCGCGCGAGGCCACACCGTGCTCGCACCCGATCTTCCCGGGCACGGCACGTCGGCGCCCGGTGGCGGCGACTACTCCCTCGGGGCTCTCGCCGCCGGCCTGCGCGACCTGCTGATCGCGCTCGGCCATGAGCGCGCCACGCTCGTCGGGCACTCGCTCGGCGGCGGAATCGCGATGCAGTTCGCCTACCAGTTCCCCGAGATCACGGAGCGCCTGGTACTAGTCTCCAGCGGCGGGCTCGGTCCGGAGGTCAGCCCCGTCCTGCGCGCCGCGGCACTCCCGGGCGCGGACCTGTTCATCGCCGCAACAGCCGGGCCAGGACGTATCGCCGGGTCTGCGGTGGCGCGCGGCCTGGCGACCGTCGGGCTGCGCCCAAACGCTGATGTCGCCGAGGTCGCGCGCGGATACGCGTCGCTCGCCGACCCAGACCGTCGCGCCGCGTTCCTGGCCACGTTGCGCGCCGTCGTCAGCACTGACGGCCAGCGCGTCGATGCCGGCGACCGGCTGTACCTCGCCGAGGGCGTGCCCGTTCTCATCATCTGGGGGGAGCGCGATCCGATGATCCCCGTCCACCACGGTGAACAAGCCCACCAGACCATCCCGGGCAGCCGCCTCGAGGTCTTCGACGGAGTCGGCCATCTGCCACAGCTCGAGGCGCCCGGGCGCTTCGTCGCGGTGCTCGAGCGATTCCTCGAGGAGACCGAGCCAGCGCAGTGGGACACCAAGCAGTGGCGCGCCCGGTTGACCACCGCCAGCGAGGGATAGGAGCGCCGCGAAGCAGCAGCGACGGGACGACGACGGGCAAGGCTGCATCCCCAAGACGGGCTGCGGCGACTAGACCTGGTCCACGCCCAGCGTGCGGCGCAGGAAGTCGTGCTCGGCGGACAGCGCCACATCGGCAACGCTCATCGGCAGCGAGATGAACCCGTGCGGCGCCTCGGGCCAGATGCGCAGCTCGGTCGCATGCCCCGCCGCGCGCCAGCGCGCCTCCATGAACAGCGTGTCGTCGAGCAGCGGATCCTGCGTGCCGACCGTGAAGATCGCCGGGGGCATGCCGGACAGCTCAGCGAACAGGGGCGAGATGTCAGGGCCACGGCGCTGCTCGCGGTCGTACATAGGCAGAAACTGGTCCGCGAACCAATGCATGATGGGCTCTGAGAGCACGAGGTTGCGCTCGCCCCACAGCCGCTGGCTCGGGGTCATCGACACGTCAAAGCAGCCATACTGCAGCACAGCAGCACCGAACGCGCCCGTGACCCCGTGGCGGTCGCGCAGCCGCAGGAGCGTCACCGCAGCAAGGTGCCCGCCAGCCGAATCGCCGCCTATAGCCAGCGCGCTCGCCCCGCCGACTGTGGCCTTCCCCTCTCTCCCCAGCAGCCACAATGCGGCTGCCTCGCAGTCCTCGAGCGCCGCCGGGTAGGGATTCTCGGGGGCGAGGCGGTAGCCCACGCTCACGACCGTGAGACCGGTCTCGACGGCCAGTCGGTCCAAGCGCAGGTCCTGCAGGTCGTTCTCGCCCAACGTCCACCCCCCGCCGTGGAGGTGCAAGAACGCTCCCGTGGACTCCCGCTCCGGTGCGATGATGCGCAGCGGGACGGGGCCCCCGGGCCCGTCGATCTCAAGCGTACGAGCCTTGGACAGGAACACCGGCGCGGGAAAGATGCCGCGACCCTCGCGGCGCGCGCGGCGCGTCTGCTCAGGCGGGAGCGTCTGGACCGAGGGCACCGTCGCCAACAGACGCTCGAGCTCGGCGTTGAAGGCTCGCGTCTCGGCAAGCAGCGTTGCGGGGTCATGCTTGATCATGGGCATTCGGCAACCCCTGCCGGTCGGAATCCTCGCCGGTTCACTCACCCGCCATCGCTGGGCGACGGAAAGTGAGAGCGAGACATCCTCTTCCCACCAGCTCTCATTTGCGCAATCTTCCCACGCCGATCGTCTAATCACCCCTCCCGTTACTGGGCGGCCGCTACCACTCCCCCGTGGATGCAAGCGCGTCGGCAGACGCCGCTCACGCTCCTGTATTGGGCCGTGGCTGTTGCACATCGTCGAGGCGCTTCGGGAGGACCAAGCCGAGTTGGGTGACCTGCATCGGCGGCTCATGCAAGGTACCTATTACGCCGTTCCCGAGCGAGCACAGCAGCTCGCCGTCTGACCGCGCCTGCCGTCGTTTTCAGATCGCGAGCTTGATCTAACCGAGGGCAGCAGCCAGCTCGCCCGCCTCGACGCGCACCGAGTGCGGCACCGTGATCGTGAGATGTCCGTCGCGCTCAAGCAGCCATCTGGCGTTGATGATCGTCACTCCGATCACCTCGCCATCGGGTCCATAGCGGACACCGTGACCCTCTGGCGTGAGAACGGCATCGGCGGCCATGTTTGACTCGCCGCGGGTGAGATAGAGCACGTCGCCGTCCGCGTCGTAGTTGGCGCGCTCGAATACTAGATCGTCGATCTTGACCTTCATGTTGTCCATCCGCTTGGCGATTCTCCGTGTCCGTAGCCGAGAGCAGTCACGATGCGCGGCGGCTCCTTTTCAGAGTCTACGACCACCATCAGCCACTTGCTAGGGCCGACATCCTGCTTGAAGAAGCGCTCGCGCAACGGTCGTGGATCCGGCTCGCGATGATCGGGGTCGGGAAGGACGGCGAGCACGACGGCGAGATAAGGCTCGAGCTCTGGATGCCCCTGCTGCGGGAGCAGGATGTGGCGGAGCCATGTGTCCTCGAACAGCACCACTCGCGTGCCCTCTGGCGTCCTCGTCTCAGCCAGGATCGGACGCTCTCTCATGGCCGGCTCGCTTTTGGTGCCGGACGAACGCGCCACGCCTCGTGATCCACAATGGACAACATAGCCCGAGGCTACCTAGGCGCCCGGATCGCCGAATGAGGCGTGCGAGCGTGATCAGGCTCTTGGTTCCCTTGTCGATCTGTCGTGAGGAGGCTGCAACGTCGGCGTAGCCTTCCTGAGATCGCCGACCGCGTTCAGGAGAACCGCGCCGATCAGCTCTCGCTCGGCGGGAAGGGGGCCTCGGCCAGCCGCTCGACGAGCGCGGACGTGTCCAGCGCTACTAGCTCGTGAACGTCCTTGACGTTCATTGACTCGAACGATGTCTGTGTCGGCCCATCCACACTCATGAAGCTAGCTGTCCGAACGGACAGTAGCCTTCGGTCATGCGCCGGCACCTAGCCTCGGGTCTGTGTTACACCAGCCAGCTGCTCACGACGGTGATGGCGGTCCTCAGCGGGCTCGGCGTGACCGTCGCGGTCATCGTGCGATCAATGGCACGATCAGCGTCGTGGCCGCGATCTTGATCTTCTTTGTCGGACTGCCCCTGATCGAGGGCGCGGCCTACCTCGTGACGATGGGACTCGCGATGGCGATGGTGGGCACCGCAAAACTCTTGGATAGTCGGGCCGTGACCGAGTGGCTGGACCGGCAGGAGGGCTACTGACAACCGACGCTTCGGCGCTCGACTCGCGTAACCCGAGCGCGTGTTCGAGGATGTCCCGGTCGGTGTAGGGCTTCGGTGGCGGACCGTGTTCGGCTCGCAGGCGAGCCGCCAGCTTGCCTCGTGGGACCGATGAGGGCGATTGCCTGCTCGGCTATTTGCAGCGCGCCGCGTGCGTCGCCGCAGTCGAGGGCGTGCATATGGCACACCCCGTCTCGACGCCTCCCAGCAGGGGGTGGCAGACTGACGCTCACGCCTGCCAAGAAGCTCAGCGAAGACGGCTGCGCTCACCACAGGCGTTCGTTTCGAGCGTCGTGCGCAGCGGGTAGATCGCTGACCCGCCGTGCTACACAAGCGCGGCGTGCGTCCCACGCCCGCTGGTCACAAACGGAACCTCATTGGAACCTTGGAGGCCCCTGAGGACACCAAAACCACACGATTGGCACGGCCCCACATCATGGGCGATACTGGGCTCGAAGGAGCGCCTGGGCCTGATGCGGGCTGTTGTGAGGCGTGCCGGCGGCTCTGAGGTGTTCTGAGATCACCTGAGATTCGCTCAGGTAGGGACCACGGG
>DAIOGX010000124.1:0-5243 GCA_036744995.1 Solirubrobacteraceae bacterium | reverse complement strand
TACTCCGTCTGCAAGGCGGCGATCGGGTGCACGGCGTGCGCGCGGCGGATCGTCTCGGGCGCGGCCTCGGAGAGACCGATATGCAGGATCTTGCCCTGCTGCACCAGTTCGGCCATCGCGCCGACGGTCTCCTCGATCTCGACGTTCGGATCCACGCGGTGCTGGTAGTAGAGGTCGATGTGGTCGGTTTTGAGCCGCTGTAGCGAACCCTCAACGGAGGTGTGGACGTGCTCGGCGGAACCGTCGAGCGGACCGAGCGTCGACATCTCACCGGGCGTCGCCTCGTCGGTGCGACGGGCGAACTTCGTCGCGATCACATACTCCTCGCGCCGGCCCTCAATCGCGCGGCCGACCAGTTCCTCATTCGTCATCGGCCCGTACAGCTGCGCCGTGTCGAGGAAGTTGCACCCCAGCTCCAGCGCGCGCTGGATCGTGGCGATCGCCTCACCCTCGTCGGTCGATCCATAAAAAGCCGACATCCCCATGCAGCCCAGCCCGATCGCCGAGACCTCGAGTCCGTTCGCTCCGAGTGTGCGCTTGTGCATTCGCCTGCTCCTTCTTCGCTTGCTGCAGTCGGTCGGGTTAGTTCGATCTTAGGACGCACGCCAAGCGCCCATCGCGGATGGCTGGAGAGCGCCGCTGAGCGGCATAATGGGCGCTCGATGTTTCCCCTGAACCTACCCAACGTGCTGACAGTGCTGCGGATCATGCTCGTGCCCGTGCTGGTGGTCGCCCTGCTCGGCAACACACCAGCCGGCGATGTGCTCGCGGCGGTGGTATTCGCGTTGGCGTCGCTCACCGACTTCATCGACGGATACCTGGCGCGGGCGCGGGACTCGATCACGACCTTCGGCAAGCTGATGGACCCGCTCGCCGACAAGCTGCTGATCGTCGCTGCGCTGATTTCGCTCGTCTCGCTGCACCGCCTCGCCGCGTGGGTCGCGATGGTGATCATCACGCGCGAGCTGGCCGTGACGGTCCTGCGCATGGGCGCGACGCAGGCGGGGGTGGTGATGGCCGCGAGCATGTTTGGCAAGATCAAGACCTGCCTGCAGATCGCCACGATCCTCGCTGTGATCGCCGTGCATGGGCAACCGCTGTGGGTCTCGACGCTGCTCTACCTGACGGTCCTCGTGACCGTCCTCTCAGGCCTCGACTACTTCTTCGGGCTGCGCCGGCGCATGCAACAGGCTGAGGCTCGCGCGCGCGGCTGACTAGATATCAGGCGCCGGCGCGGTGCGCGCCCGCGTCAAGCCACTCATCGAGGCTCGTCTGATGCTCAGACGGCGCGGCCAAGTCGAGCTCTGAGCGCAACTCTGAAAGCAGACCGTGGCGCTCGGCGACGACGTTGTGCTGGTGGATCGTCTCGAGGTTCTCCTGGCGCGCCGAGACGAAGCTCGCGCCGTCCAGCTCCGGGAAGCCGCGCACCACCCCCGCGATCATCTCGCGCACGCAGTCCTCGACAAAACGCGGGCGGCGATGGGCCTTTTCGACGACCTCGACCTCATCGGAGCGCTTCATCAGCTCGTAGATCTCCGAGGACATGCACGCCTCCGCGATCTCGAGCAGCACTGAAGCGTCGATCTCGGCGACGCACTCCTCGATACAGCCGATCTGCAGTGTCGCCAGGCCACGCTGGTTGTGCGTCGCCACCGGCACGCGCTCGATGATCCGCTCGATCTGCTCCGGCGAGAACCCATCGTCGGCAAGCCGTTCCCGCGCGCGTTCCGCCACGAGCTCTTGCGCGCACGGGCACGCGGTCATGCCCGTCGCCGCAACCCCGACCATGCGGCGCGTACCGTGCTCGAAAGCCACCGCTCGCCCATGGAGGGTGTAGATCTCCTGCGTGGCGATCCCCGAGACCGGCGCGGGCTTGTGCTCGGGATAACGCGCGGCGATGCTCACCTCGGCGCGATGCGCCCCTTGGCGGGCGCGCACCAGCTCGGCGATGTGCTGGGCGAGCGTCTCGGCCCGGAACGGCGACTCTGAGAGGACGACCTCGCCGATCGCCTCGTTGATGACCTCCTCGAAGCGCGACATATGGGCGCCCTTCTGGTCTGAGCTGAGGTCAACGAAGCACTCCAACCGCGCGAAGAACAGCTCGTCGCGGATCCGCACCACCTTCTCGACGCCGGTCACACCCACGCGCGAGAGCCCCACCTGGACGTCCGGCACACGCGCCTGGACGTCTTCGTGGTCCGCGCTCTGTGTTGGAGGCACTAAGAACCTGTTTCGAAATAGGCGGTGCGGTCGGGGCGTGCATGGACCAAGCTGGGCGACGCGGGATGGCACAGCGCGTGCTGCCGATCATCCGGGATCGCCCAGCACGTGCAAGCCGTCACGTGGCGACGATCGAAGATCACGGTGATCTTCGATCGGTCCAGCGCCGTGTCCAGGTGCGCATCCGGGCGTGCCGATCTTTTTGAAACAGGTTCTAAGGGGGTGAGCCGCGTCGCCTGCACCGTCGCCAAGCCTAGCGCGCGTGCCAGCTCTCGACCCACCGCTCGACCGACCGATATTCCCAACCGCGGATTCTGGTATCACTCCGCACTTGCAAAGCAGTCAGGGAGGTCGGAGCGGACCATCGCTTCGACGGGGAGCCGGATGGATGCCGGGGGTCCAAGTTGAGCGAGAAGCTTGAGGGTATGTTGGTCACCACCACAGACACAGCCGTGGTCGAGCTGGAGGAGCTGCAGGGCGTGATCGCCGAAGGTCAGGAACGGGGATTCCTGACCGCCGAGGCCCTCACTTCGGCGCTGGAGGAAGCCGAGCTCAACGGCGAGCAGGCGCAGGACCTGCTCAGCTACCTGGAGGAGCACGGGATCGAGGTCCTCGGCACGGGTGAGCCCGAGACCGGCCTGTTACGGGACAGAAGCGACGGCAACGGTTCCACCCAGGAAGACGAAACGCGGACCACTCCGACCACTCATACTGACGGTTCCTCACTCGCGAGCCCGGTCGAAGTCGAGGACGATGGGCACAACCAGGCGCAAGGACTACACACGCGGCTGGAGGCACTGAAGAAGGCGGAGGTCGACCTGGCGGTCGAGCCGAGTCTCGACTCGCTGCGCCTGTACCTCGGCTCGATTGGTCGTGTGCCATTGCTCACCGCCGAGGAGGAGGTGGCGTTGGCGAAGCGGATCGAGCGCGGCGACATGGCCGCCAAGCAACACATGGTCGAGGCGAACCTACGCCTGGTCGTGTCGATCGCCAAGGGCTACATCGGGCGCGGGCTGACGTTGTTGGACCTGATCCAGGAGGGGTCGCTCGGGCTGATCAGGGCGGTGGAGAAGTTCGACTACCGTCGCGGCTACAAGTTCTCGACCTACGCGACCTGGTGGATCCGCCAAGCGGTTACCCGCTCGATCGCTGACAAGGCGAGGACGATCCGGATCCCCGTGCACATGGTCGAGCGGCTGAACAGGCTCATCTACGCCGAGCGTCAGCTGATCCAGCGGCTGGGGCGCGAACCAACCACCGCCGAGATCGCCGCGGAGCTGGAATGCGAGGTGCGCGAGGTGCGCGAGGTCATGCGCATGGCGCAGCAGCCGGTGTCGCTCGAGAAGCCGGTCGGCGAGGAGGACGATTCGGCACTCGCCGATTTCATCGAGGACGTCTCCGCGGAATCGCCGTTCGAGATCGCCTCAGAAGCGCTACGCCGGGAGAACGTCACGCGCGTGCTGGCCTCGTTGCCGCGGCGCGAGCGCGAGGTGATCGAGATGCGTTATGGCATCGTCGGCGGTCGCTCGCGCACGCTGGAGGAGGTCGGCCGCGCATTCAACATCACGCGCGAGCGTGTGCGACAGATCGAGAACCGCACACTGAAGAAGCTGCAGACACTGCCCGATGCCCAGCAGTTGCGCGAGGCCTCCTAGAGGCGTTTGAGCATGTCCCGGGGCCGCCGTGCGGGCCTTCAGAAACAGGGTCTAAGAGAAGAGGCCCTAAACTGACGAGCCGCGCCCGGTGGGGTGTCCGAGTGGTTAAAGGAGATCGGCTGTAAACCGATTGGCTCTGCCTACGAAGGTTCGAATCCTTCCCCCACCACTGCACTGACTCTCACGACTCAAGCGTCCGCGCAAGCTCAGCGGCATCGGGCGTGGATACGATCACCCGCCGCAACGCTCCGTGGTTGCGCGCTGCGAACGACAGCGCGGGAACGCCGCGGCGCACGACGAAGGCCTGGTCGAGGCGGATGGTGCGGCATACGTAGTAGAGCCAGGGCAGGCGTAGCCCGGCCTTGAGACCGGAGCCCATCACCTCACGCATCGGCTCCTTCAGCACCCGCACATCGCTCACGTCGGCGCGCGCCACGCGGATATTCCCTAGCAGGCCGAGCACTTTCTCCCACGGCGCGAGCAGCACTTCGACGGAGTCCTCGGTCACGTGTACACGCATTCTCAAACAGGGTATTCAACTGGTATCTCAGACCTCCGAGTGGAATCATCGAGGCAACCAGTCAGAAAGGAGTCCCAGCCATGGAGTCCTCCAACATCATCCCCACGCGCGTGCTCGTGGTGGCGCACAAGACAGCCGCTACGCAACCACTGCTCGACGCCGTGCGCGAGCGAGCACAACGCGGGCCGTGCGTATTTACGCTGCTCGTCCCCAACGCCACCCACGGCCTGCACAAGGTCGTCGACCCCGAGGACCAAGGCGCAGGCGAGGCGAGATCCGTGATCGATCATGCAGTGCCATTGCTGAGCGAGGCGGCCGGCACGCCTGTGGAGAGCATGGTGGGCGACCCAGACCCGGGCGCCGCGGTGCAGGATGCAGTCAACCAACACGGCTTCGACGAGATCATCATCTCGACGCTTCCCACACGGCTGTCGCGGTGGCTGAAGCTCGATCTACCCAGCAAGCTGTCCGGCACCGGCCTGCCCGTGACGACCGTGACTCCGCAGGATGTCGCGGAGGCGTAGGGCTTTCCGCGGAGGCTTATGCCCACAGCGAGAGTTGTGGTTGTAACTGGGATAGAATGCTGTTTCTATCTTCGAGCGACGCGCGTATCCGAGTCGCTCGAAGGCGAAGGTGTGCAGACAGTCATCCGGCAACTCTTTGTCTGTAGACCTTTCGTCTGCGCATCGCAAGAGTGCAGCCATGGAGACCGTGGAGCCCGTGCGCAAGCAATTCGCCGTCAACCTTCGCCACCATCGCGAACGTATTGGCCTCTCCCAGGAGGCGCTCGCGGAGATCTGCGACCTGCACCGCACCGAGATCAGCCTGCTGGAGCGCTGCAAGCGCTC
>DAIOGX010000123.1:0-5246 GCA_036744995.1 Solirubrobacteraceae bacterium | reverse complement strand
CGATCCCCTGGGACATCGTCAGGTTGCCCTGCGGGTCCATGTCGACGCACAGCACACGGTGGCCCTCCTCCGCGAACGCCGCGGCGAGGTTGAGCGTCGTAGTTGTCTTGGCCACGCCGCCCTTCTGGTTGGCGAACGCGATGACCTTGGCCTTGCCGTCCACGGGATACTCCGATGCTCGATTGTGGGAAGCCGTCCGGTGGGTATTCGCATGACGAGAGGCGATTCCTGCATGGGAACTGCGATCCCGGGATGGCCGTCCGACTTTGGATACGCGAGCGGGCATCTTTGGGAGACCAGGAAGCGCGGATCACCCACAGCCGAAGCGGCGCCGGTCATGGGAGCGGTTGGCACCGCGGGAGCGGAAACGACGAGACTCTAGGATCGGCGGATGACCAATGACAAGCGCTCTGCAGGGCAGCTGTCGTGCCGGCTCGAGGGCAAGCGCGTGGTGATCTGCCTCGGCGCGGGGGGCGTCGGCAAGACGACGACCTCAGCGGCGCTCGCGCTTGCGCTGGCGGTGAGAGGAGAGAAGGTCGCCGTCGTCACGATCGACCCGGCCAAGCGCCTGGCGGGGGCACTCGGGCTGGACGAGCTGTCCGGAGAGCCCCGCCGGATCGATCCCGAGCCACTGGCGGCGCAGGGCGTGAAGACGGGCGAGCTGTGGGCGATGATGCTCGACACAAAGCGCACGTTCGATGAGATCGTCACGCGCCTCGAGCCCGAGGAGGCGAAACGCGCGAGCATCCTCGCAAACCCCGTCTACCGCGAGCTGTCCTCGGCGGTGGCGGGCTCGCAGGAGATGGGCGCGATCGCGAAGCTCTACGAGCTGCATCACGAGTACGACTTCGACACGATCGTGCTCGACACGCCGCCATCGCGCAACGCGCTGGATTTCCTTCAGACGCCCGGCCGGCTGCTGGGGTTCATCGAAGGGCGGGCGTTGCAGGTGTTCCTCGCACCGAGCGGGCTGACCGCGCGCCTGTTCGGCCGCACCACGGGGCTCGTGTTCGCGATCTTCGCGCGCGTCACCGGCGTGGACATGCTCGGCGAGCTGTCGCGGTTCTTCCGCTCGCTCACAGGCGTGATCGACGGGTTCAGCGAGCGCACGCGCGGCGTCGCCGCGCTCCTGCGCGACCCCACGACCACCTGCCTGATCGTCAGCTCGCCCGAGCTGGAGCCCGCGCGGGAGGCGGTTTACCTGGCCGAGCAGCTGGCCGCGACCGGGATCGCCCGCGGTGGCACAATCGTCAACCGCGTGCACCGCGACGGCCTGGAAGGGCACTCGGTGGAGGAGGTCGAGGCGCTGCTCGCACCCGAGCTGGGCGAGAGCCTGGCGGCGCGCGTGGCGGGAAATCTCGCCGACTTCGACGTGCTCGTCAAGCGCGACCGCGAGACGATCGCGCGACTGTCACGGGAGCTCGATGAGCCTCAGCCGGTGCTGGTTGCGCACCTAGACCAGGACGTCGGCGATCTCGCGGGGTTGGCCCGCATCGCCGAGCAACTCTTCGCCTGACAGCCTGACGGCATCTCAGCGCGCTCCTTCGAGAAGCGCCCGCGCGCCTCGCCTGAAAGGACGGTTGTTGTTAGATCAACAGCGCGTCGTGCGCGAGCTGCTCGAGGGGGTCTTCATCAAACTCCCCGTGCCGCGCGTGCGACGCATCCCTGGGATCGACCCCAAGCTCTGCATCCTCGAGCTCACTGGGCGCCGCGGGCGCCGCCAGCAGCTCGTCGGCGAGACCCGCCAGGTCGGGTGTGAGGTGGCCGCAGATCACGTCTCGCAGGAGCGCGCGCAGATGGTCGGCGACGCCCTTGGCGAGCTCGTGGTCTGAAGCGCGCTTTGACTTCGCCGTGCCCGCGACGATCGCGCGCTCAAGCGCCACCGCCTGGACGATCCGCTCGGTCAGCTCGAGGCGGTGCTCGGGCGTCGCGCAGAGCGCGGCCAGCCTGCCCGGGAGAAGCCCGCTCGAGGGGCCCTCCGGCTCGAGCAGCGCGCGCAGCGCGAGCAGGTGGTCACTCAATGCCTCGTAGGAGATCTCGCGCTCGCAGCCCAGCTCGAAGCGCCGCAGCGCCCAGGCCAGCTCGTTGCCGTACGGGGCGCGGCGCGACACCAGGTTGCAGAACGCGCGCAGCTCGTCCTCCTGCTCGGCCGTCACCACCAGCATTCCGTGCGGCCGCCCGCCAGCGCCCAGTGCGAGCGGGCTCCAGGAGCCCGTACCCAGCCGCGCCCACGCGAGCGCGCCCAGCGTGACCCGGCCATCGCCGAACAGCCTCAGCGCACGCAGCAGGTCCCTCAGCACCTCGCGGCCCCGCTGAATCGCGTCTTGCAAATCTGAGCCCTCGCCGCCGCCGAGGACGACGAGCAGGTGATCCCCTTCGCCCGCCAAGAGAGCGCCCTCGGGCACCCCCCGCAGGGCGTCTGAGTGGGCGATCGTCAACCCTTGAGTCAGCTGCAGCTCGGGCGAGGCGATCGTCACGCCGTGCAGCGTCGCGATCAACGTCACCTCGCTCGTGCTGCTGGTGGATGCCGCCTGCTCGAGTCGCTCGAGCGCCGCGTGCAGGCGCTCGGGGCGGAGTTCGAAGTCCGACTGCTCCTCGAAGACGTCCTCCAACAGCACCCCGAGCGCGGCGTGTGCGCGGGCGGTATGAGTGCCTTTCATACGGCCGACGTCGACGCCCATGCTCGTCAGGTAGCGATCGAGCCCGTCGAAGTCCGCCAGCAGCCGCGCCGCCTCGGCATGGGCGGGCAGGCGCCGGAGCGCCACCTCGCGCTCAGAGATGAACGCACCGGTGAGCGCGCGATAGCAGTAGAGCGTCGTCGCAGCGGACTCATGCCCTCGGCGTCCCCTGTGCGAACCCAGCTCGAACGGCACCTCCGCGCCAGCGGCGACATCCGCGTGCAGGTGGGTCGCGGCGGCTTCCACGAACTCCGTGAGCGCTGCCTCGAGCGTGAGTGAGTGCATGGCGCCCTCACTTCGCGCTCGCCCCCTGCGCTCCTGCTCGGCGCAGCCCTTATTGCAGGGTGAGCGGCATCCTACTTTCAGGCCGGGACCGGCCTACGCTCGTCACGGCGATATGGACGGAAGTCGCCGTTCTCGTTCGCGGGACGGCGGGACAAGGGGACAGGATGTCCCGCGAACGAAACAAAAAAAAGACCGCTCCGACCTCGGCGAGGACCCGACCGCGACGGCAGCCACCGCGGGCGGCAATCGGGTCACCTCAAGCGATGAGGAGGGTATTCGGCGTCATCATCATGCGCTCGGCGCACTCCTCGCCGAGCCAGTCTTCGCCGTAGGCGCGCATGTCGTCGATGATCGGCAAGAGTGCCCGTCCCTTCTCGGTCAGCGCGTACTCGACCCGGGGCGGCACCTCGGGGAACGTCTGGCGCTCAACGATGCCCTCCTCCTCCAGCGCCCTTAGCCGCAGCGACAGCGTGCGCGGGCTGATGCCCTGAAGCGAGCGTTCCAACTCGCAGAAGCGCGAGCAGCCCTCGGCGAGATCCCGGACGAGCAAAAGCGTCCACTTCCCACACACGATCTCAGCGGTTCTGCATACCGGACATGTCTCGTCAACGGCCATTCCAACCGTTACTTTACCAACTGAAGTGTTGGCAGAGGCGGTGGCGGGTCAGTTTTGAGCTCCCGAGCGCCTTCAGGAGTGAAGGGCGGTAGCCGGAGCGAAGGGCTGTAGCGCCGTTCTCCTCTCGGGCACTCGGCAGGTGGAGCTAAGCGCGAGCGGGCCTAAGCGACGGTGAGCGGAGGCCGGTCGGGCCTGGCATCGTCTGCGGGGTCAGAGTTCGTGTCACGACGTGACTCGGCAGCGGCCACGTCCTCCATCGTCGTGCCCCTGCGCCCATCCGCCTGCATCAGCAGCTTGAAGTCGTGCGGGCTGGAAGCCACGAGCATCGCGTCGTCGAACGTCACCCGGCCGGCCTTCACGTGCCCGAACAGCGCTTGGTCGAAGGTCTGCATGCCGTAGTAGGCGCCTGAGGCGATCACCTCGACCAGCTTGCCGGTCTGCGAGGGGTCGATGATCATGTCACGCACCCTGCCAGTCATGCGGAGAATCTCGCACACGGCCACACGCCCGCCGTCGGCGCCCGGCACCAACCGCTGGGAGATCACGCCCTTGACCGTGCCGGCGATCATGCTGCGCGCCTGGCCGTGCTGGTGAGGGGGGAAGAAGTCGAGCATGCGGTTGATCGACTCCGTCGCGTCGACCGTGTGGATCGTCGAGAGGACGAGGTGCCCGGTCTCGGCAGCCGACAGCGCCGTCTGGACCGTCTCCTCGTCGCGCATCTCCCCGACCAGGATCACGTCCGGGTCCTGTCTGAGCACACGCCGCAGCGCGCGCTTGAACGAGGCCGTGTCCATGCCGACCTCACGTTGGTTGATCACCGAACGCTTGTCTTCGTGGACGAACTCGATCGGGTCCTCGATCGTCACTATGTGCTTGCTCGTCGTCTCGTTCATGTGGTCGATCATCGCCGCCAGCGTCGTTGACTTCCCCGAGCCGGTGGTTCCTGTCAGCAGCACGATCCCGCGCTCCTCTTCGGCCAGTTCCCTGACCACCTCGGGCAGCGCCAGCTCCTCGATCGTCGAGATCTTGTGCGGGATCGCGCGACACGCCATCGAGATCACACCGCGCTGGTGGAACGCGTTGATCCTGTAGCGCGCAACGCCTGCAATTTCGAACGAGAAATCGACCTCGTGCTCACGCGCGAACTCGTCCAGCTTGCTCTGCTGATTCAGCAGCTGCTCCAGAGCGCCTTCGGTGTCCTCGGCGCTCAACACCTCGGCGCTCTCATCGGCCGCCAGATGTCCGTGCACGCGGTACAGCGGCTTGGACCCCACCTTCAGGTGCAGATCCGAGCCCCCCTTCTCGACCAGCTCGCGCATCGCGGCCTTCACATCGAACATGTCTTGCTTGTCGGCAGCCCGTCCGCGGGGCTTGAATGGCGGGCGAGGCGATGGACGCACTCACACCCTGACGAAGGGATTGGGGTCCTGAGCAGAACGCACCCTTTGGGCACAGGCAGGAAGCGTGGCGATCTGATCGAGATCGTGGGCGCCGCCGCCGAAGGCAAGGGGCTGGCGTCAGGCGATCTGATCGAGGACGCCCAACCGGGGACGCCGTTAGAACCTGTTTCAAGAAGATCGGCACGCCCGGATGCGGGTGGGTGGGATCCTGATCTACGGCGCTGGACCACCGATAGAAGATCAAATGCGATCTCCTATCGGCCAGCA
>DAIOGX010000122.1:0-5257 GCA_036744995.1 Solirubrobacteraceae bacterium | reverse complement strand
TGATGGCTTGCGCATGCCACCAGCATGCGCTTCGCCGGGTGGGTGGGCATCCGATCAGTCCCAGCTTGATCTATGCACGCCCCGACCACACCGCCTATCTTGAAACAGGTTCTTATGACGCCCGCTCAGCAGCCGTTGCCGTTGCAGGGCGCGATGCGCTCCCACATGTCTGCCAGCGCGCTCAGCTCGTGCTCGGAGAAGCGCGAGAAGAAGTGCTCTCTCACTACCGCGAGGTGCGTCCCGCGCGCTTCCTTCAGCCGCTCGCGCCCGGTGTCGGTCAGGCAGGCGTAGGACCCACGGGCGTCGTGTTCGCAGGAGCAGCGCTCCAGCAGCTCCTCCCGCTCCAAGCGATCGACCAGTCGTGTCAGGCCGCTGCGCGAGAGCTGTGCCTGCTCAGCCAAGTCGCACATCCGCATGCGTCCCCCGCTCGCACCCTCCAAATGGTGCAGTACCTCATACGAGGTCATCGGCAGCCGGTGCGCCCGCTCGAGTTCGGCGTCCAAACGCTTGGCCAGACAGGCATGCGCTCTCAGGAAGCTGCGCCACGCGCGTTGGCCGATCTCCGATCGGTCTCCCTCGCTGAGGGGCTCTCGTTCCCCGAGGGGAACCTTGACGGCGGTCGCGGTGGACATGATGTCGCTTGGAACCCGAATCCCTTCTCAATCGAACATAGCAGCGTCCGCCTGCGTCCCGGTGTGGGCGCTGCTGTCGGCTCGCCCACCGATCGCGCCGTCCCTGCCCACCGGCGGCGCGATCGGGCGCTCTATCGCCGTGTCGCCCGCCATGCCCACCACATCATCAGCGGCTGTAGCGGCAACCGCGCATACAACGCCCAGGCCGGAATCTTCTCGAACTTCTCCGGGTTGCGAGCCATGTGGACGTTCGCTGGGAACACCGCCGCGAGCAGCGCGACCAGGCCGAACCCAGCCAGCCGGCGCGTCCGCGGCAGCAGCACGCCCACCCCGCCCGCGACCTCCGCTACGCCGCTGACTCGCACGAGCGTCTCGGGGTCGCCCAGGCCGGGCGGCACGATCCGCTTGTAGACACCCGGAATCACGAAGTGGTTCACGCCTGCGCCGATGAAGAACGCCGCAAGCACCCTCCGCGCTCGGAGTCTCTTCCCGCTCATATCTGGATTGTCCATCGGTCTCCTCGTTCCATCCGCGCGCCCGCCCAGACGGCGGGTAGGCCGTCCCTTTTCAAAAGGATCTCATCACTGCTCGATCAACGAACGCCCGGTCATCTCCGCCGGCTGCTCGATCCCCAGCAAGTCCAGCACCGTCGGCGCGACGTCCGCCAGGATCCCGTCGCCCGCCCTCAGCTTCAGCCCCGGCACGGTCACGATCAGTGGCACCTCGTTCAGCGAATGCGCCGTGTTCGGGCTGCCGTCGGGCTCGAGCATGTGATCGGCGTTCCCGTGGTCGGCCGTCACGACGCACGCGCCGCCGTGCTCGTGCACGGTGGCCACCACCTGCCCCAGACATTCGTCGACGGTCTCGATCGCCTTCACCGCGGCCTCGATCACGCCCGTGTGTCCGACCATGTCGGCATTCGCGAAGTTGATGATCGCGAACCGATACCCGCCCAACCCCTCCTCCCTCCACGCGGCCATGAACGCCTGAGCCGCCGCCCGCGCGCTCATCTGTGGCTTGTGGTCGTATGTCGGCACGTCACGTGGCGAGGCCACCAGCTCGCGCCGCTCGCCCGCAAGCGGCGCCTCATCGCCGCCGTTGAAGAAATACGTCACGTGCGGGTACTTCTCGGTCTCCGCCACATGCAGCTGGCGTGCGCCGGCGCGCGCCAGCACGCCGCTGAGGGTCACCTGCGGGCGTTCCGGCGGGAAGGCCATCGGGTAGGGCCAACCCTCCTCGTACTCGGTCAGCGTTGTGTACCGCTCGACCGGCTGGGCGCCCTCACGCCCGGTCCAGCCGGGAAGCTCCTCCTCACGCTTCGCTGACGGCCCGGTCTGCCCGAGCCCGGGCTCGGCCAGCGCCCGCGTCATCTGGCGCATCCGGTCGGGCCTGAAGTTGAAGCAGATCACGCTGTCTGCGGGCCGAATCGTGGCGTCGTCGCCGACGAGCGTCGGCTCGATGAACTCGTCGGTCTCCCCCCGCGCGTAGGCCTCGCGCACAGCCTCCTCGCCGCTGTCGGCATGGTGCGGCGCCCGGCCGTGCACGAGCATGTCGTACGCCCGTTGCGTCCGGTCCCAGCGCCGGTCGCGGTCCATCGCCCAGTAGCGGCCCACGACCGAGCCGACACGCGCGCCCTCGGCCGCGTCCAGCGCGGCCAGGAAGCGGGCGCCCGCGTGCGGCAATGTGTCGCGCCCATCGGTGAACGCGTGCACGATCACGTCTTTCTGCTCACCGGCGCCCCCGGTATCGGCGTGTTCACGGGCACACGCGATCAGCGCGAACAGATGGTCGAGCGAGGAGTGCACGCCCCCGTCTGAGACGAGGCCCAACAGGTGCACTCGCCCGGGTCCGTCGAACGCGGCCCGCAGCACGGGGTTGGTGGCGAACGTCCCGTCCGCGATCGCGTCGTTGATCCGCACGAGATCCTGACGCACCACCGCGCCGGCGCCCAGGTTCAGGTGGCCGACCTCGCTGTTGCCCATCTGGCCCTCCGGCAGGCCGACCGCGCGGCCGCAGGCTTCGAGCGTCGTATGCGGATATGCATCCCACAGCTCGTCGAACACCGGGGTGCGCGCCAGCGAGACCGCGTTACCGGGGCCCGCCTCGGCCAGACCCCAGCCGTCGAGAACGATCAGGCACACACTCGGCGCCGGGAGCGTCTGGAGACCTGCTGGAAGGGTGGTCATGCCGCAGGCGTTGGTGCGGCGGCGGCCACGATCTGCGCAAACGACTCTGCTTGCAGCGACGCCCCGCCGACGAGCGCGCCGTCCACATCCTGGAGCGCGAGCAGCTCAGCCGCGTTCTCGGGCTTCACCGACCCTCCATACAGGACTCGCACCTCTGCAGCGGCCTGCTTGTCGCGGTCGCCCACGAGTGCCCTGATGAACGCGATCGCCTCCTGCGCCTGCTCCGGGGTCGCCACCTTGCCGGTGCCGATCGCCCAGATCGGCTCATAGGCAATCGTCACCTCTCGGAGCCGCTCGTTTCCCACCCCCGCGAGGTCGTCCTTGATCTGCTGGCGGAGCTTGCGGTCGGTGTCGTCGTTGTCGCGCTCATCCTCCGTCTCCCCCACACACAGAATCGGCGCCAAGCCCGCCGCGAGCGCCGCGGGGACCTTCAGCGCGAGCGCCTTGTCGGTCTCTCCGAACATCGCCCTGCGCTCGGAGTGGCCGAGCACCACGCCGCGCACGTCCAGCTCGCTCAACATCGACGCCGATACCTCGCCCGTGAACGCTCCCTGCGGCTCGGAGTGCATGTTCTGCGCGTACACCTCGACCCGCGATCCCCGCGCGCTGTCGATCATCGCGCGCAGGTCGGTGAACGGCACGCAGATCGCCACGTCCACGCCGTCGACGGCTGAGACGCGGGGCAGCAGCGCCTGTATGTACTCCTCCGCCTCTGCCTCGGTCTTGTACATCTTCCAGTTACCGGCGATCAGGGGGGTGCGAGCTCCAGCCATCAGGAGACCACCCCTGCGCCGTCCAGCGCTTGCACACCCGGAAGCGTCGCGCCCTCCACCAGCTCGAGCGTCACGCCACCGCCCGTCGACAGGTGATCCACCGCGTGCTCCAGCCCGAACTGCGCCAGCGCCGCCACCGAGTCTCCGCCCCCCACCACAGTCATGCCCTTCGCGCTCGCCACCGCCTTCGCCACCGCGCGCGTTCCCGCCGCGAACGGCTCCACCTCGAACGCGCCCATCGGGCCGTTCCAGAACACCGTGCCGGCGCTCGTGATCACGCTTGTGTAGCGCGCCACCGTCTTGGGACCGATGTCAAGGCCCATCCAGCCCGCCGGCACCTCCACCCCGTCGAGCACATGGTGCTCCGCATCCGCCGCCAGGCGCTCGCCGATCACAAGATCGTTCGGCACCAGCAGACGCGCTCGGCCGGGTTGCGGCGCGTGCGTATCGCTGGCGCGCGACAGCGCGCTGCGCGCGTGCTCCACGTCCTCGTCGTCGCACAGCGACGTTCCCACCGTGTGCCCCTGCGCGCAGAGGAACGGGAAGCACATCGCGCCGCCGATCATCACCACGTCGGCCACCGCGAGGAAGCGCTCGATCACCTTGATCTTGTCAGCCACCTTGGCGCCGCCCACGATCGCCACGAGCGGGTGATCGGGATGCTCGAGGATTCCCGTGAGCGTCTTGACCTCCCGTTCGAGCAGCCGCCCGGCCGCGCTTGGCAGTAGGTGCGTGACGCCCTCGTTGCTCGCATGGGAACGATGGGCCACGCCGAAGGCATCGTCGACGTACAGGTCCGCCAGCGCCGCCAGCTCGGCCGCGAACTCGGGGTCGTTGCTCGTCTCGCCCGGCTCGAAGCGCACGTTCTCCAGCACCAAGATCTCGCCCTCGCCCAGCTCCTCCGCCAGCGCGCTCACCTCATCGCCCACTACCGCCGGCGCCAGCGTCACCTTCGCGCTCGTCAGCTCGCGAAGGCGATCGGCCACCGGCGCCAGCGACAGCTCCGGCACAGGCTTTCCTTCCGGCCTGCCCAGATGCGAGACCAGGATCAGTCGTGCTCCCCCGGCGCGCAGCTCTTCGATCGTCTGAAGCGCCGCGGCGATGCGTGTGTCGTCGCTCACCAGCGGAACGCCGCCGGCCGCCGCGTCGCTGTCCTCCCCCAGCGGCACGTTGAAGTCAACGCGCACGAGCACCCTCTTGCCGTGCACGTCCAGGTCGTCAATGCTCCTCATCGACTGTCTCCGATCTCTTCGTGCTCCTTCACGATACCCCCCGACAGATCGTCTGTACCGTCGCGCCAGCCAGACGAACAAGCGGGCTGGCGGGACGCCATCGTCGGCTCACAGAACCCTCTGCACCAGGTCCACCAAACGGTTCGAGTAGCCCCACTCGTTGTCGTACCACGCCACCACCTTCAGCATTGTGCGGTCGATGACCGCCGTCAGCAACGAGTCCACGATCGAGGAGAACGGCGACTGCACGATGTCGCTCGAGACGATCGGGTCCTCCGTGTATCGCATGATCCCCGCCAGCGCGCCGCTCTCCGCGGCTGCTTTCAGCGCCGCGTTGACCTCTTCGACGCTCGTCTCGCGGTTGCACTCGACGGTGAGATCGACGACCGACCCGGTCGGCACGGGCGCGCGCACCGCGAAGCCGTGCAGCTTGC
>DAIOGX010000121.1:0-5273 GCA_036744995.1 Solirubrobacteraceae bacterium | reverse complement strand
TATCTATGTATGCGTATGCGGATTGGAAGCTAAAACGTCGCCCGCAGCCGATTGTGATGCAGCGGTTACCCATCTGTTTAGATTCGGAGAAGGGGGGCGCGGTGTGACACGGGCGCCCGCAGGGCGCCGCGAGGTCCGGGGCTCAAGAGCGCCTAACAATCAATCAGTCGATCTCGACTGTGTAGTCCCAGGTGACGATCGGGCGCGCCCCTTCCGGAGTCCAGCTGAGGCCTCCGTCGCCGGTCGGCAGGATGTCATGGAGCTTCACCGAGATGGGACGTCCCGGCGTTATTCGAGCCGGTGGCGCACCACCGCCGAAGGCGGTCATCTTGGGGTGATACACCTTGCCCTGCTCATCGATGAGCGTAAACGCCGACGGGCTGAGCGAGATCGCCTTCGACGCGGAGGCGAACGTGACGAGAAATGTGACCGGGGTCACCGGCGGAACCGGGAAGCGCCCCTCCTCGGGCACTTCCGGGCCCACCGCCGTCGCGAGCAGCCGGCCACTCGCCAGATCGACCGACACCGCTTCGCCCTGGATGGACAGCGCTGGGTGGAGGACGCTCGCATGGAGGACTCGGCCGACATGCACTTTGGGCTTCGGTAGCCAGGCCGGCAAACCGCCATAGCTGCTTACCTTTGAAGCGACGCCAGGTTGCGGGCGTCGCCCAGCTGTCGATCCGCCGCCGGTCGTAAGCAGGAGGACGACGAGCACACCCACGATCAGCAACGCCGCCAGCACGCCAGCGGCGCTGACGGCCCGGGGGCCAAGCCGTTGGGCTCGACCCCCGCCGTCTGGCGCCGGCGCCGACGCCGATGTGGACTCGGCGCCGGCCGCCGTCGCGCGGCCAGCGCCACCGATCGTGTCCTCCAGCGACGGCTGCATCGATCAGCTGCCTTACTTACTACCTACCTACCCGGGCCCTTCGGGTTGTTGAACACGTCCGGGCCGAACGGCGCGAGGCCGGGCTGGGCGGCGTAGCCGATGTGGCCTTTCCTGTCCAGTCCCGGTGAGGCGCTCTTCACGTCGAAGAGGTCCTCCATCGTGCGCAGCCAGCTGTAGTGGTTGTAGTAGGCCGTGCTCACGCTACCCGGTGCGATGTAGGGGCTGATGAGCACGCTGCCCGTGTCGCCGCCGCCCGTGGTCGCGTCTGTTGCGTCATACAGCGGGTCGCTCGCCGCTGTCTCCGCGCCGAGCGTCACGCCACTAACCACTCCGATCGTGCTCAGCGGTTCACCGGTGGAGTTCACGAGCGTGAACGAGCCGGTGTCGACGAAGCCGCCTTTTTGGTTGGGTTCGGTGGCTGTGACCGGCGTGTCCGTGACCTGGCTGACGAAGGCTCCTCCGGGAATGCCGCTGCCCGTGACCGAGCGACCGGCATCGGTCGCGACGATCGAGTTGTCGGCGATCGTCGCGGTTCCTTCGGCCGCCGTCGCGCCTTTATCGGTGCGAGCACCCGGCGAGTGGCTGCCGCCACCGAGCAGGCATGTGCCCGCCGGTTGCGGAACTTCCGTTTGGGCGACACAGTTGCTCGGCCGGTCCAGGAACGCGTTGTCACCCGGTCCGGGGAAGAGCTCTTCACCGTGTTCGTTCTGTTCCAGCGGCGTGTTCGGGCCGGTCGGCTCCCAGCTCACACTCGAGCCGAACAGCGTCTCGCCCGCCGAGTCGGATGCGACCGAGGCGGCAGCATTGGGCTTATCGACCGTTGAGTTAGCGAAGCTGTTGCCGGTGTAGGTGAACGGCGGGAATCCCTCGTCGAAGGCTACGTCGATGAGGCCGCCTTCCTTGAACGCCTGAGATTCCTCGATCTCCGGGATGATGTGCTCGAGAAACAGGTCTGAGGCGTACAGGCCGCCGGTGTAGTTGACGGGCGGGTTCGGCGTGTTCGGATCAGAGAAGCCACCCGACAGGTTGTTGCCATGGCACACCGCGTCGTGCGCGTCACTGCAATTGTTCGGCGAGATCCAGCTGAAGGCCGGTGTCGTGGCCGCGCTCTGCAGGTCGTGGTAGAGGCCGTTGGTCGAGCTGAACAGGTTCGTGATGTGCGCTTCGTTGCAGTCCCCGGCGTCGCGGATCGATTCAAACCATGGGAACGGGAAGTGCTTCGGCACGTACTGGTCGGTCCCGTTCGCGCTGCCCGGGTTCGGCTGTGCCGCGCTGCCGCGCGGACCCGGTTCGGCGTACGGAGCGCCGCAGTATTCGACCCCCGCGTCGTGGGTGGGACCGCTTTCATCGGGGTTGCCGAGATCCTGCGCATAGCCCTTCCAGCTCACCCCGGCCGCGTCCAGCTGGTTGAAGAGCGTCGGCACGCTGGCCGGGTAGACACAGCCGTTCGTGCCGGCCGCGGCGTTTGGCCCCACGGGCGAGAGCACCTGGCCGTAGTTGGGGTTGGTCTTGAGCTTGCCAACCATGTCGACCGTGCCCGAGAACTTGTCGTAGTAGGGGCAGTCGGCCTGCGTGTCGGGCTGGGTGGCCTGGCCTGAGACCATCGAGACGTAGTTGTCGAGGCTGAAATGCCCCGTCCCGAAGTAGTTCTTCAGCAGCACGCCCTGAGAGGGCAGGGTCTGCCACAGGTAGGTGTTCTTGTTCAGCCCCGTGAAAGTGGCGTCGTAGGACTTGTTCTCGAGGATGATCAGCCACACGTGCTTGATCTTGCCCTGCTTGATTCCGAGGCTGTCCGATGCCGCTCTGGCGGTGACTCCCGAAGATGCGCCCGCCGAGACGATCGGGACGGCGGCCGCCGAGACGGCCGCCAGGGCGGCGAGGGCAATCAGGGCGTTGCGGCGCGGGCGCGGCGCGGAGGATCCCGCCGTGGACTTTCGCTGACGGAGGAGGCGTCCAATAAGGCCGGGAGGCTTGGCGTTCGTCATCGCGAGCTCATCTCCTTTGGTTGCGCACGTGGGGGTGGGGGTGGTGAGGGGACCGTTCCAGTCTGTGAGGTCGACAGACACCAGCGGTATCCATTTCGTGATCCAGCTGTGAAGGAATCGAGAAACAGCCGCCTCCGTCGTGCGGATCACCCAAGGGCGCCATACATACGGCGAAATACGGCGAAGGAGCGTCATACGACGAAGATCACCGGACCCGCGCCCATCACCGGACCCGCGCCGACAACCTCTGTGCGCTTGTGCGTGCGTCAAGCGGACGCGGGGAGCAGCAGGGAAGGAAACGCTATCCGGGCGCCCTCGCGGTACTCGCGGTGGCTCTCAGGATTCTGATTTGTTCAGAGCGCCGGGCGTCTTGTTGAAGGCGCAGCGGAAGTTCTCGGGGTTGTTCACAGGCTCCGAGCCGGCGAAGCCACCCTTCTGGCCATCACTGTAGACGGTCACGTACTGCAGCGATTCGGGCAGCGGATTGGCGGGCAGCGGGATCGGGTTGGCCTGGCCCTGGCGGGGGTTGCCCGTCGCCCCTTCGCTCACGCCCTCGAACCCGGCGGCGGCCGATCCGGCTTCGGTCGTCACGAGCGTCGAGCTCATCTCGCGTTCGTCTTTCAAGCCGCGGCTCGGGTCCTGGTTGATGGTGGCGGTCAGCGGCGAGTCGTGGATCGTGGACTCGAGCTTCACGCGCGCCGCCGCGCCGAGCAGTTCTGAGGCCGAGGGCAGCCAGCCGCCTTCGGCGTCGCACGCCTTGCTGGCGAAAATAAAGTTGTTCTGGCCGATCTGAGCGTTGGTCAGCGGATAGGGCGCCGTGTCCAGACACCACGTCACGAGATCGACGGTCGCCGGCGGGCAGCTGCCTTCGAGCTGCGCCGCGGTCTTGTTCCCGACCTTGCTCGCGTCCGCCACCGTCGGGATCGCCGAGGCGGGGAATTTCCTGTTCTTGCCGAGCAGCAAAATGCCGCCGGCGTGGGGCTTGGAGCTGATGGGATGCCCATTGATAGCGCTGATCACCACGTGGCGAGCGGCGTCGGCCAGGCCGGTCGTCGAGAACACGAGCGCGATCAGCGCGACCACCATCGCCGGGGAGGGCGTCCGGCGCGAGCGCCGCTGACCGACGGACGCGTCGCCCCTGCTCACCGTCCGTCCTTGGGATCGGGATCGCGTGTGGTGAAGCGCGGGGGCGCGGCCCGGCGCACCTGCGTGAGCTCCTCCAGCGTCACCTCCTGCACGGTGGACAGCACCGCGTCGAGCGCCACCCCGGAGAGCGTCTCCTGCTCGAGCAGGGCCGCGGCGGTCTCCTCGACCGTGCTCCAGTTGCGATCGAGGATCGTCGCGGCCCGCGCCTCGGCGTCGCCGACCAGGCGCTCGACCTCGCTGTCGATCAGGTTCAGCGTCTCGGGCCCGACCGAGCCGAGGTCCTGCAGGGAGGCGCCGAGGAAGACCTCCCCACCCTTCTCGCCGATCGTCACCAGCCCGAGCGCCTCGGACATGCCGAAGGAGGTGACCATGCTGCGCGCCAGCGCGGTCGCGGCGTGGAGGTCGTCGTTGACGCTCGTGGAGGTGTGTCCGAACGCGATGCGCTCGCCCGCCAGGCCCGCGGTTATCACGATCAGCTGGCTCTGCAGGTCGGGCTTGCTCATGATCACCTGGTCGCGGTCGGAGAGCATGTGCGCGGCGGTGCCGAGCTGGCGCCCGCGCGCGACAATCGACAGCTTGCGCGTCGAGGTGGTGTGCCCCAGCGCGTCGGTCACGACCGCGTGGGAGGCCTCGTGGATGGCGATCAGCCAGCGCTCCTGCTCGGAGAGGATGTGGTGCTTGGCCGGACCGGCGACGACCCGATCGATCGCCTCGTCGAGGGTCGCCGCATCGATCAGCCCGCGCCCGTCGCGCACGCTCAGCAGTGCCGCCTCGTTGATCACGTTCGCGAGCTCGGCGCCTGAGAAGCCCGGCGTCTGGCGCGCCACCTCTTCGAGCGAGGCGTCCGGGGCCAGCGGCCGCTTGCCGCCGTGCAGGCGCAGGATCTCCAGGCGCCCGTGCACGTCCGGCACGTCGATCACCACCTGGCGATCGAAGCGCCCCGGGCGCAGCAGCGCGGGGTCGAGGATGTCCGGCCGGTTGGTCGCGCCCATCACGACGAGCCCGCCGTCGCCCGCGAACCCGTCCATCTCGACGAGGATCTGGTTGAGCGTCTGCTCGCGCTCGTCGTTGCCCTGGCCGATGCCCGCGCCGCGCTTGCGCCCGGCGGCGTCGAGCTCGTCGATGAAGATGATCGCCGGCGACGCCTTGCGGGCCTTGCGGAACAGGTCGCGCACGCGCGCCGCTCCCACGCCGACGAGCGACTCCACGAAGTCCGAGCCCGACACTGTAAAGAAGGACGCGTCCGCTTCGCCGGC
>DAIOGX010000120.1:0-5348 GCA_036744995.1 Solirubrobacteraceae bacterium | reverse complement strand
GATGGGCCTGGATGGGGAGGCTGCGAGCAGCTTGGTATTACAGTGCGCTCACCCGCGCGGTCGCCTCCACCACCTGTGCCGCCCCGCGCCCAATCGCAACTCTGCGAGCGCGTCCGCTGGCGCCCGTGGTATCTCCCCGCCGTCGAGTATCGCTTTGGGCACCTGAACTGTCAACCAGTCCGCCAGCCCCTGCAGATGCGCCTCGCGCAGCTCAGCTGTGATGGTAGGCGTGCGCATGAGATGGTCGTGGGCGTCGGAGGCGACGTTGTGCACGAGGCCGTCCCGCACCAGCTCGAGCGCGAAGCGGCGGACCGTCTGGCCGAAGCGACCCACGAGCGAGCCGGCGGTGATCGACACGAGGGCACCTGCACTCACCAGCGACTCGAGCATCGCGCGATCGCGATGAAAGGCGGGACAGCGCTCGGGATGGGCCACGACGATGCGATGTCCGCGGGCGATGTCGAGTACGATCACATCGAGATTGGGGGCGGCAGGGGTAAACGGTGGCTCGATCAAGAGCCAGCCGCCGGGACCGCCGAGGCCCAGCTCGGCGAGCTGCTGAGATGTCATGTCGATGGCGCGCGTCAGCGCTATCTCGGCTCCGGGACGTACCTCGATCTCGATCTGCTCAGAGCGCAGACGCGCGTTCAGCTCCTCCACCAGCCGGCAGATCGTGGCCGCAT
This sequence comes from Solirubrobacteraceae bacterium, assembly GCA_036744995.1. Taxonomy (GTDB): domain Bacteria; phylum Actinomycetota; class Thermoleophilia; order Solirubrobacterales; family Solirubrobacteraceae; genus Palsa-744. The sequence goes on along the minus strand of DAIOGX010000120.1, from coordinate 4,665 downwards.
CGTTGGCGTAGTGCGCGCTGACATGCGGTGTCGCCACGAGCGTCTGTGTTCCCGCGGCGCTGGCGGCGCGTGCGAGCTGCAGCGAGCCCTCGATCGTCGCGGGACCGTCGTCGATGCCTGGCAGCACGTGGCAGTGCAGGTCGATCACAAGCTGCAGCCTACGTTGAAGCCTCGGCGGCCGACGCGGTTCTAAGTCAATCCGCCGAACCGCCGCCCCCCGCGGGATGCCCCCACGCGCCGCCCGGCTACCGCGCCACAGCCCCCGGCCCTCCGCGCGCGGTGGCCGCGGCCGCGTTCACCAGCCCGGCCCCGTACAGCCGTTCGTCGCCACCCCCGCCCAACCGCCGTGCGGTGGCGCGCAGCCGCGCCGTGATCTGCGCTGGCGTTGGCCGCCGCCCGAGCACGCCGCTCGAGATGATCAGGGCGGCGGTCGCGGCCACGTGGGGGGACGCCATCGAGGTGCCTTCATAGCCCGATGGGAGGCCGAAGCGGCGGGGGGATGAGCCGGTGAAGGTCATCTGGTAGATATCGCGGCCGGCGGGCTGTTCGGGCCGGCAGTTGGGGTCGCCCGGGAGGTCGGCGTCGGCGCCGCCGCCGGGGGCGACGAGCGTCAGTCCGGGGCCGTCGTTGGAGTAGCCAGCCAAGCAGCCGTGTTCGGTGGTGGCGCCGACCGCGATCACGCTGCTAGCGCGCGCGGGGTAGGCGATCGCGCTGTGCCCCTCGTTGCCGGCGGCCGCCACGACGACGACCCCGCGCCGGTTGGCGTAGCGGAGCGCTCCGAGCAGCTCCGGGATATCCGAGGCGGTGACGCCGGGGGAGAACTCGAGGCTGAGGTTGATCACGCGGGCGCCGTGGTGGACAGCGAAGAGGATGCCTTCGGCGATTGTCGAGGCGTCGCCTTCACCCGCCCCGTCGAGCACGCGGACGGGCATGATGCGCGCGCCGAAGGCCAGGCCGGTGAGGCCATAGTGGTTGTTTGTGGCCTCGGCGATCGTCCCGGCGACGAACGTGCCGTGGCCGTTGTGGTCGTTGGGGTGGGGGGTACGGTCGACGAAGTCATAGCCTTTGACGAACTCATAGCGGGAGAAGTCGGGCGAGCGGCGAAAGCGCCCGCGGTTGGCGTAGGCGACGCCGGTGTCGAGCACCGCCACGATCACGCCGCGCCCGCCGGGGGCGCCGTCGGCGGCGACGTTGGCCCAGGCTTCCGGGGCGTTCACGCCGAACTGCCCGACGAAGTTCCACTGCAGTTCCTGCCAGTCGCCGGGCGCGTGGCCGTCGCCGGGGTCGTTGGGGATTATCCCGCCCGCCTCGTGGGCCACGTAGTCGGGCACGGCCCACAGCACGTCGTGGCGGCCGCGCAGGCGACGAAGCGCGGCGGCGACAGACACGCCCGGGGCGAGGCGCAGCAGCCTCGTGTGGGCGGCGACCACGACGGGGTCGACCGCGCCGGCGGCCCGCGCGGCCGCCGCACGGGCTGCGGGAGGTGTTGCGGTCGCGTACTCGACGACGATTTGCCCGGGCGCGTAGGCGTCCGGATCATGGGCGACAACGTGGGCGAGATGGGCGCCCGGGACGTGGGCGCCCGCAACGGCCGCGGGGGCGAGAGCAGTTGCGACGCTCGTGATGACGGCCGCCGCGAGAGCGGCCAAGGCGAAGGCGACCGTGGAGGACCGGCGGGTGACGCGCGAGGGACGGGGACCGGAAGCTGGGCGGCGGACGAGCGCGAGCATGATCACGATGATGGGCAAGTGAGTAATGATGATGTGCCGGAGTGACGCGGGCGGCACGCACTGTCGCAGAGACGGCGAGGCCGGTGAAGGCTGGGCGGAGATCGATGACGAGCGAGCGTGTCCCACGCGAGGACGATGACGAGGAGTACTTCATGCGCCTGGCGCTCCGCGAGGCCGAGCGTGCGTTGGAACACGAGGACGTGCCGATCGGCGCGGTGGTGGTGCGCGACGACGGCGAGGTCTTGGGGACGGGGCACAACGAGCGCGAATTGCGCAAGGACCCGACCGCCCACGCCGAGATCATCGCTCTGCGCGAGGCGGCCACCGTGGTGGGTGGCTGGCGGGTGCTCGACGCGGTGCTCTACGTGACGCTGGAGCCGTGCGCGATGTGCGCGGGCGCGATCGTGCTGGCGCGCGTGCCGCGGGTGGTGTACGGCGCTAGCGACCCGAAGGCGGGAGCGTGCGGGAGCGTGCTGGACGTGCTGGGCGAGCCCCGGCTGAACCACCGCCCGGAGGTCGCGGGGGGTGTGCTGGCGCGGGACTGCGGCGAGCTGCTGAGCGGGTTCTTCGCCTCGCGGCGATGAGGTCTTACGCCGACAGGTTCTTCGCCTCGCGGCGGTAGCGCTGAGGGCTCGTCATCCGGCCACGCCTTGCTGGAGCTTCGCGACCGCGTGTCGAGTGAGCGCCGCGTGATGGCGCTTGGCGCCGCCCAAAAGCGCCGTGTCGAGCTGTGCGCGCTTGAACAGCCAATGCACGTCGGCCTCCCAGGTGAAGCCGATGCCGCCGTGCATCTGGATCGCGCTGGCGGTGACCGATCGCCCGCCCTCGGCCGCCGCGGCGGACGCGAGCGCGGCCGCCTCTCCCAGCAGCTGGGGGTCGGCGCCGGCGGCCCAGGCGGCGTAGTAGGCGGTCGAGCGTGCGCTCTCGGTTGCGAGCAGCATCTCCGCGCAGCGGTGGGAGACGGCTTGAAAGGACCCGACGGGGACGCCGAACTGCTTGCGCTCCTTGACGTAGGCGAGCGTCATGTCGAGCGCGCGCTGGCAGACGCCGACGACCTCGGCCGCTATCGTCGTGCGGATCCGGTCAACGGCGCCGGGGCCGAGCGGTTGCTCCTCCCCCTTGACGATCGTCGCGAACCGCCGGGTGGGATCGATCGAGACGAAGAGGTCCGTCTCGGGCGACTCGATCAGCTGGGCCTCGTCGCCGTCGATTACGACGACGATCGCGGCGCCGGCGGCGTCGGCCGCCAGCTCGCGCGTGCCGATCCCGGCCGTCAGCTCGCCCGTGGCGAGCCCGGGCAGCCACCGGGCCCGTTGCTCATCCGTGCCGGTCGCCTGGATGACCGCGGCGGCGGTGGCTGTGGACAGGAAGGGCGTGGCCGCGCAGGCGTAGCCGAGCTCCTCGGCGAGGACGGACAGCTCGACCACGCCGAGACCCTGTCCGCCATGCTCCTCGGCGACGGCGATCCCCGGCCAGCCGAGCTCGACCAGCTCGCCCCACAGCGCGGGGTCGTACGCGGCGGTCTCGGCCGCCTCGCGCACCTTGGCGAACGGCGAGCGCGCGGTGAGGAGCTCGCGGGCGACGTCTTTGATCTCGCGCTGATCGCGGCTGAGGTCGAAGTCCATATCGATAGCTCCTGGTTAGCTGACCGTCTGACTAACGCGACTTGGGAAGGCCGAGCACGCGCTCGGCGACGATGTTCTTGAGCACCTCGGTCGTGCCCCCCTCGATCGAATTGCCGCGGGCGCGCAAAAGCTCATAAGCCCACGGATCGTCCGCCCGCAGTGCGCGGGGGCCTAGCAGGTCAACGACGAGCTGGGTGAGTCGTTGGTTGGTGTCCGACCACATCCACTTGGTCAACGAGCCCTCCGGGCCCGGCTGGCCGTACTTCTCGATCGCGGTCAGTCCGCGGTAGGCGGTGAGCCGCACGATCTCGGTGCGCAGGTGCAGCTCGCCGAGGCGATCGGCGATCACGGGATCCTCTAGCAGCCCTTCGCGGGCGGCCTCGTCGATCACGCGATCGAGCAGCTGGCGCAGGCGGACCTGGAGGAAGAACCCCAGCCCTGCGCGCTCGTTCATCAGGGTTGTGAGCGCCACCTTCCAGCCGTTGCCCGTGCCCCCGAGCACGTTCTCGTTCGGGATCCGCGCGCCGTCCAGGAAGAGCTCGTTGAACTCGGGCTCACCGGTGATCTGACGCAGCGGGCGGATCTGCACACCGTCCTGCTCCATGTCCATCAGGAAATAAGTGAGCCCCTTGTGCTTGGGCGCCTCAGAGTCGGTGCGCGCGACGAGCATGCACCACTTCGAGTACTGCGCGGCGCTCGTCCAGACCTTCTGACCGGTGATGACCCATTCATCGCCATCCTGCACAGCGCGCGTTTTCAGGCTGGCGAGGTCTGAGCCGGCGTCGGGCTCTGAGAAGCCCTGGCACCAGATCTCCTCGGCGGTCAGGATCGGCGCGAGGTAGCGCTCCTTCTGCTCGTCGGTTCCCCAGGTCATGATCGTCGGTCCCGCCAGCAGCAGGCCGAGCACGTTGGCGGGCAGCGGAGCGCCGGAACGGCCGAGCTCCTCGAAGAAGATCGCCGACTCGGTCAGCGTCGCCCCACGGCCGCCATACTCGCGCGGCCAGTGCACCGCGGCCCAGCCGCCGTCCGCGAGCCGCCGCTGGAAGTCGCGCCGCCATGCGTACTGCCGATCCTCGTCACCGTCGGGCTCGACGCCCGCGTCGTTCTCCGCGAACCACGTACGCAGCTCATCGCGGAAAGCGATCTCCGTCTGGCTGAAGGTCAAGTCCATGGCGCCCTCCCTCGCTGCGAGCCGCACGGAGCGACCAGCAGAATGTTCTCGAGATCGAGCAAGGCAGCATAAACTGAAGTCGACGTAGTCGCCCTGGAGGGGTGGCAGAGCGGTTGAATGCGGCGGTCTCGAAAACCGT
>DAIOGX010000119.1:4259-5382 GCA_036744995.1 Solirubrobacteraceae bacterium | reverse complement strand
CGACGAGGGTCAGCCTGGCGGCGCCGGCAGGCAGCACAGCTGCGCGCTCCCGGTCGCGAGCAGCTGTCCGTCGGTGTTCCAGACCCTGCCGCTGACGCCCAACAGGCCGCGGTGAGCGACGATGGACTTGTGGTCAATCAGAAGCCACGGAGAGCTCGGGGTGATGAACCGGTGGAAGAACGCGCTCGTGTCGAGGTTGGGGGCGACCATGGAGCGGTCCCGGTACATGCGGTATGCCGCCGGCCAGCCGTATGTGTCGAGCAGGATGAGCGAGCGGGCTGCGTCGAGGAACGGATCGTCGAAGCACGCCTCAGGGCGAAAGCGCGTCCACTCGCGCACGATCGCCGGCCCGGGCTCGGTCGATGTGCTCTGGTCGATCGGGCGGCGCTCGATGTTCTCCCAGAACGGGAACGACGGGCGTTCGGTCTCCGCGTAGAGCACCTCGATGTTCCGCAACTCATCGGGCGGCGGGACGTCCGGCGCTTGGAGCTGCTGGTGCTCGTAGCCGGGCGCCTCGGCCGCCGTGCGCACAAGCGCCTGAAGGACGGGGGCGCCGGCTTGGGTCATGCTCACGGCGAGCGACTCCGAGCGCCGGCCCTGGCGGAGGAAGCTGACCTCGAGCTCGACACGATCGAAGTCCGGGGGGCGCAGGAAATGGCAGTAGAAGCTCGCGGGCCAGCGGATCTCGGCGCGCATGGACGCCGCGCGCAGGGCGATCGCCGCGAGATAACCGCCGTTGGGCCCCCAGATCTCCCACGCCCGGGAGAGCGAGATGGAGTAGCTGCCATCGTCGCCGTCGAGTTGGGTCGCTCGATCGAGGTCAACTCCGCGAGCGTCGCTCGGCACATGTGATGATGAGCTCGCCAGCGGACTACGCCTTGGGCGGCAGCGAGCGCGCGACGGCGACGCCGCGAGCGACCCAGCGCTCGAGTTGGCGCTTGGTTTGCAGACCGGAAGGGTGGACGCGCAGCCATCCGTCCATGGCGCGTCCACGCATCTCGAACGGGGCCGCGTGCGGCTTCGCGAGCAGCGCATCGGTTTCTGAGGGCTCGCAGCGGAGCATCAGACCGCCCCGCCCGCTGACGCTCACGGACATGTGGCCACCGATCAGGAAGGCCAGCCC
>DAIOGX010000119.1:0-4159 GCA_036744995.1 Solirubrobacteraceae bacterium | reverse complement strand
CTCGGCGAGGATCAACTCCACCACGTCTGGCAGGCGCACGCGCGCGCGTACGCGACGCTCGATCTCGAGCCGGTGCCCGATCTGTATCTCACGCAGTACCCGATCGCGAACGCGATGACGATCGGCGCGGGCAAGCCGATCGTGGTCGTGAACTCCGAGCTCGTGCAGCTGCTGGACGCAGAGCAGCTGCGTGGGGTGTTCGCCCACGAGGCGGGGCACGTGCTGTCAGAGCACGTGCTGTACCGCACGGCGCTCGTGATCGTCCTGCGGCTCACGGCGCTGCCCGGTGTCCCGCTGCCGCTGTTCCCGTTGCGGGCGGCGCTGATGGAGTGGTTCCGCGCCGCCGAGCTGAGCTGTGACCGCGCGGCGGCGCTGGTGATCCGCGACCCGGTCGCGGTGTGCCGCACGCTGATGGTGATCACCGCGGGCGCGGAGGCCGCGAACCTCGATCTCGACGTGTTCATGCAGCAGGGCCAGGAGTACCGCGAGCGGGCCTCGCCGTTCGACCGCTTCTCGCGGCTGCTGGTCGATCTGAACCTGACTCACCCGATGTCGGTCCAGCGCGTGCACGAGCTGATGGAGTGGGTGAAGGCGGGCGACTACGACCGCATCGTTGGGGGCGAGTACACCTCCCGCGACGAGCCGCTGAGACCGCGCGCCGAGGCGGGCGACGCGGTCGCGCACTACGCCGAGCGGTTTCGCGACACGTTCAAGGACCTCGGCGAGTCGATCAACGACGCCGGGCAGCAGTTGAGCGACTGGTTGCGAAAGACGCGCGACGGAGACAGCGACGGGGACGGCGACGGCGACGGCGCCGAGTAGCTGCCCGCGTGCGCACCGCGCCGCGGGCGGCTGACCGTCGAGGCCATTGGCTTTGCTCCACTCCATTCACTCCAGATAAGCGCCCGAGCCCCTCACGAGCGCCACGGCGGCGATCGATATGTTCTGAGGCAGTGGCTGATGACCTGCTCCTCCCCACCTCGCCGCGGATGGGCGCACCCAGTCTAAGAACCTGTTTCAAGAAGATCGGCGCGTCCGGATGTGGGTGGGTGGGATCTTTACCCGGCGCTGGACCGATCGAAGATCCATGGGATCTTCGATCGTCGCCACGTGACGGCTCGCACATGCTGGGCGATCCCGGATGATCGGCAGCATGCGCTTCGCCGGGTGGGCGGGCATCCGATCAATCCAGCTTGATCCATGAACACCCCGACCACACCGCCTATCTCGAAACAGGTTCCGAGCCCGCCCGCCACGGATCGCTACAAGTGGGTGGCGCTGTCGAACGTGACGCTGGGCGTGCTGCTGGCGACGCTCGACGGGTCGATCGTGCTGATCGCGATGCCGAGCATCTTCAGAGGCATCAAGCTCGATCCACTGGAGCCCGCGAACAGCTTCTACCTGCTGTGGATGATCCTCGGGTTCCTGGTCGTGACGAGCGTGTTGATCGTGAGCCTGGGGCGGCTCGGGGACATGTATGGCCGGGTGAAGATGTACAACCTCGGTTTCGTCGTCTACACGCTCGCGTCGCTGTTCTTGACGATCGACTGGATGACGGGGCGCGACGGCGCGCTGTACCTGATCGCCTTCCGCATCGTGCAGGGGATCGGCGCGGCCTTCCTGCTGGCCAACTCCGCGGCGATCCTGACCGACGCGTTCCCGGCCAACCAGCGCGGGATGGCGCTCGGGATCAACAACATCGTCGGTGTGAGTGGCGTCTTCATCGGGCTGATCCTCGGCGGCCTGCTCGCGCCGATCGACTGGCGCGCGGTCTTTCTGATCTCGGTGCCGATCGGCCTGTTCGGAACCGTGTGGGCGTATCTGAAGCTCGAGGAGCGCTCGACGCCCAAACGCGCGCGGGTCGACTGGGCGGGCAACCTCTCCTTCGCCCTCGGGCTGGTCCTGATCATGGTGTCGGTCACATACGGCATCCGTCCCTACGGCGGCCATGCCACCGGCTGGACGAGCCCGCGGGTGATCGCCCTGCTCGGCGGCGGGATCGCCTGTCTGGTGGTCTTCGCGGCGATCGAGCAACGTGTCGCCGAGCCGATGTTTCGTCTGCCGCTGTTTCGCATCCGTGCGTTCACGTTCGGCACGTTCTCGACCTTTCTCTCGGCGGTCGCCCGCGGGGGCCTGATGTTCATGCTGATCATCTGGCTGCAGGGCATCTGGCTGCCCCAGCACGGCTACGACTACACCGAAACGCCGCTGTGGGCCGGGATCTACATGCTGCCGCTGATCGTCGGCATGCTGCTGGCCGGACCCACTTCCGGATACCTGTCCGACCGCTTCGGCGCGCGAGCGTTCGCGACCGGCGGGATGCTGGGCGCGGCGCTCAGCTTCTTCCTGCTCGCGCTCCTGCCCACCGATTTCTCCTATCCGCCGTTCGCGCTCGTCCTCTTCCTGAACGGCATCTCGATGGGCATGTTCGCCTCCCCGAACCGCGCCGCCGTGATGAACAGCCTGCCCGCGGGCGACAGAGGCGCCGGTGGAGGGATGAACCAGACCTTTCAGAACTCCGCCCAGGTGCTGTCGATCGGGATCTTCTTCACGCTGATGATCTTCGGCCTGGCCTCGACGCTGCCCGCCACGATGCTCGCCGGCCTGCGCGCCCACGGCGTCGCCGCGGCAACCGCCGCCGGCGTCGCGCACCTGCCGCCCGTGTCGATCCTGTTCGCCGCGTTCCTCGGCTACAACCCGATCGAACACCTCTTGGGCCCACACGCGCTGGCTGCACTCTCCGTGCACAACCGCGCAACGCTCACCGGCAAGTCGTTCTTCCCCCACCTGATCTCCGCGCCGTTTCGCTCGGGGCTGCACGAGGCGTTCGCGTTCGCGATCGTCGCCTGCCTGATCGCCGCGGGCGCATCGCTGATGCGGGGCGGCAAGTATCAATACGCGGCGCCTGTGACCGCCTCCGGCACAATCATTCAAACCCCAGCAAGAGAGGAACAGCATGCAAGTTGAGTGGTACGGCCAGTCGGCGTTTCGCCTCGCGTCAGCGGACATGACCGTGGCGATCGACCCGTTCGGTGACATGTCGGCGCTGGCGAGCGCCCGCGGGATGAAGTTCGACTATCCGCCGATCGCGGGCGTGGAGGCGCAGCTGCTGCTCGTGACCCACGAGCACATCGACCACAACGGCGTGGAGGCGATCGGCGGAGAGCCCACGATCCTGCGCTCGACGGCGGGGAAGCTCGAGTCACCGATCGGCGAGGTCGCGGCTGTCGCGTCTGAGCACGATGAGGCCGCCGGCACCGAGCGCGGGCCGAACACGATCTTTGTGTTCAGCTTCGACGGCGTGAGGATCTGCCACATGGGGGACTTCGGACAGAGCGAGCTGCGCGACGAGCAGGCGACGGCAATCGGCGAGATCGACCTGCTGATCTTGCCGGTCGGCGGCGGTCCCACGATCGGAGCGGATGGCGCCGCGGCAATCGTGCAGCGACTGTCACCGCGTTGGGTCGTGCCGATGCACTACCGCACCCCGAGGATCGGCTTCCTGGAGACCGCGGACGCCTTCTTGGAGCGCCATCCCGACGTACACCGCCTCGGCGCCTCGACCTTCGATACCGCGGAGCTGCCCGCCGCGAACGGTCCGCTCGTGGTCCTACCAGCCGCGCCGTAGCGCTATTTGCTCCTATACGAAACGATCGCGATGGTGCGGATCGCGATGGTGCGGCCCAACCCACCACGGCAGCCGAGGCTCAGCTGCGGATGCCCGGCAGAGCGGCCTCGGTGACCTTGCGGCCAAGCTCGCGCACCTGATCGTCCGATAGGTGCTCGACGTCCAGCCCGGCCTGTGCGAGCTCATGGCGAACGTTTACAGCTGCCTGCACACTGTCCACCGCTCGTGCGAGGTTAGCCAGAACACGACTGACAAGCGGATCCTCGAGGGAGTTGGCCCCGTCCTTCGTTGGCTTCATCAGCCAACTGCGGAGCGCCTGGGCCTCGCTCAGGGCAAGATCCAGGGTGATGCTGTGCTCTGCGTCGAGCTCCCCGTTTGCCTGACCGTTTGTCGAGGCTACTTGATCGGTCGTCTGCTCAATCGTGCTCATGGTAGATGCTGTATCGGCCGTTTCTAATCTCCACTTGAGAGTTCTGGGAGCAATTTTTTCGAGCCCTCGAAGGAGGAGGCGCGCTTCGCGCCTACGCAGGT
>DAIOGX010000118.1:0-5422 GCA_036744995.1 Solirubrobacteraceae bacterium | reverse complement strand
TGCCGGAGCCGGCCACATGGCCGGCGGAGGTGGGTCCCCCCGGCCGCAGGCCGGACCAAATCATAGGTGCCGGAGTCGGCCACATGGCCGGCGGAGGTGGGTCCCCCCGGCCGTAGGCCGGACCAAATCATAGGTGCCGGAGTCGGCCACATGGCCGGCGGAGGTGGGTCCCCCCGGCCGCAGGCCGGATCGTGTCCTTGATTCGAGGGAGGGGCAAAACCGGGGATGAGTGAGCCTCCTCGTTAGAGGGAACCCGGTGAGGTCTCCTCGCCCGGGGACGGCCTCGACGTCTTGACCGCATCGCCCAGAATCTGTGCGATGTGTCGAGTGAGGGGGCGCCCGGTCAAGCACGCCGCCCGCGCCGCCGATCTTCAGATCGATGACTTTCGTCACACGTGTATGCGCTCCTCGAAGGATCTCGAGGCTGCTTGCGGGCGCGTCCCTCGCCGGGCTTCTGATGGTGATGGCCCCCCAGAGCGCCGGCGCGGCGATCACGACTTTCGGCAGCTCGCTGTCGGCGCCGGCGACCCTGAACACCGCCGAAAGCCTGGGCTACTACGGCACCTACACCGATGTGCCGCCCTCCCCTGGGGCTCCGAATGGCAGTTTGCGCACGGCTCACTACGGCGCGGACACCGCTATCTGGAACGCTGGGCTGGCCGCTGGCGCGGCGCGCGTGCCGGCCCAAGGACAGGCGCTGAAGGTGAGCCTCGAGGGCTGCGCCGAGGCCGCCGCGGGTGGGCCCTCGCCGCAGACGCAGATCCACTTCTCCGACCTCTCGCCCCTGCCCGGCGGCGGCGCGAGGATCAACATAACCTCGGGAGGGTTCGACATCCCCGTGTGCGGGCAGGGCGGGGCGAGCGGCTCCACGGTCACGACCTACGAACCGTTCAACCTCTGCGTGGCCCAGGGCGACTATGTCGCGTTCGACGACGAGGGCGGATTTGTCGAAAACTTCTATCCGGCGGGGGTCCCTTACCAGGTGATCGGCGCGGCGCAGGGCTCGACCATGGACTCCTTCATCCGCAATGGCGGCATCGTCAACGGCGCCATGCTGCCCGCGGGTGAAACCAGCGCGAACGACGGCTTCGCCGCAAACGGCAACGAGGAACTGATGATGCAGGTCACGCTCGGCACCGGCGCCGACGCGCGCTACGTGTGTCCCGGGGGGAGCAAGGAAGCGCCGCCGGTGCTGTCGCCGATCGCGGTCCATCCCCAGACGGATGGCATCAACCACGAACGGATCGTCGCTGTCGCCGTCTACTGCCGGCTGACGCCGGAATGCAGGGGCACCGCGACGATGACCCTGGCCAGTAGATCGACCGTCGGGGGCGCGAGCAAGGCGGTCGGGCACTCGAGCTTCAGCCTGCCAGGCAACAAAACGACCCACGTGCCGATCCGCCTGGCGGCGAGCGTGATGACCTTGATCCGTAAGCACCACGGCATCTCGATGACGCTGACCGCCGTCGTCGACGGCCAGACGTTTGTGCAGGCGGTCACCGTCAAGATCCTCTAGCGGTCGCCGGGGCGACCGCCCTCGCGGCCGTGCCGGCCGCCGTCCGAGAGCGGCGGCCACTCCTCGCGCCTGTGCCGCCGCCGACCGGGAGCGGCGGCCACTCCCAGCAGGAGAGCTCGCGTGGCGGGCGCGCGACCGCCACTGCTGCCGCCCCGTGCGAACCCATGTCGAGCTCGGCGATCCACACCTTCTCCCGCATCTTCCTCTCCGCCCCCTCCGCTCCTTCTGCGCCCGCGCCGCCGATGCCGGTGCCGCGGCACTTCAGCTCGGCCTCGTGCCTGACCCACGCTCGCAGGAGCTCCTGCTCGCGAGTCGGGGGGTCGAGCTGTTGCAGACGCCGCGCCTCGGCGGGGCCGAAGGCGCGCGCCGCGACCGCGAGCACGTCGAGCGGCCGGCCGGCGACCTCGACGTCGACGCCGACCTCGCCCACGGTGCTCAGCACATACAGGGCGAGCCCGCCCGAGTGCGACATGTTGAAGTGCAGCCGCCTCGGCCCGGCCGGTGTGAGCTCCGCCGCCTCGGCGGCCGATCCTGGGGGGTCGTCGCGCAGCGCCGGCTTGCCGTGTGGGCCGGTGCTGAAGCGCAGCATGCGCGGGTCCCGCTCCAAGGAGCGCCCCAGCAGTTCCCTGAGCACGCTGTGCGCACGCGCCCAGAGCTGTCGTCTGCGCTCGCCCACGAGGCGGGCAGCGCGCGCATGCTCCTCGGGCGAGAGCAGTCCGAGCAGGCGCTCGGGCACGGCTTCCAGGTTGGCTCGCCAGACGTGAACGGCATCCTCGGCAAGTCGCGGATGCCTGGCGGCGGATGCCCAGGGCCGGGCAGGCGTCGAGCGGATGATGTCTGCTGTATGAGCCACGCCATGGCATTGTCGATGATGACGCGAGCGATGCCCGCGGTCGATCGATCGTCATCGCTCGCCAAAGCGGCGCCACCACCCGCTGTCACGCGCACGGGTGGCCCACCGCCACGGCGCTCATTCAGAGCGCGCAAGACGCCACGATCGACGCCACGATCGACGCCACGATCGACGCCACGATCGACGCCACGATCGACGCCACGATCGACGCCGCGATCTGTAGCCTCCGCCGCTATGCGCGCCCTGCCGACACGACTCGCCGGACCGGCCCTGATCGAGCCGTCTGTGTTTTCTGACGAGCGCGGCTTCTTCTGTGAGACCTACCGCCGCGCGTGGCACGCTGAGGTGGGGATCCCCGCGGAGGAGGAGTTCATCCAGGACAACCACTCGCGCTCGACGCGCGGGGTGCTGCGGGGCATGCACTTCCACCTCAGCCCGGGTGTGGCCAAGCTCGTGCGCTGCGCGCACGGGCGCATCGTCGATGTCGCTGTGGACCTGCGCATGGGCTCGCCCACCTACGCGCAGTGGGAGGCGGTCGAGCTGAGCGACGAGAACATGCGCATGTTCTACGTCCCCGTCGGCTTCGCCCACGGCTTCTGCGTCCTCTCAGACGTCGCCGACGTGCTGTACAAGCAGACCGCCTATTACGACCCGGCGGTCGAGCGGGGCATCGCCTGGGACGACCCGGAGGTGGGCGTCGAGTGGCCGCTGCCGGCCGCCGAGCTGATCGTCTCCGCGCGCGACGCCGCCGCGCCCCGGCTGCGCGAGGTGGCCGGCGAGCTGCCTTTTCGGTGGCACCCCTGAAGGCAGTCGCGCGCGGGTGGCCCGATCGGGATGCCGACTGCTGACCAACGGCTTTGCCGCGTGTCTCCAGCGGCGCCGGCGGGGTTTGTTCGCGGCCTCGTACTCACGGGTTTAGCCAAAGCTGAACGGCGTTTCCCCAAAGCTGAACGGCCAGCGATACGTCTCGACTTGACAGACTAGAGGGCCATGCGCCCATATCTCGTCCGCCTGCGTGAGCGCACCAACGGCTACACGATCACTCCAGAGCAATACGTCCGTGTGGCCTATGTGGCGCTCGCTGCGCTGACGTTGATCGTGCTGACCGGCGCCGCGGTCCGCCTGACGGGGTCGGGCCTGGGTTGTCCGACGTGGCCGAAGTGCTACGGGAATATCTACCCGCCGCTGAGCACGCACGCGGTGATCGAGTTCTCCAACCGGCTGATCACCGTCCCGGTGTCGCTCGCCGCGGGTCTGGCGTGGTTGGCGGCCCTGCGCCGCCGGCCGTATCGCCGCGACCTGATGTGGCTGGGCGCGCTGCTGCCGCTCGGCGTCGTCGCCCAGGCCGTGCTCGGCGGGTTCACCGTCAAAGGCGCGCTCGACTATGGCTGGGTGATGGGCCACTTCGCGCTTTCGATGCTGATCCTCGCGGCCGCCGTCGTGCTTGCCTGGCGGGCGGCGCATGAGCCGGGCGAGCGCGATCATGCGGCCCCGGCCGTGGCGCCGGCCGAGCGGACGCTTGTTTTCTCGATCCGCGCGCTCGTGGGCCTGGGTACGCTGACGATCTTCGCGGGCACCGCCGCCACCGCCGCGGGCCCGCACGCGGGCGGCTCGCCGGGCCAGAAGATCAATCGCCTGAGCTTTGACGGACGCGGCACGATGGACTTCGTCATCCACCGCCACGCCGAGATCGCCCTCCTCTTCAGCCTCGCGGCCGTCGCCGTCTGGTGGCTGGCGCGGCGGCGCTCGGCGGCTCCCGTGGTGCAGCGCTCGCTGACGGTCCTATGTGTGCTGCTGGCGCTCCAGGGGGCCGTCGGGCTCGATCAGTACGAGACGCATCTCCCCACAGAGCTTGTCTGGGTGCACGTGGGCCTGGCCAGCGCGACCTGGTTGGCCACCTTGTGGGCGGCCTGCGCGGCGGGACCGCTGGCCTCCCGCTCGGCGCCGGCCACGGAGCGCCGCGTGGCCCCCCCGGCACGGGTATCGGCCTGACTTTCAGGCGCGTTCGAGGTGCGCTCGCGGGGGCTCGAGGCGTTCTCGTGGCGGCTATATCGATCCTCTTCGCTACAAGTTCCCCGGAAATTAGGGCTTCTTCGGTGCACGAATCCAGCGTTTGCGCGTGTTGTCGTCCTTCGGAGCGGTTAGCCTGCGGGTAGCAAAGACACCTGAGAAGGGAGTGGCATGACCAAGAACGAGCTAGCTGAGCAGGTTGCGGAGCGCACCGGGTTGGCCGCCAGCCAGGCCCGGCAGGCGATAGAGACGGCAATCGAGGCGGTCTCCGATGAGCTGGCCGGCGGGGGTGAGGTCGCGCTTGCAGGCTTCGGCAAGTTCAGCGTCAGCCAGCGTGCTGCACGGCAGGGACGCAACCCGTCCACTGGCGCGACGATCAACATCGCGGCCAGCAAGGCCGCGAAGTTCTCCGCGGCAAGCGCGCTGAAGAAGCGTCTCAACCCCTGAGGCGTTCCGCGCGTACGATCCGATCCCTGGCGTCACCGGCCCTTCGGGGCCGGTGACTTCTGGGCGGCTCTGGGCGGCGCCAATGGATGGCGCCAATGGCTTCTGGGGCGATGAGTGGCGGTATCCCGGGAGTCTGTATCGCAGGCTGTGGTGCCCAAATCCCCAAATCCTTACAGCTTCGTAACCCCTCGTTTAGGACCGCGGAGCAGTCTTGTCACGACCTTTCCTCTCGAGCAAGATGGGTGGTGCCAAATGACCCGAACGGATCGCGAGCGACTCGAGGCTCCTTGCCCGCGCTATCGCTCCCTCGCCAGCTTCTACACTGCCGATCCCCGCCGCATCCACTCTCGCGAGCTGGACATCGGCCTGTTGTGGCGTGAGGATGCCTGCGATCCGCCCTACCGCGCGGCATGGGTGAGCGACACCGGCGAGCTCTACCTCGTCCGGCTGGGCCCTCCCGAGCAGGGCGGTGGCCAGGTGGAGGTGCTCGCGACCGTCGTCGATCGCGAACGGCTGGAGAGTGTCCTCGATGGCTGGCGCGAGCAGTGTGGCGCCCCGCGTTCGCTGACGTGGCTGCGCGACCGTGCCGATCGCCT
>DAIOGX010000117.1:0-5463 GCA_036744995.1 Solirubrobacteraceae bacterium | reverse complement strand
ACGACATCGTCGTCGACGATCCCGAGCGTGCCCACGCCTGCGGCCGCCAGGTACAGCGCCGTGGGCGAGCCGAGCCCGCCCGCCCCCAGCAGCAGCACCTTCGCGTCGAGCAGCTTCTGCTGGCCGCCAACGCCGATCTCGGGGATCAGCAGGTGGCGCGAGTAGCGGTCGCGCTGCTCGGCGCTGAGCGCGCGCGGCACGACCACCTCGTAGCCACGGTCCTTCCACAGCGTGATGCCCCCGGTCATCGACCGCACGTGCTCGTAGCCCATGTCCTCGGTGAGCGTGCGCGCGCCGTACGCGGAGCGGTTGCCCGACTGGCAGTAGAGGATGACCTGCGTGGAGTGGTCGGGCACGACGCCCTCGATCCGCGTCTCGAGATAGCTGCGGGGTACGTGCCTGGCGCCGGGAAGGTGTCCGGTGGCGAACTCGTCGATCTCGCGCACGTCGATGACCGCGACGCCCTCGTCGATCAGCTCGTGCACCTCCGAGGGGTCAACCTCGTCGATCTGGCTCTTCACTTGACGGAGAAGCTCTGCTCCGGACGGACTCATCTCGAAACTCCTAAACCACGGTCGGGATTCATGGAGACTTCACAAAGTATAGCGGTACTTGGCTAGGCATTGAAGCTGCTTCCGGCCTTCGGCCGGATATGCCCAAGCGCCTTGCGCCCACCCGGAGCGCGGCGAGGTTCAGGAGACGAGCAGGTACGTATGGCCGACGGCGCTTGGGCTCGCGGTGAGCGATCCCTTGTAGGTGGCCTTCGCTCGCCAGCGACCGACGGCGGGCGCGACGAACGGGACGCTCACCGCCCCTTCGCTGACGAAAGCGGTTTCCTGCCGGTAGAACTGCCAGCCGAAGACGGGGTCGAAGCGTTCGATCTCAATCACGACCGGGCCGGAAGCGGCGGGTGAGACCTTGACGTCGATGTCCAGTCCTTCGCCCGGCGAAGCCTTCGCGGAGGAGAACGAGAGCGAGGTCGAGGTGATCGTGCGAGACTCGCGCACCAAAGTAAAGTTGCCGGCGGTCGCGTCGCGCGCGGAGACGACCGCGTAGTAGCGGCCGGGGACCAGCTGATGCTGGAGGGTTTGCGAGCCCGAGCCGCCGCACTGGCATGCGATCACGTTGCCGTTCTGGTTGCGCAATTGCAGGTTGAAGTCGGCGGAGCCGGGGGCGATCAGCTTGAGCGTGAGGTTCGAGTGGCTGGTGACGTCGAGGCGGTACAGGCGCAGCACGCGCACGCCACGGCCGTCCAGTCGCCCGTGCGCGTGGGCGTAGTTGCCCAGTACGAGCCCGGGAGCCGTTTCCGCGGGGCCCGCGGGGGCGACCTGCAGGTGGAAGCGCTGGATGCCGCGGTGGGAGGTGCGCGGGGTGACCTCGAAGCTGTAGCGGCCGCCTTCGCCCGGGCCGGGGGTGAACAGCCGGTAGCCGCCGCAGCGGATGTGCAGCAGCGCGGAGCCCGATTCTTCTTCTTCCCCTCCGAAGGATCTCGTGCCGGGAGCGAACAGCGCGCCGCTCACGCACGCCCCTTCGGTCTTGTTGGCGAGGTTGATCAGGTAGCTGACGCCCGCGCGCATCGTGAACGAGTAGGCGGCGTTGATGTTCTGGATGCGATCGACCTGCCCGTTGACTCCGCCGGAGGGCAGCGGCGCGCCCGGTGGCCCGATCGCGGGGGTCGGTAGGAACACTTCGAGCGAGAAGTTCGCCAGCTGCGAGCTTGCAAGCGCGGCCACGCGGATCAGATAGAGACCGTTCTTGGAGGCCTTGAACGTGAGCGAGGCCTTGCCGTGCGATTCCGTTTGCTGACAGACGACGGACTCCAGTTGCGAGCGCACGGCGTGATAGACGTCGATCGTGCCGTCGAGCTCGCCGGCGGCCGCCAGGTCGAGTCCGATCCGCTGAGCGCTCGAGGGGCGCAGGCTGTACCAGACCGAGTTGACCGTCTGCACACCGCACGCGGATTCGCGTTCGCCCGGTTCGACCGTGGCGCCCACCGTCGTGCCGTTGATCGAGGCGGGCAGGCTGCGGATCGGCTGCGCGTTGGCCCGTTCGTCGTTCGCCGGCGCCGGCACGGCGGGAGTTGTGGGTGTGCCCTGCGCAATCGACGACAGGGGCAGCGCGACGCTCGCGGCGGAGGCCCCGGCCGCGGGCGCGATCGCAAGCGCGCCGAGGAGCCCGAGCGCAACGGCCGTTGTCGCCATAGAGATTCGGCGGAAGCCCATCGCCTCGTATGTACGCCATATCACTCTCGAACTCCTGCACCAGTGGGCAGACATAACATCGCCCTTGCCCTCCCATACCCTGAACGGTGTGCGCCCACGCTCCCGGTCCGCCCTGCTCGCCGTCGCAGCCGCGCTGGCGGCTGCGCCTACGCTTGCCCTCATCCTGAACGGGTGCTCCGGTGGGTCACTGGACACGTCCTCCTCCTCGGCGGGTCCCTCGTCCAGCGCGACCTCGACCGGATCGTCACCGATTACCTCGACCTTCGACGGCGCGGCCCTGCCCGCGAATGGACCCCCACATGACTTCACGCTCACCGACGAGTCCGAGGAAGGCGACCTCGTATCGCTGTCTGAGTACCACGGGCAGGTCGTCGTCCTTGCTTTCCTCTACTCCACCTGCGGGCCCACCTGCATCGTCATCGCCCAGCAGATCCGAGGAGCGCTCGATGAATTAGGTACCCACCCCCCCCACCCCGTCCCTGTCCTGTTCGTCAGCGCCGACCCCGCGGCGGACACGCCCGCTCGCGTGCGCGCCTTCCTGCGCGCAGTCTCGCTCACCGGACGCGTCCACTACCTGACCGGCTCACTCGCGCAGCTACGGCCGATCTGGCGGTCCTACGGCGCCACCCCCGCGAGCGCTGGACGCGCCGCGTTCGACAACTACGCCTCGGTCCTCCTACTCGACTCGAGCGGCCGCGAGCGGGTTCTGTTCCAGTCCGAACAGCTCACTCCCGAATCGCTCGCCCACGACATCCGCCGTCTCCAATCCCAGCCATAAACGCGTCATGCAGACGCAGATGGGCTCACGCGCGAACAGCAGGTGTGGCGACCGGCGCCGACAGGGCTGTCACGGTCAACCAGCTCACGGGTCTCCTGCAAAGAATCCACCTGAGACGCTACGCCCCACTGATACCCTAGCCCGCAGGTAGGAAATGCGACGATGATGATCTGAGCGGGAGGGGGCAGGCCCCCTCCCGACCTCCCCCCAAATGGGTAGGCATTCACGATGATGTTCTCAACCAAGGCCGAGTACGGCGTGCGCGTGATGGTCGAGTTGGCTCGGCGAGCCGGCGAGGATCCGATCCCGCTTGCGGAGATCGCCGAGCACGATGGGTTGCCGCTCGCCTACCTGGAGCACCTCGTCGCGCGCTTGCGCAAGGCTGGGCTCGTCGACTCGCGGCGCGGCTCGCGCGGGGGCTACCTGCTCGCGCGCTCGCCCGTGGAGATCACGATGGCCGAGGTCGTCGAGGCGTTGGAGGGGTCGATCGCGCCGATCGAGTGCATCTCTCAGGCGTCCGACGGGTCGATCGTGTGTTCACGTGAGTCCAATCCCGCCCACGTCTGCCCCACGAAGCTGCTGTGGACGCGCGTGCGTTTTGCGATCGTGCGCACTTTGCAGGAGACGACCCTCGCCGACCTCGTGCTCGCCCCCGCGCTGCTGAATCCACTCAAGGACAGCGCTTCTCTTGCAAATGGAGCCCCCCTCCCACGGGCCCAGAAGACCAAGTTGGCACGCGGAGCACTGAAGTCGATTGACCCCGAACCCGAACCAATCACAACTGGAGCTTGACCACAGAACATGGCCGACCTAGAGATCAGAGACCTGCATGTGCGCACCGAGGACCGTGAGATCCTCCGCGGCGTCGACCTCGACATCTCGCGCGGCGAGATCCACGCGTTGATGGGACCCAACGGCTCGGGCAAGTCGACGCTCGCCAACACCCTGCTCGGTCATCCCTCATATGAGATCACCGAGGGCAGCATCACCTTCAAGGGCGAGGACATCACCGAGTCAGAACCGCACGAGCGCGCCAAGGCGGGGCTGTTTCTTGCCTTCCAGTACCCCGTCTCGATCCCGGGCGTGTCAGTCGCGAACTTCCTGCGCATGGCCATCAACGCCAAGCGCGAGGAGCCAATCGGAGTGAAGGAGTTCCGCACCCAGCTCCAGCACGCGATCGAGCTGCTGGACGTCGATAAAGCCTTCACGTCGCGCCACCTCAACGACGGCTTCTCCGGCGGCGAGAAGAAGCGGGCGGAGATCCTGCAAATGGCGATGCTCACGCCCGACATCGCGATTCTCGACGAGACCGACTCCGGGTTGGACATCGATGCGCTGCGAACGGTCGCCGAGGGCGTCCAGCGACTGCACGATGAGCAGGATCTGGGCGCGCTGATCATCACCCACTACCAGCGAATCCTCCACTACGTGAAGCCTCAGTTCGTACACATCCTGATGGATGGGCGGATCGTTCTCGAGGGTGGCGTGGAGCTGGTCGAGCGCT
This sequence comes from Solirubrobacteraceae bacterium, assembly GCA_036744995.1. GTDB lineage: Bacteria > Actinomycetota > Thermoleophilia > Solirubrobacterales > Solirubrobacteraceae > Palsa-744. The sequence continues at coordinate 959 of DAIOGX010000117.1, read as the reverse complement.
TGGAGCGTGAGGGCTACGACCAGATCCGTCAGGAGGTCGGCGCGGGCGCGTTGGCAGCTGGTGACAGCGTTGTCTAAGCTGGGCGACGCGACGATGCCAGACGGGCCTCCGAGCAGCAGGATCACAGGTGCGGGCAACGGCGCGGGTGGGCGGGACTCGATCAAAGTCAAGCCCGGGCGCCATCGCGAGGCCACCCTCTACCACGCGCTCGGCGGCGCCGGGGCGGGCGATGGACAGCACACACTGGGGCAGCTGCGCGAGGCGGCGCTCGCGGTGTATAAGAGCTCCGAGCTGCCCGTCTGGCGGCGCTCGGGGTTCTGGACGACCACCCTTGCGAGCCTCGACCTCGACGCGCTAGAGGTTCGCCGGCCAGCGCCCGGCCCGCTGCCGGGAGTGGTCGAGCGCACGCTTCCCGACCGTCCCCGGGCCGGCAGGCTCGTGCAGCGCGACGGCGCGGTCGTCGATATCGAGCTCAACCCGGAGCTGCGGGCGCGCGGCGTGATCCTGTGCTCGCTGGAGGCTGCTTTCCGTGAGCACCCGGAGCTGGTCACGCCCTGGTATTCCAAGCGCCTGACGATCGACCGTCACAAGCTCGAGGCCGCTAACGCCGCGTTCTGGAGCGGTGGGGCGTTCCTGTACGTCCCCGCGGGCGTGGTGGTCGAGGAGCCGTTCGAGATCGTCTACGCGATCGATGGCCCCGGGGTGGCGCAGTACGGACGCACGCTTGTGATCGGCGGCAAGACGAGCGAGTTCCGCGTGCACGAGTACGACCTCGCCGAGGATTTCTCCGAGGGTCAGGCGCTGCACGCGGGGGCGTTCGAGCTGTACTTGGAAGATGGCGCGCGCTGTCGTCTCGCGCAATTGCAGGACTGGGGCTCGGGCGAGGTGTATGACGTCTCCACCCGCTTCGTCGGCGTCGGCCGCGACGCCTATTGCCACTGGCTGCCCGCGCTGCTCGG
>DAIOGX010000116.1:0-5485 GCA_036744995.1 Solirubrobacteraceae bacterium | reverse complement strand
GACTACACGGTCGCGGTGATGCGCACACCGGTCGAGGTCACCGACGAGCTGTTCGCCCGGATGAAGGAGCACTTCAGCGACGCGCAGCTCGTCGAGATCACCGCGCTGCTGACGCTCGTCAACCTCGACCGGCTCAACGCCGCGTTCGGGATCGGCTCGGCCGGGTTCAGCGAGGGAATGGTCTGCGTCCCACCCGACCGCCCCGCCCCCATCCCCGCACTGGCCAGGATCGCCTAAAGACCGGCCCGAGCAGCGGAGGACCCGGAGCTGTGCCATCGCGGACCCGCGATGCGAAAGGTCGCGACGTCCGCAGGGCGACCTCGAGCAGTTGACGCCGGGAGCCCGTGTTCGGGTGTCGGCGCAAAGGCGTCGAGCGCGACGACGTGGCGGTGGGTACGGTCGGTCGGGTGGGCTAGCGTTACTCGGGAACGCACAACTCTCGCCGCCGACGAGCGGACTGAGCGCTGAGACGTCGGAGGCCGCGAACGTGATCGCGGCCTCCGACACGTGGCGATCTCCTAAGGGCATTGGCAGCCGCGACCGGCATCGTCTGCGCCGAGGAGGCTCGGTGGACGTCGCGGTCTCCACCCGTGGGTTGAGATCCGGCGCGATTTCCACCCGCAGATCAATCCGGGCGCCGATGTGCGGGGGGCCTATCGGGGCGACGATGAGCCCATGACAATTACTGATTATCTCATCGATTCTGCTCTGGTGCTTCTCGTTCTTGTTCAGATCAAGGAGCGCAGCCTGACTATTCGTTCGCTCGTTCGTCCGCTTGTGATCGTCGCAGTGGCGGTCGACAATTACCTGCATGGCATCCCCACCGCGGGCAACGATCTGGTGTTGGTGGGGGTGCTCGCGTTGGTTGGATTGCTGATCGGGGTCGCCAGTGGTCAGACGGTTCTGATGCGCCGCGACGAGGACGGCGAGGTGCTGGTTCGCGCCGGCTGGGCGTCGGCGTTGTTCTGGGTGCTGGGGATGGGGTCGCGGTTCGCGTTCCTGATCTGGGTCAACAACGGTGGCGGCGGCACGATCCTGCGGTTCAGCGCCGAGCATTCGATCACCGGCGCCGAGGCGTGGACGGTGGCGTTGCTGGCGATGGCGGTGTTCGAGGTCGGCGGGCGCACGCTGGTTCAGGCGATCCGCCGCCAGCAGTTGCTGGATGTACCAACATTGGAGCTTGCCTGAGCACCGAGGGTCCCATCGTCGGGCACGGAGCGACAGCTCCCTGCGGGCGTTCGGTGGCGGGATCCGCGTTCGGCGGGTCCCGCTTGCCGTATCCGGTCGCAGCTTCTCAAGAGTTGAAGCGATGCCACGTGAGCCCGTACCTTCTGTGACGATGCTGCTCTCTGGGGTGAATCACCGCCTCGCGACCGTGATACGGCTCGCGGGCCTGGCGCTGATCGGTTGGTCTGTAGTCACGTCCAAGCACCATCCGGCTGGTAGTGGACGCGGCGTCGCAGTCACGATCTGCTTGGCGATGTGTGTCGTGTGTTGGCTTGCCTGGACGATCCGCCCCGATGGCGACCGCGTCGGCGTCACACCGGAGCTGTATGGGCTGGCCGGCGCTGGCGGCGTGCTGCTGGGCGCGGCGCCAGACAGCGCCGCGAGCGCGTTCGTGTTCGTGGCGGTAGTGATCGCCGCGATCCGCGTGGAGCTTGTCAGGGCACTTGCAGTGCTCGGTGTGGGCGTCGTGGCACTCGCGGTTGCGGTGCTCATCTACGATGGCAACGGGATCGGACTGCTGGCTTACACGCTCGGGCTTGCCGCCGCGTTGCTGGCCGCGTCCAATCGTCGTCAGACACTGCTGAGGGCCGATCAGGCGGAGCTGCTGCTCGCACAGACGCAGCGCTCGCACGAGGAGCAGCTGCGCGCGACACGGCTCGAGGAGTCGACCCGGATCGCACGTGAGATGCACGATGTGCTGGCTCACACGCTGGCTGGGCTGACGATTCAGCTCGAGGCGACAGCTTCGCTGATCGAGCAGGGAGCCGACCGCGAGCGCATCCGCACGCGGGTGCAGCGAGCACACACGCTGGCCAGAGAGGGGTTGGCGGAGACCCGGCGAGCGGTCGGGGCGCTGCGCGGCAGTCCTGTCTCGGCGCCGGCGGGAATCGAGGCGCTCATCGAGGACTATCGCGTGAGCGGCGAGGCGCCCGCCGAGCTGACGATCGACGGTGACCCGGCGCGGCTGGGAGGCCCGACCGGGGAGGCCGTGCTGCGGGTTGCGCAGGAGGCGCTTACCAACGTGCGCAAGCATGCCCCCGGCGCCCGCGTCTGGATCGCCGTCCACGCCGGCCAGGACCCGGGCGACGAGATCTTGCTGCGCGTAGAGGACCAATGGTCTGCCGCCGGACCCGCGCCCGTTCCCGACGGGCTGGCCAGCAGCGGCGGCGGCTATGGCCTGCAGGGGATGCGCGAGCGTGCCCAGTTGCTCGGCGGCACGCTGAGCGCACATGCCACAGCCAACGGATGGTGTGTGGAGCTGCGCCTTCCCTCCCCCGAGGCAGTGACCGTCCCATCCGAGGACGCGCCGTGAGTGGCTCGGTGCGCGTCCTGGTGGTCGACGACCAGGCGCTCGTGCGCGAAGGGTTGATGACGTTGCTCGAAGCTGCGCCGGATATCACGCCCGTCGCGGCCGCCGCCGATGGTGAGGAGGCACTGGCGCTGTGCGCGCGCCACCGACCCGATGTCGTGCTGATGGATCTGCGGATGCCGAAGCTCGGCGGTGTCGAGGCCACCCGCCGCATCCGCGAGGCGCAGCCGGAGACCGAGATTGTCGTGCTCACCACCCACGCCGACGAGGACTCGATCCTCAATGCGCTGCGCGCGGGCGCCCGCGGATACCTGACCAAGGACGCAGGGATCGCCGAGATCGCTCGCGCCGTCCATGCCGCTGCCGCCCACCATGCGCTGCTGGACCCGATCGTCCACAGCCACCTGATCGCCGCCGCCGGCGCCGCCCGGCGACCCGCCCCGCCCTCGATCCTGCCCGATGAGCTCACCCGAAGGGAGGCCGAGGTGCTTTCCTTGATCGCCCGCGGTCTGTCAAACGCCGAGATCGCGACGACGCTCGTGGTCAGCGAAGCGACGGTTAAGAGTCACATCAACCACCTGTTCGCCAAGATCGGCGCCCGCGACCGCGCCCAGGCCGTCCACTACGCCTACACGCGCGGGCTCGCCGGCTGAGTCCCGGACGGTGCCCTTCCTGGGCCGGCGAGACGACAGCTGACCCATGCTCTCACCCCGAAGCCCTGCCGTAGCAGTTAAGGGGCCGGAGCGCTTGGGACGGTTGTGCTCCCTGGCGATCGGCAGTCCTGCTGGCGACTCTTCCCCCAATCGGGGGGTCGGGTTATGCCCTGCTCAGCGGAGGCAACCGCCAGAGGACTGGACCCAACTGGAAGAAAAACCGCTCGCGAAGCACAAATAACAAGTCCGCCTTCAACAACACAGCGGGCCTCGGTCACAAGCGGCGACTCTACGGCCGAGCACCAAGACGGCTAACCATCTGAGTATCTCGCTCGTCACGACCTGGTCCGCCAGGCTTCGCGTACCATTCGCGCCGGTTCGCGGACCTTCGCAAACACTGTCATATCGGGGCGACCTGTTCAAACCCGTAAACACTGGGCTTTTGCGCCCCTTGCGGTGGATTTGCGGTGGTCGTACCGGGGGTGATACCGGGCTTCTACGATCGAGGCCCGGCATATGTCATGATGAACTTACGTACGTTACGGTGGATGATCCAGCGCGGCGAGACAGGTCGCATACATGCGTTCAAATGGCCGGGAGCGATAGGCGATAAACAGCAGAAACCACCCGCAACCCAGCATCACGAGAGCCTCAACCAGCATCTACTTGCAAGTACTCGCAATCAAGGCTTGCAAATAGGCTTCTAAGAGTCCTATGTCAGCTGCCAGTAGGCGCGTGGGTCACGTGCGGACTTGCCAATCCATTGGATTGCCCCGGCCTCCTGCAGCGTTCTGAGCTCCCTCTGCACGGTTGGCCGAGAGCCGCCCAATGACTCCGCGATCTCTCCCGTACTAAGTCGACCGCCTTGGCGCAGCATCGTCATGATCGCCCTCCCACGCTCGGATAGACGTGCATCAAGGACACGATCAACCGGCTCTCCGAGCAGACTCAGATGGACCCCACCGGAACCTTGTTGATACACCGGATCGCTCAATCCTGCGGTCCGCATCTCCTCGAACATTCGGCGGATCCCCTCGCCAAGCTCTTGACCAAAGCGCAGGTCGGCGCACACACGGGCGATCCGTGGATTCCGAGCGAAGCGCGTGACGTTCGAGGGATCGCCGAGATCCACTAGCCCGAGAAAGCGACCTGGGCTCCAGATCTCAATGCGGTCGTCAAAGATCTCGACACGAATATGGTCACCGGCGACACTGTACGACCGGTGGACCACGGCATTGACTAGACCCTCTAGCCAAGCATCCTCGGGAACCAGCGGAACCGGGCCGAAGCGTCCAGTGTCGACTTGCAAGGCCTGCCGGACCGGCTGCAGCTCGCGTATCTGCGCCTGGGCATCTAGTAGTTGGACCGGGATCGGACCCTCGACGCGCACGTCCTGCAGCAGCTGCTGACGAGCGCCTGCGCCACGCTCGCGACCCCGATATCTCAAGACTCGCACGTATGCCTCCGGGAAGACTGTTTGGGGGTTCTGACCGAACAGCAATGCCCCCGCGATCGTCAGCTTCTCCTCCGCGGCGAGCCCTCTGACCTGCAACAGACGGAGCAGGTCAGGTGCACTGACGGCGTCTTGATAGCTGGTCGCAAGCTCGCGATTCAGGGCCTCGACCGTGACCTCCTCAAGAACGCGAGCCTCGTAGCTGGCTTGGCCCTTATCGAACACGAGCTCCTGTCGTTGTCGAAACGTCAGGCGGCGATTCTCGTCGCCGACGCGCAGGAACACCTCATCGCGCTTGTTTGCATGGACCACATCACTCGGCTCTACTTCGATTACAAGGAGGTGATCCGGCTCTCCTCGACCGTTCATGCAGTCAAGCAGTTGCTGACGGGCGCGGACTGGGGGCTCGCAAAAGCCGATATTTGACTGCATCTGCTCGTTGCGATTGCCCGACCAGCTATCGGTTCCTTCGACCTTTCCGGCACGCAGACCAACTACGAGGATGCCTCCGTCCGCGTTTCCCATCCCAATCAGATAGTCAGCGAGATCGCGTGCTTGGATTTTGGCCGACTTCCGCTCGAACCATTGGTCCTCTGTTAAGCCGGCCAGTAGCAGGCCGCACTCCTCGGGCGGCGCGTTGAGCGCAGACTCGACATGCACGGCGGTCATCTGCCTTTAATTCTACTTGAAAAATCTTTAAGTAGATACCCGCCGAGCGTGTGAAGGCGCGGATCAAGATGGCGGTCAATGCCGCTGCGAACAGGGCCACGATCGCCAAGCGTAACCGCGCCTCGACCGTGACGTTGCTTCGCCTACCTTCGCAGACAAGATTTTATCGGGGCG